>NZ_JBEZMO010000020.1:0-151746 GCF_040652655.1 Streptomyces sp. NPDC048191
CCCCGCACCCGCATCCGACAACATCGCCTCCACACGCCCAGCCGGATACGACGGATCAAGCGGCACATACGCCCCACCCGCCTTCCACACACCCAACAGACACACCAACAACCCCACACCACGATCCAGCAGCACACCCACCACCGACTCAGGACCCACCCCAAGACCACGCAGCACACGCGCCACCTGATTCGCCCGCGCATCCAACTCCGCAAACGACAAACACCCATCCACACCAACCACCGCCGGCGCATCCGGAACCACCACCGCCTGCCGCTCCACCAGCTCCTGTACGGAGAGGGCGTCGCTCTCGGCGCTCGGGCCCGCGGCCCGCTCGGCGAGCCGGCCGCGCTCTTCCTGTGTCAGCAGGTCGATCCCGTCGAGGCGGCTGTGCGGCTGGGCGGCGAAGGCTTCCAGCAGGCGTACGTAGCGGGCGGCGATGCGCTCGACGGTGGCGCGCTCGAACAGCGAGGTGGCGTATTCGAGGCTGCCGGCGAACGAGCCGTCGGGCTGCCGCTTCATGTAGAGCGTCAGGTCCGTCTTGGCGACGCTCAGTGCCTCCTGGACGGCGCTCAGGTCCTCGGCGACCTCGACCGCCTGGGCTGCCTCGGCCGATCCGCCGAAGAGCTCGTCGTGCAGGTCGAAGGCGGCCTGGTACAGAGGCGTGCGGGACAGATCGCGTTCGGGTTCCAGGGTCTCCACCAGGCGCTCGAAGGGGAGCGTCGCGTGGGCGAAGGCGTCGCGGCAGACGTTGCGGACGCGCTGGACGGCCTCGGTGAAGTCCAGGCCGCCGTCGAGCCGGCAGCGCAGCACGAGGCTGTTGAGGAAGAAGCCGACCACGCCCTCGAGCTCGGGCCGGTCACGGCCCGCCGTGGGCGTGCCCACGGGAATGTCCCACTGGCCGGTGTGCCGGGCCAGAAGGGTGGCGTAGGCGGTGAGCAGGGTCATGAACGGCGTCGCACCGTGCTGCCGGCCGAGGGCCGTGAGGCTCTCGGCGACGGTGGCGGGAACGGTGAAGGGGACGCTGTCGCCGAGGGAGTCGCGCACGGACGGGCGCTGCCGGTCGGTGGGCAGCGCCAGCGGCTCGATGGCGTCGAGGACCTCTCGCCAGTGGGTGAGTTCCGCCTCCACCACCTCGTCGGTGAGCCGCTGCCGCTCCCACACGGCGTAGTCCGCGTACTGGACGGGCAGGGGCGGGAGTTCGGTGGCGCGGTGGGCGGCGTGGTCGGTCAGGAGCCGGCGCAGTTCGCGCTCCAGGACGCCGGAGGACCAGCCGTCGGAGGCGATGTGGTGCAGGGTGAGGAGCAGGCCGTCCGGCTCGCCGGGCAGCCGGACCAGCAGGGCCCGGGCCACCGGGCCGGTGACCAGGTCGAAGCCCTGGCACAGTTCTTCGCGCAGCGTCGCGGTGAGCTCCGCGCGGGTGGTCGCGACGGTGCGTACGGGCAGGGTGCCGTCGGCAGCGGGGATCTGCACCGGCTCGCCGTCGACGGCGGCGTACGTGGTGCGGAGCACTTCGTGCCGGGCGAGAAGGACGTCGAGGCACTGTCGTACGGCGTCGGCGTCCAGGCCCTCGGGAACGCGCAGCCACAGGCCGGTGACCCATTCGGGGCTGCGGGGTGCCATGCGGTCGAGGAACCACAGGCGTCGCTGGCCGAAGGACAGCGGCAGAGCCGCGCCGTCGCGGGAGGTCGGGGCGACGGGGCGGTCGGCCGTGGCTTCGGGGGCGATGAGCCGGGCCTGGGCCTCGATGGTGGTGGCGGTGAGCAGGGCCCGCAGCGGGATGGTCACGCCGGATGCGGCACGCAGATTGTTGGCGAGCCGGGTCAGCTGGAGGGAGGTGCCGCCGAGCTGGAAGAAGTCGTCGAGGACGCCGAGTCCGTCATCGCCTTGGCCCGTGCCCGTACCGAGGATGTCGCGCCAGGCGGCGGCGACGGTGTGCTCGGCGGAGGTGCGGGGCGCGACGCGCGTGGGCCGTCCGGTGGCGGGCGCCTGGTCGGGGGTGGGCAGCGCAGCGCGGTCGATCTTGCCGTTGGCGGTGAGGGGGAAGACGTCGAGCTGGAGGAAGAGGGACGGCAGGTGGGTCTCGGGGAGCCGGTCGCGCAGGAAGGCGCGCAGCCCGGCGGGGTCGAGAGGGCCGTCGTGGCGGACGTGGGCGACGAGGCGTGCCGTGCCGTCGGCCTTCGCCGCGGTGACCGCGCATTCCTGGACGCCGGGGTGGGCGGAGAGGGCGGCCTCGATCTCCGCGGGCTCGATGCGGACGCCGTTGACCTTGACCTGGTGGTCGACGCGGTCGAGGTACTCCAGGGTGCCGTCGGGACGCCAGCGCACGAGGTCGCCGGTGCGGTACAGCCGCTCGCCGGGGTGGCCGAACGGGTCGGGGACGAAGCGGTCGGCGGTCAGCCCCGGCCGGCCGAGGTATCCGCGGGCGACGCCGGGGCCGCCCAGGTGGAGTTCACCGGTGACTCCGATGGGCACGGGCATGCCGTGGCGATCGAGGACGAGGGCCCGGGTGTGGTGGATGGGGCGGCCGATGGGTACGGAGCCGACGGTCTGGGCGGGGTCGTAACGGTGCTCGGTGGCGTTGACCGTGCACTCGGTGGGGCCGTAGCTGTTCCAGACCTCGACGTCGGTCTTCTGGAGCAGCCGCTGGACGAGTTCGGCGTGCAGCGGTTCGCCGCCGGAGAGGACCAGGCGCAGCGCGGTGCGGTCCGCCCAGGCGGGTTCCTCGATCAGGAGCCTGAGGACGGAGGGTACGACCTGCAGGACGGTGATGTTGTGGGCGGCGACGGCACGGACGAGGGCCGTGGGGTCGCTCTCGGCTCCGTGCGGTGCCATGACGACGGTGGCACCGGCGAGCAGCGGGGCGAACAGTTCCCAGCACGAGGCGTCGAAGGTGAGGGGCGTCTTCTGCAGGACGCGGTCGGTGTCCGTCAGCTGGTGGGTGCCGGCCATCCAGCGGTTGAGGTTGGCGACACCCGCGTGGCTGACCACGACACCTTTGGGCCGGCCGGTGGTGCCGGAGGTGTACAGCACATAGGCGGTGTTCTGCGGACCCACGGCCACAGCGGGGGCGTTCGTGGGTTGTGCGGCGACCTGTTCGCGGACGGCCTCGATGACGAGGGGGCGGGCCGTGGCGCCGGGTACGGCGTCGGCGGACGCCTCGTCAGTGAGGACGAGGGCGGCCTTGGTGTCGTTCAGGACCCACTCGGTGCGCTGCCGGGGATGTCCCGGGTCGAGGGGGACGTAGCCGGCGCCTGCTTTCCAGATGCCGAGCAGCGCTGTCAGCAGGTCGGTGCCGCGCCGCATGCAGACGGCGACGAGCGTTTCCGGTCCCGCGCCACTGTCCCGCAGGAAGTGGGCCAGCTGATTGGCCCGTGCGTCCAGTTCGGCGTAGCTCAGCGCGGTCTCACCCGAGATCACCGCCGTGTGCGCGGGCGAGGCCGCGGCCTGGCCGGCGATGAGTACGTGAGTGAGCGCGTTCTCGTCGGAGAAGTCGCCCGACTGCGACTCAGGGGACATGGTGTTCCTTTGCGTGATCAGCAGCGGTGAGCGGGACAAGCGGTGCGGGACCGGGGCGGGTCAGGCGGCGGCCTGTTCCTGCATGCGGCGGCGCAGGCTCAGCGGACGCATGTCGGTCCAGACGGTGTCGATGTGAGCGAGGCACTCCTCCCGGGTGCCTTCCTTGCCCTCGGCGCGCCAGCCGGCGGGCAGGTCCCGGTCGATCCACCAGATCGAGTACTGCTCCTCGTGGTTGAGCACGACGCGGTAGGTGCGGTCATCGGTCCGCTCTTCAGCCATGGAATGAACTCCTCGCAGGATTCGTAGGTGGGGCGATTCACTCACCCCGTCCCTGCACTGCGGCATATCAGTCCTATACGGGCCCTATATCCGGCCCTTGGTCCCGCCGCCGGGTGGCCGTTCGCGAAGGCCCTTGCGGCGAAGGGCAGTTGCTCGATGATCTAGCACCTGCTAACTTCTGTTGGCATGAGCAAGGGGAACACCGCGAAGACCGGTGTGACCGGCGATGATCTGGTGCAGGTCATGGCGGCGCTGTCGAACCCGCACCGCATGCGGGTCGTGGCTGCTGTCGCCCGGCAACGCAACTATGTGAGCCGGCTCGCACGAGAGTTGGGCATCAGCAGGGCACTGCTGCAGATCCACCTTCGTAAGCTGGAGTCAGCAGGGCTCGTATCCGCCAGACTCGAACTCTCCGAGGACGGCAAGGCGATGAAGTTCTACGAGACGACGCCCTTCGCCTTCCACATCACACCGCAGTCCATCGCGACCGCTGCCGAAACGCTGCATTTCGAGGGCGCGTCAGACGGTGAAAGCAATCAGAAGGAGCAGTTGTGACGTTCTACGATCCGGACGCCGTCGTCTGGACTCTCGGATCGCTCGTCCTCATCGTGCCGGTCCTGATCGTGGCCATACGCCAGTCGGGCGCCACGGCACGGGCCAAGGCTCAGCTGGCGCGGGAGCAGGAGTACCAGCGGCTGACCGAACTGTCCGTGACGGCACAGGAACTGACGGATCAGAAGCTCGGCGAGATCGCCGCACAGCTCACGGACATCAGTGCGCGCGTGGCCTCTGTGGAAAGGTCCCTCAAGGAGATCGAGTAGAGATCCCGTAAAGAAATCTGGGTCGCCGGGCGGCCACCCGACGACCCAGGTCAGAGAAACACGCGTCTTCGTCTCGGGACGAATCCCGTCAAGCGCATCTCTCCGAGAAGGGAGAGCAGCCCGTGCTGCTCAAGAGCAAGTCCATCGACGACGGCTTCGCCGGCACCGACATGAGGAAACTGTCCCTCCCGCTCAGCGGCTGGTCCCTGCGGATCGGCCGGAGCAGCGAGAGGCGTACCTCACTGGCAGTTTACGACAGCGCGGGCGACTGCGTGGATGCCATGGTGTCGTCCTTCCTCGCTCCCACCTTGTTGCGCGACGCGTGCCACGGTGAACGGGACGGGCAGCACTGGACCGTCGCCTGGGGAAAGGTTCCCCGCCATGTTGAGGACGTGCACGTCGCCTTCCGGCAGCCACGAAGGGTACTGCCGGTCCCGCCCATCATCGTCGCGAACCGCTTCTGGGTCGCCGAGACCACCGGTCGGTTCAAACACGTCGCGGCCTTCGCCGACGGCTCGCCCTGGCGCCTGAAGGCGCGCGAGAGCTGACCGCCGGCAGCGCGCGAACGCCTCGGCGCCGTCCGTCCGACGGTCTCGTCCCGTCACCGCTTCCAGCACTGCATGAGGAACTCCACTGCCATGACGACCACGTCGCAATCCTCCCGTCTCACCAACGCCGCGAAGCTGGCCGCGCTGTGCGCGGTCACCGCCTCCCTGGCGACGGCCTGCTCCTTGACGCCGCCCAAGAGCGGTGAGAAGTCCTACGAGGTCACCGAGAAGGTCACGTCGCTGCGCGTCGACGACTATGCGGGATCCATCGAAGTCGTCGGTGGCAACAGCGGCGCCGTCAAGGTCACCGAGAAGTACGAGTACAGCGACGGCAAGCCGCGGACCGAACACTCCGTCAAGGGTGGCGAGCTGCTGCTCAAGAACCCCGGCTGCGGCGCCGACGCCGACAAGTGCAGCGTGAAGTACCGGGTGGAGGTGCCTGCGGCGGTCGCGGCCCATCTCACGCTCGGCGGCGGCGAGATCACCGTCCGCGGCCTGTCCGGTACCACCTACGCCAAGTCCGAGGGCGGGTCCGTGCAGGTCTCGGAGTCCAGTGCCAAGACGGTGACCGCCCTCGTGGACGGAGGCGACGCCTCCGCCTCCTTCGCCGCCGTACCCGACCAGGTGAGGGTGGAGTCCGGCGGCGGCGACGTCACGGTCCGCCTGCCGCAGAGCACGTACGCCGTGACCGCGCAGACGGACGGCGGGGACCGCAAGGTCGCGGTGAAGACCGACCCGGCTTCCCCGCACAAGATCAAGGCCCACACCGACGGCGGAGATGTCAGCGTCCTCTCCGCCGGATGACGTCCCCGTAACCCCCGACGGGGACGACCCTGCGGCTGAGCCCTCTCCGGGCTCAGCCGCAGACGGTCGCGGGCGGCGGCCGAAGGCCACCGACGGTCGGCCGTGTCAGGCCGCGCTGAGGGGGTGACCGACTCCGCCGGCCGGAACGCACGGCACGACGGTGTCGTCGACGCGCAGCGGCTCCATGCCCTCGGCATGAGCGTGCTCCCAGGCCATGACCCAGGTCAGCGGGTGCATGCGGTAGCAGTCCTCGGCGTCGTCGTGAACCATGAGCAGGTGGTGGTCGACGAGTTCGTCGATGAGGTTCTGTGTCTCCTCGGCCGGTTTGCCGACGGCCAAGACGGCCAAGGACAGCGGGAACGGCGAGGTACCCAGCGTCGCGAGGGCCAGCAGTGTGCGTCGCGCGTCCTCGCGGCACGCCGCGTAGGTTTCCTCGATCCGCGCCCTGACCCGCAGGTCGCCCAGCTCGAGTTCGTCCAGGATGCGGTCCTGATCGGCCAGTCGGCCGGCCAGTCTGGCGAGCGTCCAGTGCGGCCGGGCCGCGAGCCTGGCACCGCTGACCCGCACGGCGAGCGGATGACCGGCGCACAGCTCGACGATGCGGGACGCCGCCTGCGGCTCGCGGGCCGTACGTCGCGGGCCGACGATCCGGGTCAGCAGCTCCAAGGACTCCTCGTGGCTCAGTTCACCGAGGATCACGCTGCGGGCACCTTCTAATGCGGCCAGTCGGCCGCGGCTGGTGACCAGCACTCCGCAGCCGGATGTACCAGGCAGCAGAGGACGGATCTCGTCCTCGCTCCGTGCGTTGCCGATGACGATCAGCAGGCGGCGCCCGGAGACACAACTGCGGTAGTAGCGGGCGAGCTCACCGAGGCTCTCCGGCATCGCGGCGGCGTCGACGCCGAGCGCGCCCAGCAGGTCGCGCAACGTCCCGGCGGGCCCGGCCGACCGGTTGGCCGCGTCGAGGTCGATGTACACCTGCCCGTCCGGGTACTGGGTCCGCAGCCGGTGCGCCGCGTGGAGCGCCAGCGCGGTCTTGCCGATGCCGGGCATGCCCAGGACCGTACAGACCGCCGGAGCGCCCTCGTGGTCGTCCCGGTTCGCCAACCACGTGCAGACCTCGTCCAGTTCGGCCGTACGGCCGGTGAAATCCGCGGGAGGAGGCGGCAATTGCGCCGGCGGAACCGCCGGTGTGCCGCCGCGCGCCGGCCCGGCCTCGAACACGGGCTTCGCGGTCACCGTCGGAGCGGCCTGGGCCACGGACACGGACGACAACACACCGCGCGATGATCCGCTCTCCTGGCCCGACGACGGCGTCGAGTCGTCGGTGAGCACCCTGTGGTGCACCTCCTGGAGCAGTCTGCCGGGCTCCAGTCCCAAGTCGTTGACCAGCAGCCTGCGGTATTCGTGATACACCTCCAGGGCCTCCACGAGCCGGCCGCAGCGGTGCAGCGCGCACATCAGCTGTGCGCGGGGCCGTTCCCGGTGCGGGTGGGCGCTCACCAGGGCCATCAACTCGGCGATCAGTTCGGCGTGCCGGCCGTCCTCGAGGTCCGCGTCGATACGGTCCTCGAGGACGACGAGGCGCGCCTCCTCCAGCTGCGGCCCCTCGGCCGAGAGCAGGAACTCGCTGGCTCCCGCGAGCGCAGGGCCTCGCCACAGCGCCAGCGCGGCGGTGAAGTGCGCGGACGCCTGGTCAGGGCGGCCGGAAGCCGTTGCGTGGCGTCCGAGCGCGGTCAGCTGCTCGAACTCCACCAGATCAAGGCTGTGCAACTTGCTGCTGATGCGGTACCCCGGCCGCTGCCGCTCGATCCGCACCTCGGGCCCCAGCAGACCGCGCAGCCGGGACACATAGGTCTGTATCTGCGCCTGGGCCGTGGCAGGCGGGGCCTCGCCCCACAGGAGGTCCGCGAGGACGGTGTCGGAGACGACCCGGCCCCTCGACAGCACCAGGACGGCCAGAACGGTCGTGATTTTCGAGCCTTGCAGCTCTACTTCTCGGCCTTCTCTCCATACCTCGATCGGCCCCATGACATGAAATCGCATTTCGTTCCCCCACGAACCGATCCTTGGCCTGCCTGAACGGCAGACACCCAAGATCATATACCGGTCATCGGTTCCCCGACGGGGGTGGTAGTTGCAGACCGAACGGGCAGCTATAGCTGCGGTATGGGTTATATATAGGACCGATGCCAATGCTTGAGAGACGTATTTTGCGCTTTGCAAAGGATGTCTCAGGTGCCGAACAAGCAACGCATTGCCACCTCCCTCCTCGCTGCGGCACTGACCGCGACCGGTACCACGGCCCTCGCGCCCGCCGCCCAGGCGGCCCCGGCCGCGCAGGCCGGCGGGGCCGCCTGCGGCTACCGGCAGCCCACGCACCTGCCGGTGGGCCAGGACGTCACCGCGGGCACCGTCACCGCCACGGCCGGCACGGGCGTCTACGCGGGCACGGTCGAGGTCCCGAGCGGCTCCAGCGGCACGAAGAAGCACGCCGCACTGTGGACCGGCGGCGCCTACACCGACCTCGGCACCGTGGCGGACGCCGAGGACGGCCTCTGGGTCCGCGGCGTCAACAGCAGCGGCACGGTGGTCGGCGGGGCCACGAAGGTCGTCGGCAGCACCGAGGGCTGGCCCCAGACCGAGAACTATCCCGTCCGCTCCCGGGGGAGCAAGCTCGAGCGCCTTCCCGTTCCCGCCGGGGCGCACGACGTCGTCGCGGCGGCCGTCACCGAGCACGGGGACATCTACGGCTACGGGTACGGTGCCGACGACAACAACTACACCAAGGTGTACATGTGGCCCGCCGACAAGCCCGGCACTGTGCTCGAGCCCACCGGCTTCCCGCGCGGCAGCGAGGTGGAGGGCGTCGACACCGACGGCACGGTCGCCGTCACCGCGGTGTCCAACCCCGCGGGCACCTGGCGCCCGTACGTGTGGCGGGACGGCGTCGCCAAGGCCCTGCCGCTTCCGTCCGGTGCGCCGAACGCCGCCGTCTCGGCGATCTCCGACGGTCGCCTCGTAGGCCACGGCCTCACCGCCGACTTCGGCTACTTCGCCGTCCTGTGGGACAAGGACGGTAAGGCCAAGAAGCTGCCGGGCGGCCAGGACGCCACCGCCATCAACGCGGACGGCCTGATCCTCGGCACGGGCAAGACCAACCTCTGGCAGCTCACCCAGGCCAAGCCCGCCCTCGACGGCCGGGGTTCCCTCACGACCATCACCACCGACTCCACGATCGCCGGCTCCGCACCGGTCGACGGCGGCAAGTCCGCCGATCTCCCGGCACTCTGGCACTGCAACTGAACACGGGACCGGTCGGGGCCGGACAGGATCGGGCCGCAAAGCACCACGAGTGAATGCGTCCGTGCGCCCCCCCCAGGCCGAACCCGAACCTTGCCGGTGGAATCCGCTTGCTCTGCTTTGCTTGTCAGCCAGCGCATCGCCAGGGCCAGAACGTCCGGCATCCGTACGGGACTGACGTCGTGGGCGACGAGGAGTTCCCGTTCCTTTATCAGAATGCCTACGTCCGTGGCGTCAAGGCCCTCGGCATTCCGCACGATCTCCGAGACTCCCTGGAGACGGTCGCTGGACAGAATTCCCGCCAGGAACCATCACCTGACGCTCCGTCAGAATCAGCAGGTCAGAGTCCCTTTGCTGCGGGCTCAAGAATCGCCACGCACTCCACATGATGCGTCATCGGAAACAGGTCGAACGCCCGCAGTGTCCGCACCCGGTATCCGCCCTCGCGGAAGTACGCCAGGTCACGGGCCAGTGCGGCGGGATCGCAGGCGACGTAGGCGATGCGGCGCGCGTCGAGGGAGGTGAGGTGGGCGACCGTGTCGCGGCCCGCGCCGGCCCTCGGGGGGTCCAGGACGATCAGGTCGACCTCGGTGATGCCGGTGCGCGGCAGGACCGACTCGACCTTGCCCTGTTCGATGCGGACCCGGGGGAAGTCCGCGAGGTTGTGGCGGGCGTCCTCGACCGCCCGCTTGCCGGACTCGACGCCGAGGACCGCGCCCTGCTCACCGAGGCGGTCGGCCAACGCCCCCGCGAACAGGCCCACTCCGCAGTAGAGGTCCAGGGCCATCTCGCCCTTGCGGGGCAGCAGGCCCTGCATGACCGCCGTCACCAGGGTGTCCGCCGCCTTCGGATGGACCTGCCAGAAACCGCCGTTGCCCACCCGGTGCGTACGGCCGTCGGCGCGTTCGCGGACGAAGGGGCGGCCGTGGACGCGGTGCACCCCGCCGGACTTCTCGTCGACCCGGAGGACCGACACCGGCCTGTCCAGTTCGACCAGCGGGAGCCGGCCGCCCGGGCGCGGGGTGAGGATCACCTGGCGGTCCTGCGAGCCGGTCGCCGCGATCGCCTCGACCGTCTCCATTCCGGTCCAGTCGCGCCGCTCGATGCCCAGCTCGCTGACGCCCTCCGCCGCGATCATGCAGTGGTCGATGCGTTCGACCTCGTGCGAGCGGTGGCGGCGCAGGCCCGCGTGGCCCTCGGCGTCGACGGCGTACTGCACGCGGGTGCGCCACTGCGGGACCTGACCCGCGGGCAGCTTGTCGCCCTCGGCCGGCACCACCGTGCCGTCCCAGCCGGCCTCTTCGGGGGTGAGGCCCGCGAGCCGCTTGAGCTGCTCGGCGATCACCTCGCCCTTCAGCCGGCGCTGGGCGCCCGGCTTGGCGTGCTGCCAGTCGCAGCCACCGCAGCGTCCCGGTCCGGCGAAGGGGCAGGGGGCCTCGATGCGGTCCTTGGACGCCTCCAGGATCCGTACGGCGTCCGCGCGCAGGAAGCGGGCTCCCTCCTCGCCCTCGGTCACCCTCGCCACCACCCGCTCGCCCGGCAGCGTGTGCCGGACGAACAGCACCTGCCCCTCGGACGTACGGGCGATGCAGTGACCGCCGTGGGCGACCGGGCCGATCTCGACCTCGTACTCCTCCCCGACCAGCGACTTCTTCGGTTCTGCCTGCATGGCGGGGTGACTCCAGATCGGGAACGGGAAACGGCCGGACAACAGCCCACCAGTCTACGTGGCTGTCGTCCGGCCGCTCACCGCGGGCCGCGGCCCCGGGCCCGGTGCTCCGGACCGGGGGCGCGGCGCTCAGTCCTTGGCTGTCGACGGCTCCTTGGGCCGCTCCGCCGCCGGACCGCGTCGGACCGCACCCGGTGCGCTCCATTCCTGCCGCTTGCGGGCACGGTTGCGGGCGACCTCGGAGGACTCCAGCTGATAGGGCACGGAGGTGACCATCACGCCGGGTGTGAACAGCAGGCGGCCCTTCAGGCGCAGCGCGCTCTGGTTGTGCAGCAGGTGCTCGTACCAGTGGCCGACCACGTACTCGGGGATGATCACCGAGACGGCGTCGCGCGGGGACTCCTTGCGCAGGCCCTTGACGTACTCGATCACCGGGCGGGTGACCTCCCGGTAGGGCGAGTCCAGGACCTTCAGCGGTACGTCGATGCCGCGCCGCTCCCACTCGTCGCGCAGCGCCTTGGTCTCGGCCGGGTCGACGTTGACCGTCAGGGCCTCCAGGGTGTCCGAGCGCATCAGCTTGGCGTAGGCCAGGGCGCGCAGCGTCGGGCGGTGGATCTTGGAGATCAGGACGACCGAGTGCACCCGGGACGGGCGGACGAGGTCGTCGTCCGGCTCCTCGGGGGCGGCGATCTCCTCGGCGACGCGGTCGTAGTGCCTACGGATCGCGGTCATGGTCGCATAGAAGATGCACATGCCGAGCACGGCCACCCATGCGCCGTGCGTGAACTTGGTGATCAGCACCACGACCAGCACCAGGCCGGTCAGGAAGGCGCCGAACGCGTTGATCGCACGGGAGCGGATCATGTGGCGGCGCTTGGCCTGGTCCTTCTCGACCCGCAGGTGCCGGTTCCAGTGCCGGACCATGCCGATCTGGCTGAGCGTGAAGGACACGAACACGCCGACGATGTACAGCTGGATCAGCCGCGTGGAGTCAGCGCCGTAGATGACGGTCAGCAGCGCCGCGGTGCCGGCGAGCAGCACGATGCCGTTGGAGAAGGCGAGCCGGTCGCCGCGGGTGTGCAGCTGGCGCGGGAGGTAGCGGTCCTGGGCGAGGATCGAGCCGAGCAGCGGGAAGCCGTTGTACGCCGTGTTCGCCGCCAGGAACAGGACCAGGGCCGTCGCCGCCGCGAGGACGATGAACAGGAAGCTGCCCTTGCCGAAGACCGCCTCGGCGACCTGGGAGATCACCGGGTTCTGGACGTAGCCGGAGCCGAGCGGGTGGCCGTTGTGGATCAGGTCGACGGCCGGGTTCTCGGCCATGTGGACCTTGGTCGTCATCGCGAGGGCGATGATGCCGCAGAACATGGTGACGGCCAGCAGGCCCATCAGGGCGAGCGTGGTCGCCGCGTTCTTCGACTTGGGCTTGCGGAAGGCCGGGACGCCGTTGGAGATGGCCTCGACACCGGTGAGGGCCGCACAGCCCGAGGAGAAGGCCCGCAGCAGCAGGAAGACCAGCGCGAAGCCCGCGAGACCCTGGTGCTCGGCGTTGATGTGGTAGTCGGCGGTCGGTGCTCGCATGGTGTGGCCGAGGATCAGGCCCCGGACGGCACCCCACGCGATCATGATGAAGACGCCGCCGACGAACACGTACGTCGGGATCGCGAAGAGCTTGCCGGACTCCTTCACGCCGCGCAGGTTCATCAGCGTCAGCAGCACGATCACGATGACCGCGCACAGCACCTTGTGCTGGACGACGAAGGGGATCGCGGAGCCGAGGTTCTCGATGCCGGAGGCGATGGAGACGGCGACGGTCATGACGTAGTCCACGAGCAGGGCGCTCGCCACGGTCAGACCGGCTTTGGCGCCGAGGTTGGTCGTGGCGACCTCGTAGTCGCCGCCGCCGCTCGGGTACGCGTGGACGTTCTGCCGGTAGGAGGCGACCACGGTGAACATCAGCACCACGACCGCGACGGCGATCCACGGGCTGAAGTGGTACGCCGACACGCCCGCGATGGACAGGACCAGCAGGACCTCCCCCGGCGCGTAGGCGACGGAGGACAGCGGGTCGGAGGCGAAGACGGGGAGTGCGATGCGCTTCGGCAGGAGCGTTTCGCCCAGCCGGTCACTGCGCAGTGCGCGCCCGATCAGGATCCGTTTGGGCACGTCGGTCAGTTTGGACACGACAGAGGATCGTAGGCCTTCGAACAGGCTGCCGCCCACCCGGCATCCCGGATCTGCCTCACGAGTGAAATCAGAGGCGCACGTTACTGCGGATTCCGTGGTCCGCGCGCTCCCCGTGCCTAGATGGCAGATCCCGCATGTCGTCGCACCTCGGAGGACCTATGCCCGCCACCGCGGAGCTGATCGGAGCGACCCTCGCCCTGCTCGGCCTCGGAATCCTGACCCTGTGCAGCGTGCGCAGCATCACTCGCCGCCGCCCGCCCCCGGTGATCGCCGACGGGGACCACTGACGCCGCTCACGCGCATGATCGCGGACGGTGATCACGGCGAACCCGCGCACGGGGGTGCCCACCCCCGGCGCCCCTGTGTAGCTTTGGGCGTCGGTCTGAGACCCTGATGCTGAGCAGTAACTTTTGGACACCGGAAGGACGGTCGTGCACATCGTCATCATGGGCTGCGGAAGAGTGGGCTCCGCTCTTGCCCAGACCCTGGAGCAACAGGGCCACACGGTCGCCGTGATCGACCAGGACCCCACCGCCTTCCGCCGGCTGGGCCCGGGATTCGGGGGTCGCCGGGTCACCGGGGTCGGCTTCGACCAGGACACCCTGCGCGAGGCGGGCATCGAGGAGGCGGGCGCCTTCGCCGCCGTCTCCAGCGGTGACAACTCCAACATCATCTCCGCGCGCGTGGCCCGCGAGATGTTCGGCGTGGAGAACGTGGCCGCCCGTATCTACGACCCGCGCCGTGCCGAGGTCTACCAGCGCCTCGGCATCCCCACCGTGGCGACGGTCCGCTGGACGGCGGACCAGATGCTGCGCCGGCTGCTGCCCTCCGGTGCCGAGCCGCTGTGGCGGGACCCCACCGGCGGGGTGCAGCTCGCCGAGGTGCACGCCTCCACGCAGTGGGTCGGCCACAAGATCAGCAAGCTGCAGGAGGAGACGGGCGTCCGCGTGGCGTTCCTGACCCGCCTGGGCGAGGCGATCCTGCCGACCTCGCAGACGGTCCTGCAGGAGGGCGACCTCGTGCACGTGATGATGCGGTCGGACGACGTCGAGAAGGTCGAGGCGGCGTTCGCCCAGGGCCCTGAAGAGGAGGGCGGTCACTGATGAGGGTCGCCATTGCCGGAGCCGGCGCCGTCGGCCGCTCGATCGCGGGCGAGCTGCTGGAGAACGGCCACGAGGTCCTGCTCATCGACAAGGCCCCGACCGCCATCTCGGTGGAGCGGGTGCCCCAGGCGGAGTGGCTGCTGGCCGACGCCTGCGAGATCACCTCCCTGGACGAGGCCGCGCTGCAGCGCTGCAACGTCGTCATCGCCGCGACCGGCGACGACAAGGTCAACCTGGTCGTCTCGCTGCTCGCGAAGACGGAGTACGGCGTCCCGCGCGTCGTCGCCCGCGTCAACAACCCGAAGAACGAGTGGCTGTTCAACGAGGCCTGGGGCGTGGACGTGGCCGTCTCCACCCCGCGCCTGATGTCCGCCCTGGTCGAGGAGGCGGTGAGCGTCGGTGACCTGGTCCGCCTGCTCCGCTTCAGCCACGGCGACGCCAACCTCGTCGAGCTGACCCTGCCGGAGGAGTCGGCCCTGGCCGGCACCCAGGTCGGCGACGTCGAGTGGCCCGAGGACACCTCCCTGGTCACGATCATCCGCGGCACCCGCGTCCTGACCCCGTCCAAGGAGGACTCCCTGGAGCCGGGCGACGAACTCCTCTTCGTGGCCGCCCAGGCCCGCGAGGAGCAGCTGGAGGAGCTGCTGTCGGTGCGCCGGGAAGAAGGCTGAGCCTGCGGGAAAGGGCGCCCTTGCTGACAAGGGCGCCCTTTTTCGTCGTACGACGGCTGTCTACGCCCCGCGGCGGTGCCGTCCGCCCGCCTGCTCGCCGCCCTCGGCGGCCAGCGCGGCCTTGCGCTCCTGCTCCGCCTTCTCCTCGGCCTCCATCTCCGCGAACACGTCGATCGGCGCGGGCGCCTTCGCGAGGAAGACCCAGGTGAGCCAGACCGCCAGCAGGAACGGCGGGATCTTCAGGGCGATCAGGACCCAGCCGAGCTTGGCGGTGTCGGACCACCAGTAGAGCGGGAAGAGGATCGCGCACTTGGCGAGCAGGATCAGGCCCCAGGCCCAACTGGCCTTCGCGTAGGCCTTCTTGCGGCCGGGGTTGCGGGTGCGCCAGGAGAGGTTCTCCTTGAAGACCGGGCCGAGGATCAGACCGATCAGGGGCACGCCGGCCAAGGTCGTGAAGATGTAGGCCAGCGCCAGGCCCAGCGTGTAGAGCATGCCGGGGAGGTAGAAGTCCTTGGCGTTGCCGGTGAACATCGCGAAGACCACACCGAAGGCCACACCGAAGACCCCGCTGAAGGCGTGCTTGACGGTGTCCTTCATGGCGAGCCGGACCACGACGAGAACCAGCGACACGGCCAGCGCGGCGAGCGCGGACATGTGGAGGTTCTTGTTGACCGTGAAGATCGCGACGAAGAGCAGGCCCGGCACGACCGTCTCGACCATGCCGCGGACACCGCCGAACGCCTCGAACAGCGCGGCCTCGGTCACCGCGCGGGCGTCACCGGCCGCGTCGGGCTGACTCTGGTCGGTGCCTTCGGTCGGCTTGTCGAGGGACGTCACCGGCTACTCCCGTCCGAGGGGTCGCAGTTCGTACTTGGGGTTGAAGAGCACCCGGCGGCCACGGCTCATGGAGATCCGGCCCGATGCGATCAGCTTGCGCCCCGGTTCTATGCCCACGATGGAACGCCTGCCGAGCCACACCACGTCCAGCGCGGCGGAGCCGTCGAACAGCTCGGCCTCCAGCGCCGGGACCCCGGCACGCGGACGCAGGGTGACCGTGCGCAAGGTACCAGTTACGGTGACGATCTGCCGGTCGTGGCAGTCACCGATCTTCGTACAGCCCGCCGTCTCGGCGTCCACGCGCAGCTCCTCGGACTCCAGGTCCTCCTGCGACGAGGAGAGCCGGTCGAGCATGCGCCGGAACCGGCCGGCCGGCTTTTCGGAACGAGGAACAGCACTCATACCTGAAGCGTACCGGGACGCACCGACGGTGCCGTAGCCCAGCTCACTTCTCGAACCGGTAGCCCATTCCGGGCTCCGTGACGAAGTGCCGGGGATGCGACGGGTCGGTCTCGAGCTTCCTGCGCAGCTGGGCCATGTACACGCGCAGATAGTTCGTCTCCGTCCCGTACGACGGCCCCCACACCTCCTGCAGCAGCTGTTTCTGGCTGACCAGGCGGCCGGTGTTGCGGACCAGCACCTCCAGCAGGTGCCACTCGGTCGGGGTGAGCCGGACGTCCTTGCCGGCGCGGTTGACCTTCTTGGCGGCGAGGTCGACGGTGAAGCCCTCGGTCTCGACGCTCGTCAGGTCGTCCTCGCCGGGCCCGACCGGCTCGGCCCGGCGTACGGCCGCGCGCAGCCGGGCCAGCAACTCGTCCATGCCGAACGGCTTGGTGACGTAGTCGTCGGCGCCCGCGTCCAGCGCCTCCACCTTCTCGTCGGAGGAGTGCCGGGCGGACAGCACCAGGATGGGCACCCGGGTCCAGCCGCGCAGGCCTCTGATCACCTCGACGCCGTCCATGTCGGGCAGGCCCAGGTCGAGCACGACCGCGTCGGGGTGCCGGGAGGCGGCGAGTTCGAGGGCGGTCCCGCCGTCGGGGGCCGCGTCGACCTCGTACTTGCGCGCCTTGAGGTTGATCACGAGGGCGCGCACGATCTGCGGCTCGTCGTCGACCACGAGCACCCTCGTGGGGGTTGGGGGGGTACCCCCATTCGGGCTCAGCATAGGGTCTGCCTTTCTGGTTCTGCGCTGTCCCGGCCCGCTTCGAGGGGCTCGGGACGCGATCCTGCCGCGCGCAGGCTGAGGACCATGGTGAGTCCGCCGCCCGGCGTGTCCTCGGCGTTGAGGGTGGCTCCCATGGCCTCCGCGAAGCCCCGGGCGACCGCCAGGCCGAGCCCGACTCCGGCGCCGCGCGGGGCGTCACCGTACCGCTGGAACGGCTCGAATATCCGGTCCTTGGCCTCGTCCGGCACGCCCGGGCCGCCGTCCACCACCCGCACCTCGACCCGGTCGGCGATGGCGCTGGCGGAGACCAGCACGGAGCGCCCCTTCGGGCTGTACTTGACCGCGTTCTCCACCAGGTTGGCCACGGACCGCTCCAGCAGCCCGGGGTCGACCTCGACCATCGGCAGGGTCTCGGGCACGTCCAGCTCGACGCTGTCCTCGGGCACGCCGACCAAGGCCATCGGGACCACCTCGTCCACGTCGATCTCGCGGATGATCGGGGTCACCGTGCCGGTCTGCAGGCGGGACATGTCGAGGAGGTTGCCGACGAGGTGGTCGAGCCGGTCGGCGCCCTCCTCGATGCCCTGCAGCAGCTCCGCCTGGTCCTCCTCGGACCAGGCCACGTCGTCGGAGCGCAGCGAGGAGACGGCGGCCTTGATGCCGGCCAGCGGGGTGCGCAGGTCGTGGCTGACGGCGGCCAGCAGGGCGGTGCGGATGCGGTTGCCCTCGGCGAGCGTGCGGGCCTGGTCGGCCTCCTCCTGCAGGCGCCGGCGGTCCAGGGCGACGGCGGCCTGCGCGGCGAAGGCGGCGAGCACCCGGCGGTCCTCGGCGGGCAGCACGCGGCCGGTCAGCGCGAGCGCCATGTGGTCGCCGACGGGCATGTCGACGTCGGCGTCCTCGGGCCGCTGGAGCGGGCGCCCGAACCCGGCGCGCCCGGCGCAGGTCCACGGCTCGACGTCGCTCGCCCGTTCCAGCAGCGCGGCCGACTCCATCGCGAAGGTCTCCCGGACCCGCTCCAGCAGCTCCTCGAGGCTGGTCTCACCGCGCAGCACGTTCCCGGCGAGGAAGGAGAGGATCTCCGACTCGGCACGCAGCCGGGCGGCCTGGTGGGTGCGCCGGGCGGCCAGGTCCACCACCGAGGCGACCGACATGCCGACGCCGAAGAAGATCGCGATGGCGACGATGTTCTTGGGGTCGGCGATGGTCAGCCGGTGCAGGGGCGGGGTGTAGAAGTAGTTCAGCAGCAGTGAGCCGAAGGCCGCCGAGGCCAGGGCGGGCAGCAGGCCGCCGAGCAGCGCGGCGGCGACGGTGACCGCCAGGAACAGCAGCATGTCGTTGGCGAGCCCGAGGTCGACCGTGTTCAGCAGCACGGCGAGGACCGCGGGGCCCATCAGGCCCACTCCCCAGCCCCAGATGATCCGGGCCCGCCCGAGTCGTCCGCCGCGGGCCACGGGCAGTCCGCGTCCCTTGGCGACCTCCTCGTGGGTGACGATGTGCACGTCGAGGTCGGGGCCGGACTCGCGGGCGACCGTGGCGCCGACGCCGGGCCCGAAGACGTACTGCCAGGCCTTGCGGCGTGAGGAGCCCAGCACGATCTGGGTGGCGTTGACACCGCGCGCGAAGTCCAGCAGGGCGACCGGTATGTCGTCGCCGACCACGTGGTGGAAGGTGCCGCCGAGGTCCTCCACGAGGGTGCGCTGGACGGCCAGTTCCTTCGGGGAGGCCGAGGTCAGCCCGTCGCTGCGCGCTATGTACACGGCGAGGACTTCCCCGCCGGCGCCCTTCTCGGCCAGCCGCGCGGCCCGGCGGATCAGCGTGCGTCCCTCGGGGCCGCCGGTCAGGCCGACCACGATCCGCTCGCGCGAGCCCCAGATCTTGGAGACCCGGTGCTCGCTGCGGTACTCGTTGAGGTACTCGTCCACCCGGTCGGCGACCCACAGCAGCGCCAGCTCGCGCAGGGCGGTGAGGTTGCCGGGCCGGAAGTAGTTGGACAGGGCCGCGTCGACCTTGTCGGGCTTGTAGATGTTGCCGTGGGCCATGCGGCGGCGCAGGGCCTGCGGGGACATGTCGACCAGCTCGATCTGGTCGGCCCGCCGGACCACCTCGTCCGGGACGGTCTCCCGCTGCCGTACGCCCGTGATGGACTCGACGACGTCGCCGAGTGACTCCAGGTGCTGGATGTTGACGGTCGAGACCACGTCGACGCCGGCGGCGAGCAGCTCCTCGACGTCCTGCCAGCGCTTGGCGTTGCGCGAGCCGGGGACGTTCGTGTGGGCGAGCTCGTCCACCAGGGCGACGGCGGGCGCCCGGCGCAGCACGGCGTCGACGTCCATCTCACCGAAGGTGGTGTCCCGGTACTCCAGCTGCCTGCGCGGCACCTGCTCCAGGCCGTGGAGCATCACCTCCGTGCGCGGCCGGCCGTAGTGCTCGACGAAGGCCACGACGCAGTCGGTGCCCCGCTCCACGCGGCGGTGCGCCTCGGAGAGCATGGCGTAGGTCTTGCCCACGCCGGGTGCCGCACCGAGGTAGATCCGAAGCTTGCCGCGTGCCATGGCTCCATTGTCTTCCCGTGACTGCCGCCTACGCAGCGTCGACCTTACGGCCAACAATCACGGCGAACGGGACAGAGGGGCGGGCGACGGGCAACTTTGACGCAACCCTGACGAGCCGGCCGGTTCAGTGCTCGACGATCTCGCCGTCGCTCAACTCCAGCACCCGGTCGGCCAGGTCCAGCAGGGTCGCGTCATGGGTGGCGACCAGCGCGGTGGCCCGCTCGCTGCGGACGACGGCCCGCAACAGCTCCATGACGGCGTGCCCGGTCTCGGCGTCGAGCTGGCCGGTCGGTTCGTCGGCGACGATCAGCGCCGGGCGGTTGGCGAGGGCGCGGGCGATGGCGACCCGCTGCTGCTGGCCGCCGGACAGCTCGCCGGGGCGCTGGGCCGCGTGCCCGGCAAGCCCGACGAGGGACAGCAGCAGCTCGACGCGTTCCTCGCGCTCGCGCGGGTCGGCACGGCGCAGCCGCAGCGGTACGCCGACGTTCTCGGCCGCGGTGAGGATCGGGATGAGCCCGAAGGACTGGAAGACGAAACCGATCCGGTCCCGGCGCAGCCGCAGCAGTTCGCTCTCGCCCAGCTCCCCCAGCCGCAGCCCGTCGACCTCCACCCGGCCCCGGTCGGGTGTGTCGAGCCCGCCGACGATGTTCAGCAGGGTGGTCTTGCCGGAGCCCGAGCGGCCCTTGAGGGCGACGAGCTCACCGCGCCGCACCTCCAGGGAGACCCCGCGCAGGGCATGGACGACGGCGGCACCGCGCCCGTACGACTTGTGGACGTCCTCGACCCGAACCATGGTCTCGGTGATCACACCGCTCACGGCGCCTCCCCCATCGGCTGTGCGCCAGTATGGCGCCCCGAAAGGAGCACGGGGAACCGCGCGAGCAGCCACAGCCGACTCGCGCCCGGCCCTGACGCGCACCCCGGCGGCGCGCACCCGCAAAAACGGGCCGCACCCCTCGAAGGCGCGGCCCGTGTACCCCTGCTGAACCAGGGCGGAGCTACTAGCGGACCTCGGTGATCTCCGGGCCCCGCTGCAGCTGCCCCATCCCGCCGGAGAAGCGCGAGCCCTCCTCCTGCTGGACGCCCTCGGGGACCATCTGGGCGTCGTTGGGCAGCTTGAGGACGATCGGGTCGCGGGGCGCCATCGGGCCCTCGCCGCGGACCACGACCGTGTCGCGGAAGATCTGCTCCAGCAGACCCGCGGCCTGCGGCTGCACGGCGCCCTGGCCGGAGATAACACCGCGCAGGAACCAGCGCGGGCCGTCCACGCCGACGAACCGCACGACCTGGAAGCCGCCGGTGCCGTCGGGCAGCTGCACCGGCACCTGGGCGCGCAGTTCCCAGCCCAGCGGTCCCTCGACCTCGTCGACGATGCCACCCTGCTGGGTGATGCCGGAGGCGATCTCCTCGCGAACCTCGCCCCAGATGCCCTCGCGCTTGGGTGCGGCGAAGGCCTGGAGCTGGACGGCGCTGTCGCGCAGCACGACGGTCGCCGCGACGATGGCGTCACCGGCGACCTCCACGCGCAGCTCCATGCCGTCGACGCCGGGGACGAACAGTCCGCCGAGGTCGACGCGGCCCTCGGCCGGGTCGCGCACTTCGGTGCTGTCCCACGGCCCGTCGGGCCGGGGCTCGGGCTCCAGCCGGACGCGCTCGCGCCCGGCCTCCACTTCCTCGTCCGCCTCGGTGTCGACGCTGTCGACGACCTGCTCGGCCTCGCCGGCCGCGTCCTCGGCGGCACCCTTCTTCTTGCGACGTCCGAACACGTCACTGTCCTTCCCGGTCGGATACGACCGAAGCGTATCGATTCCCACCCGTCGGACCGCCCTCGGCGGCCTGACCGCTTGTGCCGCTCTCGCCGCCCACCGCGGCGTGACCACCGGTGGACCCGAAGCCCCCTTCGGCCCGCGCCGAGTCGGGAAGCTCCGCCACCTCATGGAAGCGGACCTTCTCGACCTGCTGGACGACCAGTTGGGCAATCCGGTCGAAGCGCTCGAACCGCACGGACTCGCGCGGGTCGAGATTCACCACGATCACCTTGATCTCCCCACGGTACCCGGCGTCAACCGTCCCTGGGGCATTGACGAGGGCGACACCGCAGCGGGCGGCCAGGCCGGAGCGTGGATGCACGAAGGCCGCGTACCCCTCGGGCAGGGCGATCGACACCCCCGTGGGCAGTACGGCCCGTTCCCCGGGCTTCAACTCGCACGCCTCGGTGGTGCGCAGATCGGCTCCGGCGTCGCCCGGGTGCTCGTACGCCGGAAGCGGTACGTCGGGGTCGACGCGCCGGATGAGCACGTCGAGGGGGCCACGGCTCACGGGTTCACCTCGAAGGCGCGGGCGCGCCTGATCTGGTCCGGGTCGCTCATGGCGGCCTGGATCTCCTCCTCGCGGCCGTGGTCGATGAAGTGGTCGACCTTGACCTCGATGAAGAGGGCGTCGGCACGGATGGCGACGCGTCCGTCGGGGCCGCCGATGCGTCCGGTGGCGGTGGAGTAGATCTTCCGTCCGGCGACGGCGGTGACCTCGGCCTCCAGGTACAGCGTGGTGCCCACCGGAACGGGCCGCACGAAGTCGGTCTCCAGCCGGCCGGTGACGGCGATGGTCCGCAGCAGCCAGTTCAGCGAGCCGAGGGTCTCGTCGAGGGCCGTGGCCAGCACTCCGCCGTGCGCGAGGCCCGGGGCGCCCTGGTGGGCGGGCTGGACGGTGAACTCGGCGGTCAGCGAGACGCCCTCGCCGGCGCGGGCCTCCAGGTGCAGCCCGTGCGACTGCCCGGGGCCGCAGCCGAAACAGTGTTCGTAGTGGGCGCCGAGGGACTCCCCGGGCGCGGGCGCGTCGGGATGCCGTACCGGTTTCACCGCGTCGGCGGGGGGCTGAAGGCTTGCGGAACTACCACTCACAGGCGCAGACCTTACCCGCGCGTCGGGGAGTTTCGGATCCCGTGCCAAGCTTGGCTCCATGCAGCCCTCCGCC
This sequence comes from Streptomyces sp. NPDC048191, assembly GCF_040652655.1. Classification (NCBI taxonomy): domain Bacteria; kingdom Bacillati; phylum Actinomycetota; class Actinomycetes; order Kitasatosporales; family Streptomycetaceae; genus Streptomyces; species Streptomyces sp. NPDC048191. The sequence continues at coordinate 22,429 of NZ_JBEZMO010000020.1, forward strand.
ACCCCCTACGAAGAACGCCTCACCGCCCCCCGCTCGTGGTGGCTGATCAGCTTCCTCGTGGGCGTCTCGTTCGCCCTGATCCTGCTTCCGTTCGGCACCCTGCCGCTGCTCGGCGGCCTGGTCGGCGGTACGGCCGCGGCGGCGGTGGTCGCCAGTGCGTACGGCTCCCCGCGCATCCGTGTCGTGGGTGACTCGCTGATCGCGGGCGAGGCGAAGATCCCGGTGTCGGCGCTGGGCGACTCGGAGGTGCTGGATCCGGAGGAGGCCCGGGCCTGGCGGACCTACAAGGCCGATACGCGCGCGTTCCTGCTGCTGCGGGCCTACATCCCCACGGCGCTGCGGGTGCAGGTCACCGACCCGCAGGACCCGACGCCGTACCTGTATCTGTCCACGCGGGAGCCGGAGCGGCTGGCGGCGGCCATCGAGGCGGCGCGGACGGCGAAGGCCTAGAGCTCCCGGGAACGTCTAGAGCTCTTCGGGGAGGTCGCGCAGCCGCAGGGGCTCCGCCGGCTTCTCCAGCGGCGGCAGCTCCTCCAGCTCCTCCCAGGGAACCTGGATCTTGCGCAGGTCGGCCCGGATGCGGGCGGCGAGCCTCCTGGTGTCACGGCGGTTCATGACCGCCCCGACCGCGGCGCCCACCATGAACGGCATGAGGTTGGGCAGGTCCCGGACCATCCGCTTCATGATCTGCTGGCGCAGCTCGCGCTTCATGCGGCCGCCGAGGGCCGTGTCGTACGTGGACGGCTTCATCACGTCGATGCCGCGCTCCCCCGACCAGGAGGACAGATACGCGGTACTGCGGGTCCGGAGGTTGCCGGGCGGTCGTACGCCGTAGACCTCGTGCAGCTCGGCGATCAGCTTCAGCTCGATCGCCGCGACCCCGGTGATCTCCGTGGCCAGCTCGGTGGGCATGGCCGGCGGCATGGGCAGCATGGCCGCCGCTCCGATCCCGGCCCCGACCGTCGAGGTGCCGGCCACCGCGCCCGCCACCAGCTTGTCCGCGAGCTCCTCGGGTCCAAGACCGGGGAACTGTCTGCGCAGGGCAGCGAGGTCGCGTACGGGGACACGCGGGGCGATCTCGATGATCCGGTCCGCGAGGTAGGCCAGACCCGCGCGGGCGCGGCTGCCGCCCCTGCGGGCCCCTTCCCGGGCCAGGTCCCGGGCTCTGTCACGCATCACCGCGGCCCGTCGCCTGGCGACGGGCGCGGGCTGCCGCACCGGCGCCGGGTGGTCCGCCCGGTGTGTCGCCGGTTCGAGCGGGGCCACCACGTCCGGTGAGCCCCGCTCGTCGTCACGCGCGCCCTGCGGGCCGTCCAGCGGCCCTTCGTCCGCCTTCCCGAGGGAGAAGCGGCGCTTCCTTGGAGGGGTCGAGCCAGACACGGCCGACCCGTCCTCAGTCGCAGTCGCGGCAGATCGGCTGACCGTTCTTCTCCCGGGCCAGCTGGCTGCGGTGGTGCACCAGGAAGCAGCTCATGCAGGTGAACTCGTCCTGCTGCTTGGGCAGCACCCGGACGGCCAGCTCCTCGTTCGAAAGGTCGGCGCCGGGCAGCTCGAGGCCCTCTGCGGCCTCGAACTCGTCGACGTCCACCGACGAGGTGGACTTGTCGTTCCTCCGGGCCTTCAGTTCTTCGAGGCTGTCCGAGTCGACGTCGTCGTCGGTCTTGCGTGGAGTGTCGTAATCGGTTGCCATATCGCTCTCCCCCTCTGGGTGTCTGCGGTGTCTCCAGCGCACGTAACGCGTGAGAGGCCGGACTTGTGCCCGACCTGAGGCGGAGATTTTGCCTCACATCAAGGTCTGTTACTCAATCGACACCCAACCCGACCCCTCAAGAGTGATCGGCTTGGACGGCGGTGAGGACCGTACACGGTTCGAATGCCGCACCTCAAAGGCGCCTCACCGTGTACTTCCCGTGATCAAGAGCCCTGAAAACCAGGACTTTCCCGGCTTTCCGTCATCTGTCATGATCACGGAACGTACATGGCTGGAAATCCGCCCATGTGATTGATCACACAGTGAGAAGCTCATTCGGCCGCAGAAAAATTCCGCGCACAGCGAACAGCCCTCGCGAGTGTCGGTTGCGGATCACACGGGCAGGGTGACCCGCATCACCAGACCACCGCCCTCGCGGGGCTGCGCCCCGATGTGGCCGCCGTGTGCGCGGGCCACGGACCGGACGATGGACAGGCCGAGGCCGACGCCCTTGTCGCTGCCCGTGCGCTCCGTACGGAGGCGTCTGAAGGGCTCGAAGAGGTTGTCGATCTCGTACGCCGGCACCACCGGCCCGGTGTTCGTGACGGTCAGCACCGCCTGCCCGTGCTGGACCTCGGTGTCCACCTGCACCCAGCCGGATTCGGCCACGTTGTAGCGCACGGCGTTCTGCACGAGGTTCAGCGCGATGCGCTCCAGCAGCACACCGTTGCCCTGCACCACGGCCGGTTTGCGCTCGCCGCGGATCTTCACGCCCTTGGCCTCGGCCTCGGCGTGCACCTGGTCGATGGCCTGGGTGGCGACCTCGGCCAGGTCGACGGGCCCACGCTCGACGATCTGGTTGTCGCTACGGGCCAGCAGCAGCAGGCCCTCGACCAGCTGCTCGCTGCGCTCGTTGGTGGCCAGCAGCGTCTTGCCCAGCTGCTGCAGCTCCACCGGCGCGTCCGGATCCGACAGATGCACCTCGAGGAGCGTTCTGTTGATCGCGAGGGGGGTGCGCAGCTCGTGGGAGGCGTTGCCGACGAACCGCTGCTGGGCGGTGAAGGCCCGTTCCAGCCGCTCCAGCATGTCGTCGAAGGTGTCGGCCAGCTCCTTCAGCTCGTCGTCCGGGCCGTCCAGCTCGATCCGGCGGGACAGGTCGGAACCGGCCACCGCGCGGGCGGTGCGGGTGATCCTGCCGAGCGGGGACAGCACGCGGCCGGCCATCGCGTAGCCGAACGCGAAGGCGATCACGGCGAGGCCCAGCAGGGCCAGCAGCGAGCGGCTGAGCAGGTTGTCCAGAGCGGCCTGGCGCTGCTGGTCCACGCAGTGGGCGATCGCGTCGTTGAAGTCCGACAGCGGCAGGCTGGTGGTGTTGATCGCCGGGCACTGGTTGCTGGAGACCTTGAGATTGTCGAAGCTGACGATCTTGAACAGCGGCTGGTTGCCCGTGCTGATCGCCTGGGCGGCCAGCAGATAGATGATCGACAGCAGCAGGATGCCGGCGATCAGGAACATGCCGCCGTACAGCAGGGTGAGCCGTATGCGGATGGTCGGGCGCAGCCACGGGAAGGGCGGCTGCGGCCTTCTGGGGTCCCAGGTGGGCTTCGGTGGCGCCTGGGGCGGCGCGGGAGTCGCGGCCATGGGGATCAGATCCGGTAGCCGGAGCCGGGCACGGTGACGATGACGGGCGGCTCGCCGAGCTTGCGGCGCAGCGTCATCACCGTCACGCGGACCACGTTGGTGAACGGGTCGGTGTTCTCGTCCCAGGCCTTCTCCAGCAGCTGCTCGGCGGAGACGACCGCGCCCTCGCTGCGCATGAGCACCTCCAGCACCGCGAACTCCTTGGGCGCGAGCTGGATCTCCTTGCCGTCGCGGAAGACCTCGCGACGGTTGGGATCCAGCTTGATGCCGGCGCGCTCCAGGACCGGCGGCAGGGGAACGCTCGTACGGCGGCCGAGGGCGCGCACGCGTGCGATCAGCTCGCTGAACGCGAAGGGCTTGGGCAGGTAGTCGTCGGCGCCGATCTCCAGGCCCTCGACCCGGTCGCTGACGTCGCCGGACGCCGTGAGCATGAGCACGCGCGTGGGCATGCCCAGCTCGACGATCTTGCGGCAGACGTCGTCTCCGTGCACCAGCGGGAGGTCGCGGTCGAGGACGACCACGTCGTAGTCGTTGACGCCGATGCGCTCCAGGGCGGCCGCACCGTCGTACACGACGTCGACGGCCATGGCCTCCCGGCGCAGTCCGGTGGCCACCGCATCGGCGAGCAGCTGCTCGTCCTCGACGACGAGTACGCGCACGTCGCAAGTCCTTCCTGTGTCCACCCGCGTAGCGCCCCGTGGGCGCGTGCGAGCAGGGGTCTTCGTGGGGTGTGACCTCCATCCTGCCCTTTTCGGCCGTAAGTCGGCTGTAAGACGGGTTGTGGGCCGCACGGATCGGCGCCCGGGCGCGGGAATACGAGATTTTCTCCTCCGGTTGAGGTTTCCGGGTGAGGGAGCGGGGGGAGGACGGCTTTACACCCCGCGATCACGCTCTGCATGTGCCGCAGCACCATGCGGTACTCCGCGATCCGCTTGTGCAGAGTGGGCGCGGGTGTCCGGCACCGTCGCCGCCCAGCAGGGCAGCGCTGGGCACCCGTGAGAGACGTGATCGCCCCTTTCCCAACCGGCACACCCCCGTGCCACCGACCCACGACCCAGGACGAGGGGGCGCAGCATGGACGCTTTCACCGCAGGACTTCTGCAGCGCATAAGGGCGACCGAGTCCGACCTGTCGCGGGCTCGTGACGAGGGTGACGACTTCCTCGTCGAAGTGGAGCAGGCAGAGCTCGACGACCTGCGACGCCTCGCCGCCGAACACGGTGTGGAGGTCGGCGCGTCACGCGTCTGATCGGCCCGAAAGCGCAAAGAAGGGACCCCGGCGAATCCAGCGCCGGGGTCCCTTTGCGTCGTGCGTTCCACCGGCCGGGGCCGGCCGGTCCTCAGTCGTGCCACGCTCCGAAGTCCTCCAGCAGCCGCTGGAGGGGCTCGAAGACGCCGGGCGACCCGGCGACGGTCAGATCCCGCGACGGCCGCTCCGCGGGCCGTCCGCCGACCAGCGCACCCGCCTCCCGGGCGATGAAGTCACCCGCGGCGAAGTCCCACGCGTTGAGCCCGCGCTCGTAGTACCCGTCGAGCCGGCCGCAGGCCACGTCGCACAGGTCGACCGCCGCCGAGCCGCCGCGCCGGATGTCCCGCAGCAGCGGGATCAGCCGGCCGGCCACCTCGGCCTGGTGGGCGCGGACCTCGGCGACGTAGTTGAAGCCGGTGGAGACCAGCGCCTGGTCCAGCGGGGGCGCGGGACGGCAGGCGAGCGCCCGCTCGCCCTCCCACGCGCCCGTGGCCCAGGCGCCGCCTCCCCGTACCGCGTGGTAGGTCTCGCCGCGCATCGGCGCCGCCACGACCCCGGCGACCGTCTCGCCGTCCTGCTCCGCCGCGATGGACACCGCCCAGGTCGGGAGCCCGTACAGGTAGTTCACCGTGCCGTCGAGCGGGTCGATCACCCAGCGGATGCCGCTGGTGCCGGGGGCGGAGGCGCCCTCCTCGCCGAGGAAGCCGTCGTCGGGCCGCCGGCCGGAGATCAGATCGGTGATCAGCTTCTCCGCCGCGATGTCCATCTCGGTGACGACGTCGATCGGGCTGGACTTGGTCCTCGCCACGGCCAGGTCGGCCGGGCGGCCGTCCCGCAGCAGCTCTCCGGCCCGGCGGGCGGCCTCCTGGGCCAGCTCCAGCAGTTCCCGGTGCAGTGCGTCGGTCACGGGTCTCCTCACGCGTAGGGGCTGTCGGCGCCCGCGGCGGCCGGGCGGGGCGCACGGGCGGGGCAGCAGCCGACGGGGCAGACGTCATGACTCGGGCCGAGGGCGCCCAGGGCGCAGGGGGTGACCGGCCGGCCGCGCTCCGCGGCGGAGCGCTCCATGATCAGCTCGCGGACGGCGGCGGCGAACCGCGGGTCGGCGCCGACGGTGGCCGAGCGGCACACGGGCAGGCCCAGCTCCTCGGCCTTGGCCTTGGCCTCGGTGTCGAGGTCGTAGAGGACCTCCATGTGGTCGGAGACGAAGCCGATGGGCGCCATGACGACGGCCGGCACGCCGGCCGCGTGCTGCTCCTGCAGGTGGTCGCAGATGTCCGGCTCCAGCCACGGGATGTGCGGGGCGCCGGAGCGGGACTGGTAGACCAGCCGCCAGGGGTGGTCGACGCCGGTGCGCTCGCGGACGGCGTCGGCGATCAGCTGGGCCACGTCCAGGTGCTGCTCGACGTAGGCCCCGCCCTCGCCGTGGGTCTCGACGGGGCCGGAGGTGTCGGCGGCGGAGGCCGGGATGGAGTGCGTGGTGAAGGCGATGTGGGCGCCCTCGCGGACGTCCTCGGGGAGGTCGGCCAGCGAGCGCAGCACGCCGTCGGTCATGGGCTCCACGAAGCCGGGGTGGTTGAAGTAGTGCCGCAGCTTGTCGATGCGCGGCAGCTCCAGGCCCTCGGCCTGGAGCGCGGCCAGCGCGTCGGCGAGGTTCTCGCGGTACTGGCGGCAGCCCGAGTAGGAGGCGTACGCGCTGGTGGCGAGCACCAGGATGCGGCGGCGGCCGTCGGCGACCATCTCGCGCAGGGTGTCCGTGAGGTACGGCGCCCAGTTGCGGTTGCCCCAGTAGACGGGCAGGTCCAGGCCGTGCTCAGCGAAGTCCTTGCGCAGGGCGTCCAGCAGGGCGCGGTTCTGGTCGTTGATGGGGCTGACCCCGCCGAACAGGAAGTAGTGCTGCCCGACTTCCTTCAGGCGTTCCTTCGGGATGCCGCGCCCGCGCGTGACGTTCTCCAGGAACGGGACCACGTCGTCCGGGCCTTCGGGGCCGCCGAAGGAGAGCAGGAGGAGGGCGTCGTACGGGGTGGCATCGAGGGCGTCTGGCATGTCTCGATCCTGCCACCCGGTGCTGACGGCCGGGAAACAGCGGGGTGACGAGTCGGGTTCCAGTCGGTTTATGCCGGTTTTTTCAACGGTCGTTCCCGTGCCACGAGGATGGCCCGACTCGTAATCTGTATCAGCCGCATTCGCGCCTTACCGAGCCGCTTCGGAGACCACGTGCCCAGCCCCTACAGAGCCCTGTTCACCGAACCCGGCACCAAGGCGTTCTCCGCCGCGGGCCTCCTCGGCAGGATGCCGCTGTCGATGATGGGCATCGGCGTGGTCACGATGGTCTCCCAGCTGACCGGGCGGTACGGACTCGCGGGCGCGCTGTCGGCCACCATCGCGCTGTCCGCCGCGGCGATCGGGCCGCAGATCTCCCGGCTGGTCGACCAGCACGGTCAGCGCCGGGTACTGCGCCCGGCGACCCTGGTGGCCCTCACCGCGGCCGCCGGGCTGCTGCTCGCCGCGCACCTGGAGTGGCCGGACTGGGTGCTGTTCGTGTGCGCGGCCGGGATCGGCTCGGTGCCGAGCCTGGGCGCGATGATCAGGGCCCGCTGGGCGGCGCTGTACCGGGGCACCGACCAGCTGCACACCGCTTATTCGTTCGAGTCGGTCGTGGACGAGACCTGCTTCGTCTTCGGCCCGATCATCTCCATCGGGCTGTCCACGGCCTGGTTCCCGGAGGCCGGGCCGCTGCTCGCCGCGTGCTTCCTGGCCGCCGGCGTCCTCTGGCTCACGGCCCAGCGCGCCACCGAGCCCGAGCCGCACCCGCGTGAACGCCACGGCGGTGGTACGGCGCTGCGTGCGCCGGGGCTGCAGGTGCTGGTGGCCACCTTCGCGGCGACCGGCGCGATCTTCGGGTCGGTGGACGTGGTCACCGTCGCCTTCGCCGACGAGCGCGGCCACAAGGGCGCGGCGAGCGTGGTCCTGGCGCTGTACGCGGCCGGTTCCGGCGTGGCCGGCGCGGTCTTCGGCCTGCTGCGGCTCGCCGGGGCACCGCAACGCCGCTGGTTGCTGGGCGTGACGGCGATGGCCGTGAGTATGATCCCCCTCCTACTGGTCGGAAACCTGCCGCTTCTGGCCGTGGCGCTGTTCGTTGCGGGGCTGTCCATCGCACCGACGATGATCACGACGATGTCCCTCATCGAAGAGCACGTACCTCGCGCGCAGCTCACCGAGGGCATGACCTGGGTGAGCACCGGCCTCGCGGTCGGGGTCGCGCTCGGCTCGTCCGTGGCCGGCTGGGTCATCGACGCAGCCGGGGCGCGGGCCGGGTACGGGGTTCCGGCCGTGTCCGGGGCCGTCGCGGTCGCGGCCGGTTTCCTGGGGTACCGCCGGCTGCGCAGGCCGGCCGCGGGTCGGGGAGGCACCGTTGAGCAGCACAGCGAGCGGGAAGAACGGCACCTGGCGTAACTGGGGCGGGAACGTCTCCGCCCGGCCCGCCCGGCAGGTCGCGCCGGCGTCGGTGGAGGAACTGGCCGCGGCGGTGCGCCGGGCCGCCGAGGACGGCCTGAAGGTGAAGGCGGTCGGGACCGGCCACTCCTTCACCTCGATCGCGGCCACCGACGGCCTGCTGATCCGCCCTCAACTCCTGACCGGCATCCGCAACATCGACCGGAGCGCCATGACGGTCACGGTCGAGGCCGGCACCCCGCTCAAGAGGCTCAATGCGGCGCTGGCGCGCGAGGGCCTGTCGCTCACCAACATGGGCGACATCATGGAGCAGACGGTCTCCGGGGCCACCAGCACCGGCACGCACGGCACGGGCCGCGAGTCGGCCTCGATCGCCGCCCAGATCACCGGGCTCGAACTCGTCACGGCCGACGGTTCGGTGCTCACCTGCTCCGAGAAGGAGAACCCGGACGTCTTCGCGGCCGCCCGAATAGGTCTGGGCGCCCTCGGCGTCGTCACCGCGATCACCTTCGCCGTGGAGCCGGTCTTCCTGCTCACCGCGCGCGAGGAGCCGATGCCCCTCGAGCGGGTCCTCGCCGAGTTCGATCAACTGTGGGCGGAGAACGAGCACTTCGAGTTCTACTGGTTCCCGCACACCGGCAACACCAACACCAAGCGGAACAACCGCAGCGCCGGTCCCGAGCAGCCCGTGGGACAGCTGGCCGGCTGGTTCGAGGACGAGTTCCTCTCCAACGGCGTCTTCCAGGTGGCCCAGTTGGTCGGGCGCGCCGCCCCCGCGACCGTTCCCGCCATCGCCCGGATCTCCAGCAAGGCACTGTCCGCGCGCTCGTACACGGACATCCCTTACAAGGTCTTCACCTCGCCGCGCCGGGTGCGCTTCGTGGAGATGGAGTACGCCGTCCCGCGCGGGGCCCTGGTGGAGACAGTGCGGGAGCTGAAGTCCATGGTCGACCGCTCGGGCCTGCGGATCGGCTTCCCCGTCGAGGTGCGCACCGCACCGGCCGACGACATCACCCTTTCCACCGCCTCCGGACGGGACAGCGCCTACATCGCGGTCCACATGTTCCGCGGCACGCCGTACCAGGCCTACTTCACCGCCGCCGAGCGGATCTTCACCGCGCACGAGGGCCGTCCGCACTGGGGCAAGGTGCACACCCGGGACGCCGAGTACCTCGCGCGTGTGTACCCGCGCTTCGGCGAGTTCACCGCACTGAGGGACCGCCTTGATCCGGAACGGCTGTTCCAGAACGGCTACTTGCGTCGGGTCCTCGGGGCGTAGGCGTGGCGGCGGGCCCGGCGCGCGTGGGGCCGTTGAAGAAGTGCCGGAACAGTGCCGCAGGTGGACGCGGACACGGCGCGGAAACCATTAGTTCCGTTTCTGTCGATTGCGTGAAGTACACCACGTTCATGATCGGCGAAACCGGTTGCCCGGGGCCAAGTCGCCGCCCTTGCCAGAAGTTGGGCGGCGCGCCCATCCACGCACATGGTCCAAATGGAGTACTGTTGCGAGCCCTGGGTCCGGTCTCCCACCAGGGTGTCCGCGGCCTCGCAGGACCGCCGGGAGGGGGCTGGTTGCACAGGGTGACGGTTTTGGTCACTTAGCGTTGCGAACAGGTAACCGTGCCATAACGGCGACCCAGGGCCCATGCCCGACACGCCGGGCAACTCGGCAAGGTTGTGGCAGGCTGCACCCGGGCAGGCCACACTCGACTAGCGGAAGCAGCGACGCACGTGACGTCGGCAGGCACCACCCGGGAGGTCCCCATGCCCGAACTGCGTGTCGTGGCCGTCTCGAATGACGGCACACGGCTGGTGCTGAAGGCTGCCGACGCAACGGAGTACACCCTTCCGATCGACGAACGGCTCCGCGCCGCCGTGCGCGGCGACCGGCCACGCCTCGGCCAGATCGAGATCGAGGTCGAGAGCCATCTGCGCCCGCGTGACATCCAGGCGCGTATACGCGCCGGTGCCACCGCGGAGGAGGTCGCCCAGCTCGCCGGGATCCCCGTCGACCGGGTGCGGCGCTTCGAGGGCCCGGTGCTGGCCGAGCGCGCCTTCATGGCCGAACGCGCCCGCAAGACCCCGGTCCGCCGCCCCGGCGAGAACTCCGGACCGCTGCTCGGCGAGGCCGTGCAGGAGCGGCTGCTGCTGCGCGGCGCCGAGAAGGACACCGTGCAGTGGGACTCCTGGCGCCGCGACGACGGCACCTGGGAGGTCCTCCTCGTCTACCGGGTCGCGGGTGAACCGCACTCGGCGAGCTGGACGTACGATCCGCCCCGGCGGCTCGTACAGGCCGTGGACGACGAGGCGCGCTCGCTGATCGGCGAGTCCGACGACCTCGCCGTGCCCGAGCCGAGCTTCCCGTTCGTCCCGCGCATCGCCCGTCTGCCGCGCGAGCGTTCGATGGACCGGGCGCTCGACCGGGGCGAGCGGGAGCGGCCGAGCCTGCCAGCGCAGCCGTCCGAGCCCGCCGAGGAGAGCACGGGCGAACGCGACTCGCTGACCAGCCTGCTGGAGGCGGTGCCGAGCTTCCGGGGCGACCTGGTGGTTCCGGAGCGCCCGGCGGAGACGCCGGAGGAGCCCGCCGACGAACCGGCCGCCGAGGAACCGCCGGCCCCCGCCGCCTCGGCCGGTTCGGCCTACGCGGACGTCCTCATGCCCCGCTCCGTGGGCAGCCACCGCGACCGGCTCATCGGCGCCACCGACCGCCAGGCCGAGGCCGACGGCGTCCGCCCGGGCCGCCGCGCCGCCGTGCCGAGCTGGGACGAGATCGTGTTCGGCACGCGCCGCAAGAAGCAGGAGTAACGGCCCGCACGGAAACGGAGAAGTGGGGGGCACGCGTGCGTGCCCCCCACTTCCGGCTGCACGCGTGCGTGCCCCCGCCTTTCGGCCGCCGCTACTGCGGATCCGCGCCCACCGCCACCGGCCGGGACGGGTCCGAGGACCACTCGGACCAGGAACCGACGTACAGGGCCGCCGGAATGCCGGCCACCGCGAGCGCGAGGGCCTCGTGCGCGGCGGAGACGCCCGAACCGCAGTAGACGCCCACCTCGGTGTCATCGGAGACGCCCAGGGCCTTGAAGCGGTCCCTCAGCTCGGCCGCGGGCAGGAAGCGGCCGTCGGGGCCCACGTTCTCCGTCGTCGGCGCCGACACCGCGCCCGGGATGTGTCCGCCGACCCGGTCGATCGGCTCCACCTCACCCCGGTACCGCTCCCCCGCGCGCGCGTCCAGCAGCACGCCCGTGCCGGCCAGGGCCGCGGCCCCGTCGGCGTCCAGCAGCCCCGCGGCGGCCGGCCGCGGCCGGAAGTCGCCCTCGGCCACCTCCGGTACGTCCGCGGACAGTTCGCCCTCCCAGGACGGCAATCCGCCGTCGAGGACCCGCACGTCCGGGTGACCCGTCCAGCGCAGCAGCCACCACGCGCGGGCCGCCGCCCAGCCCTGACCGCCGTCGTACACGACGACGGGACGGTCGGCCGACACTCCGGCGCGGCGCATCGCCGCACCGAACTCCGCGAGGTCCGGCAGCGGATGCCTGCCCCGTTCCCCGGGGGCGCCGGCCAGCTCCCGGTCCAGGTCGACGAAGACCGCGCCGGGGATGTGACCGGCCGCGTACTCGGCTCGCCCGTCGAAGGCCGGCGCGCCCGCCGCCTTCGCCACGCTCAGCTGCCAGCGCACGTCCAGCAGCACCGGCGGGCGGTCCCCGGTCAGCTCGTGTGCGAGATCGGATGCGGTGATGATGGCTGTCATGGCGTCCATGCATACGCCAGGGGTGGCCGCGGCGTCCAGGTCCGGCTACTCTGCTCGGCCGGACACGCTCGATCACCAGGCGTATGGGATCGAGCACGTGCTGTACAACCGGCGGACACCCGCCGGGCATCGTCAGGAAGTGGCGAAAGACGGCAGATCGGGCATCCTCCCGGAGGTGTCGCCGAGCGGCGGCGCGCCCAGGCCCGCTGCGGCGTGGAGGATGCGGGCACCGGCACGGGCGTACCCGCCGCCGGCGTGGACACCCCTTCGGGGAGCGGAAGCGACACGGCCACCGCGAGGGGCCGGGGAGAGAGTGATCGATGACCGAGGCACGGGAGCCGGCCGGCCCGCACGCGCGGCGTGCGCCCGGCACGCCCTGCTGGGTGAGCCTGATGGCGCACGGGCTGGCCGCCACCGAGGAGTTCTACGGTGAGCTGTTCGGCTGGGAGTTCCGGCCGGGCCCGCAGCAGCTCGGCCCGTATGTGCGGGCGTTGCTGGACGGGCGCGAGGTGGCGGGCATGGGCCAGCTGCCGCCGGACCGCCGGCTGCCGATCGCCTGGACGCCGTACCTCGCCTCGGCCGATGTGGACCAGACGGCCGACACGGTGCGCGAGTGCGGCGGCACGGTGGCCGTCGGCCCGCTGGACGCCGCCGAGGCCGGGCGCCTGGCCATCGCCGCGGACCCTTCCGGCGCGGTGTTCGGCATCTGGCAGGGCTCCGCGCACCTCGGCACCGCGATCACCGGGGTCCCCGGCACGCCCGCCTGGAACGAGCTGGTGACCTTCGAGACGGAAAGCGTCGCCAAGTTCTACGCGACCGTGTTCGGTTACGAGCAGGAGCCGGTGGTGTCCGCCGACTTCGACTACGTGACCCTGCACCTCGCCGGCCGTCCCGTGGCCGGGCTGCACGGTGTGGGCCACGCCCTGCCCCGTGACCGCGGACCGCACTGGCAGACGTACTTCGAGGTCGCCGACGCCGACGCGACGGTACGGCAGGTCGGGGACCTCGGCGGCCGTGTCGTCAGACCGCCGCACAACAGCCCGCACGGCCGGGTGGCCACGGTGGCGGACCCGGAGGGCGCGGAGTTCTCGGTGATCCAGAACCCGCACTGAGCCCCCGGGTTCCTTGGGGTTCGGCCGGTCCTTCCGGGGGTGGGTTCAGCCGGAGGAGACCGGAAGGACGTCCGGGGAGAGGGCCGCCGCGCGGGCCGTCGCCGCGGTCATCCGGCGGCGGTGGTGGCGGCGGCACAGCACCTCGTAGCCGACCTCGCCCGCCGCCTGGTTGACGTCGCCGACGACCACCTGGGCGCCCTCGACCACCATCTCGCCGCCTATCGTGCGGGCGTTGTGCGTGGCGCGGGCGCCGCACCAGCACAGCGCCTCCACCTGGAGCACCTCGATGCGGTCGGCCAGCTCCACCAGCCGCTGCGAGCCGGGGAAGAGCTTGGAGCGGAAGTCGGTGGTGATCCCGAAGGCGTACACGTCCAGGCCGAGATCGTCCACCACGCGCGCGAGCTGGTCTATCTGCCCGGGCGCGAGGAACTGCGCCTCGTCCGCGATCACGTAGTCGGCCCGGCGGCCCTGCGAGAGGTGCTCCACGAGATAGGCGTACAGGTCCTGGTCGTCGGCGACCTCCACCGCGTCGGTGACCAGGCCGAGCCGGGAGGACAGCTTGCCCTCGCCCGCGCGGTCGTTCCGGGTGAAGATCATGCCGACGAGGCCGCGCGCGGAGCGGTTGTGCTCGATCTGCAGAGCCAGCGTCGACTTCCCGCAGTCCATCGTTCCGGAGAAGAACACCAGCTCGGGCATGAGGAGTTGGACACCTTTCGGCGAGTAGTCGGGGGGCAGCGTCAGGAGCGTACTTCGAGCAGCGGGACCAGCTGCTCGGCGGGCGTCATCGAACCGTGGTTGCCGACCAGCGCCGACTCCTTCGGCTCCCGCTCGGAGGCGATGATCAGGACGTCGTCGTGCGCGGCGGCGATCACGTCCCCGAGCCGTTCGTACACCCGCTCGTCGATGCGCGGCCCGAACCAGCCCGCTGCGATCGCCTCGTCCCGCGAGGCCACCCAGAACTGCTCGCCGAGCACCTCGCGCCAGACGGTCAGTACGTCGTTCCGGGCGCCCGGCACCGCGTACACGTGCCGCGCCCGGCCCTCGCCGCCCAGCAGGGCGACGCCGGCGCGCAGCTCCCAGTCGGTGTCGAAGTCGATGCGGTGCTCGTCGTCGAACGGGACGTCGACCATGCCGTGGTCGGCGGTGACGTAGAGCGCGGTGCGCGGCGGCAGTTGCTCGGCGAGGCGCTGGGCGAGCCGGTCCACGTACATCAGCTGGCCGCGCCAGGTGTCGGAGGCGACGCCGTAGCGGTGTCCGGCGCCGTCCAGCTCGGAGTAGTACGTGTAGACGAGCGAGCGGTCCCCGGCGGCCAGTTGTTCGGCGGCGAGGTCCATGCGCTCCTCGCCGCTCAGCCGGCCGTGGAAGCTGCCGCCGCTGAGCGCGATCCTGGTGAGCGGGGTGTGCTCGAAGATCGGCGAGGTCACCTGGGCGGCGTGCACCCCGGCTTCCTGCGCCAGCTGGAAGACGGTGGGGTACGGCTGCCAGGCGTGCGGATCGGTGTACGGCTGCCAGCGCAGCTGGTTCATCAGCTCGCCGGTGGCCGGGTTGCGCACGGTGTAGCCGGGCAGGCCGTGCGCGCCGGGCGGCAGGCCGGTGCCGACGGAGGCGAGGGAGACCGCGGTGGTCGCCGGGTAACCGGCGGTGAGCGGGCGGCCGGTGCCGCCGCGCGAGGTGCCGAGCAGCGAGGTCAGGAAGGGGGCCTCGGCGGCGTGCGCCCGCAGCTGCTCCCAGCCGAGCCCGTCTATGAGGAGGACGCAGACCCGGTCGGCCGCGGTCAGTTCCCCGATCGTGGCGGTCAGCCCGGGCACGCCCATTCCGGCGGCCAGCGTGGGCAGCAGGTCGGCGAGGGAGCCGGTGCCGTACTCGGGCAGGGGGGCGGTGTCCAGGGCGAGGGGTTCCGGGTGGTCCCAGGCGGAGAGCTGGGACATCAGCGGGTGAGGTCCGCGGTCGCCTCCGAGATGGACTGTGCGAAGGCGAGCGCCTGGCGCACCGTCTCCGGGCCGTCCCCGGCCTCGCTCACCCGCAGGCTGAGGTCGTCCGCCGTGGAGCTGCCCGTGTAGCCGTGGTCGGCGTCGCAGTTGGGGTCGCCGCAGGCCGCGGGCTCCAGGTCGATGCGGCTGACCGCGCCCCAGCCGATGGTCAGCACGACCTCGCGGGGCAGGGTGCCCGGCTTGTACTGCTCGGGATTCGCGACCACCCGGCTGACCACGACCGACGAGATCCGGCCGAGCTTCACGGACTCCGTGGAGGTGGTGGCGTACGGCGTCGGGGAGGTGCTGTCGGCGGCCTGCTCGTCGGTGTGGCTGACGATGAAACGGTTGTCGGTGAGAACGAGCACGGTCACATGCCGCCGCACCTCGTTCTGGTCGAAGGTGGTCTCCTGGTGGACCAGGTACGACCGGATGGGCTCGCCGCCCACAGCGGCCTCCACCGCCTCGGCCACGAGGGCCGGGTAGTAGCCGCTGCGCTCGATCGCCGCGCGCAGCCCCTGGGTCGTCGTACTGGTCTTGGCCATGGCGTCCATCCTAATCCGTGGGCAAGGGGGGTCCGGGCCAGTCGGGAGGACCGGGGGCGGCCCGGGCACGCGCCCGTGCGGGCCCGCGGACCGGCGCCGTGAGGATGTCCGGCCTTCACCCGGCTGCCCTCCGGCAGCCGCCGGCGGTCTCGATGTGGTGGCCCCTCCCCGGGTCAGTAGGCCGGCATCCTGCGCGGGCCGAGGTCGTCCCGGGCGGGCGGGGGCGCGAGCCGTACCGTGGCGCCGAGGACGCTCACGCCGTGCGGCGCGACGACGACCGGTTCCAGGGTGACGGCGACCACCTCCGGGTGGTCGTCGACCAGCCGGGACACCCGCAGCAGCAGTTCCTCCAGCGCGGGGGTGTCGACGGGCGTGGACCCGCGCCAGCCGAACAGCAGCGGTGCGGTGCGGATGGACCGTACCAGCGAGGTCGCCTCCCGGTCGGTGACCGGGACGAGCCGGTGCGCCATGTCCCCGAGCAGCTGCGAGGCGGCCCCGGCGAGCCCGAAGGACAGCACGGCCCCGGCCGCCGGGTCGATCACGGCCCGTACGACGGTGTCGACCCCGCGCGGTGCCATGCCCTGCACCACCGGCCGCAGCTCCTCCGGCTGCCCGAACAGCTCGGTCAACTCGGCGTACGCCCGGCGCAGTTGCTCCTCGTCCGCGAGATCCAGACGTACGCCGCCGAGGTCGGCACGGTGCCTGAGGTGCGGGGCGGTGGCCTTGAGGGCCACCGGGTAGCCGAGGGCGCGGGCGGCTTCGGCCGCGGCGTCGGGGGTGGGGGCGGGTACGGCGCGCCGCACCGGGATGCCGTACCTGCCGAGCAGTTCGCAGGTCCCGGCGTCGGGGATGGTGAGCCCTTCCCCGCGCGCGAGCAGCCCGTCGATCAGCCGTGCGGCCCCCTTCTCGTCGATGTCGTCGTACTCGGGCACCTTCCCGGGGTCCATGGCCTCCCGCCGCCACTGCCCGTACCGGACGGCTTCGGCGAGCGCCCGTACGGCGCGTTCGGCCGCCGGGTAGGCGGGGATGAGGTGCTTGCCCTCCGGAGGAACGTCCGCCGGCGCGGTGGGCAGCGGTTCCGCCGGGCGGAACCCGGTGCCCGGCGCCCTCTCGACGGCGGCAGGTGCCGTGCTCGCCGCGGCCGACAGCGCCTCGGCGAGCCCGCCGAGCTCCACATGCACCACCAGCACGGGCTTCCCCGGCACCGCGGCCGCGGCCGACCGCAACGCCTCCGCCAGCTCCGGATCCCCCGGCGACGCCTCCCCGATGGCGGGGATCGCCGTCACGACGACGGCGTCGTTCGTGTCGTCGGCCAAGGCCCGCGCCAGCGCCGCGTGGAAGTCCGCCGCGGTCGCCCCGGTCGTCAGGTCCAGCGGACGCGACGGCCGCAGCCCCTCCGCCAGACACCGGTCGTACGTGAGCACCCCCAGCGATTCCGAATTCCCGAGGATCGCCACGCGTGGCCCCACCGGCAACGGCTGGCGCGCGAGCAGCAACCCCGCGTCGACCAGCTCGGTGATCGTGTCGACCCGGATCACGCCGGCCTGTCGCAGCAGCGCGGAGACGGTCGCGTGCGGCAGCCGGGTGGCGCGCACCGCGTGTCCCTGCGGTGCGGAGCCGACTCCCTGCACCACGACCAGTGGTTTCGCCGCCGCGGTCCGCCGCGCGAGGCGCGTGAACTTGCGCGGGTTGCCGATGGACTCCAGGTACATGAGGACGACGTCGGTCCCCGGGTCGTCGTACCAGTACTGCAGGACGTCGTTGCCGGAGACGTCCGCGCGGTTGCCGGCGGACACGAAGGTGGACACGCCGCTGACCCCGGTGACCCCTCCACCGCGCCGGTGCAGCCGGGACAGCAGGGCGATGCCGATGGCGCCGGACTGGGCGAACATCCCGATGCGTCCGGTGCGGGGCATCTCCGGGGCGAGGGAGGCGTTCAGCCGGACGCCGGGCGCGGTGTTGATGATCCCGAAGGCGTTCGGGCCGATGATCCGCATGCCGTACGCGCGTGCCTGCCGGACGAGTGCCCGCTGCCGCTCGCGCCCCTCGGGCCCGCTCTCGGCGTACCCGGCGGAGAGCACCACGAGCCCCTGCACCCCGTGCTCCCCGCACTCGGCGACCACGGCGGGCACGTACTCGGCCGGTACGGCGACCACGGCGAGGTCGACGGGGCCCTCGATGTCCCGCACGCACCGGTGGGCCGGCACCCCGTCGACCTCGGCGAGGTCCTCGGGAAAGGCCTTGTTCACGGCGTGCAGCCGGCCGCCGTAGCCCGCGTCGCGGATGTTGCCGAGGACGCTGCGGCCCACCCCGCCGGGCGCACGGCCCACGCCGACGACCGCCACGGAGCCGGGCACGAGCAGCCGCCGTACCGACCGGGCCTCGGCGCGCTGCTCCCGTGCGCGCTGCACGGCGAGGGAGCGGTCGGTCGGCTCGAGATCGAACTCCAGGCGCACGACGCCGTCCTCGAAGCTGCGCTTCTGGGTGTAGCCGGCGTCCGTGAACACCTTGATCATCTTGTTGTTGGCGGGCAGCACCTCGGCGGCGAAACGGCGGATCCCGCGCTCGCGGGCGACGGCCGCGATGTGCTCCAGCAGGGCGGAGGCGACCCCGCGGCCCTGATGGGCGTCCTGCACCAGGAAGGCGACCTCGGCCTCGTCGGCGGGCGAGGACGCGGGCATCCCGTCGGCACCGATGCGGTCATAGCGTACGGTGGCGATGAACTCGCCGCCGATGGTGGCCGCGAGTCCCACCCGGTCCACAAAGTCGTGGTGCGTGAAGCGGTGGACGTCCTTGGCGGAGAGTCTGGGGTACGGCGCGAAGAAGCGGTAGTACTTCGACTCGTCCGAGACCTGCTCGTAGAAGCTGACCAGGCGGTCGGCGTCATCAATGGTGATGGGCCGGATGCGCGCGGTACCCCCGTCGCGCAGCACCACGTCCGCCTCCCAGTGGGCGGGGTACTCGTGCCGGTCCTGCCGGTCCGCCGGGGTCTGCATGGGCCCCAGAGTACGGCTCGCGTACGACAACGTCGCGGGGCAGTCTGTGGGGGACGACACGTCGGATCGAGGCCGCGGTCCGACGCCGCTCGGGGACAGGACGAAGGTCCGATCCGGGCATGCTTCACGATATGGGAAACTGGTCTAGACAACCCTGAAGACTGAAGGGCAGCAACACATGGCTGAGCGCCGCGTCAACGTCGGCTGGGCCGAGGGCCTCCACGCCCGCCCCGCTTCCATCTTCGTCCGAGCCGCCACGGCCGCAGGCGTCCCGGTGACGATCGCCAAGGCTGACGGCAACCCCGTCAACGCGGCCTCCATGCTGGCCGTCCTGGGCCTGGGCGCCCAGGGTGGCGAGGAGATCGTCCTGGCCTCCGACGCCGAGGGCGCGGACGCCGCCCTGGACCGGCTGGCCAAGCTGGTCGCCGAGGGCCTCGAGGAACTGCCCGAGACGGTCTGAACTCCAGCGCACTGACACACCGGAGCCGCGTCGCCCTTTTTCGGGCGGCGCGGCTTCGACTTTCCGGCCCATTGCGCGCACACCGGAATAAGAGGCAGCGGAAATACGGCGCCGCCGAATAACACTTCTTTGTATACGGCGCCCGTGTTAATGCCGGACGCTCGACATGTTTACGGCGTGTTGCGAAGTCCTCACACCTTCGACGGGCCCGGAAAAACGCAGCCGGTGCGCGGCGGTCGCACGCTCGGTGTGCAGCGCCGTGACCGCCCGCGCGCGCTCGCCGTCGCCGCGCGCCACCGCGTCCACGATGGCGCCGTGCTCCGCCCAGGACTCCACCGGGCTGTGCGGCGCGTCCACCGCGTACATCCAGGCGATCTTGTGGCGCAACTGGGTCAGCATCGCGGTCAGCGAGGGGCTGCCGGAGGCCTGGGCGAGCGTCTCGTGGAACCAGCCGCCCAGGGAGCGCAGATCATCGTTGTGCCCCCTCCTGGCCCGCTCCTGGCCCAGCCTGACCAGGCCACGCAGCACCTTCAGATGGGCCTCGGTGCGCCGCTGGGCTGCCCGTGCGGCCCCGAGCGGCTCCAGCAGCAGGCGCATCTCCAGCAGGTCGGCGGCCTCCTGCTCGGTCGGCTCGGCCACGCACGCGCCCGCGTGCCGGCGGGTCACCACGAAGCCCTCGGCCTCCAGGGTGCGCAGGGCCTCGCGGACGGGGACGCGCGAGACGCCGTAGCGGCGGGCGAGGACTTCCTCGGTGAGGCGGCCGCCGCGCTCGTGGACACCCGCGACGATGTCGTCCCGGATCGCCGTGCATACCGAGTGCGCCGGAATGCGCATGACCGACCTCCGCCTTAATCCCCGTGAAACGCCGACGATGGACGCCTGTTCCGTGACTCTATTCCAATGGGCCGGAATTTCCGACGGCGGGCCGGAATCCATGGATATTTTTTGGTCAGCGGCTCGGGGGAACCCGTCGGAAAACGGCGAAAGCCCCGGCTCGGTGAGCCGGGGCCTAGGATGCCGTGCGGGTGTCGGTCAGACGTTCACACCGTGCTTGCGGAGGTAGGCGACGGGGTCCACGTCCGAGCCGTAGTCGGGGGTCGTACGCGCCTCGAAGTGGAGGTGCGGGCCGGTGGTGTTGCCGGTCGAGCCGGACAGGCCGATCTGCTGCCCCGGGGTGACGTGCTGGCCGGCCGTGACACCGATGGACGACAGGTGGCCGTACTGGGTGTACATGCCGTCGGCCATCCTGATCACGATCTGGTTGCCGTACGCGCCGCCCCAGCCGGTGGAGACGACGGTGCCGGAGCCGACCGCGTGCACGGGCGTGCCGCTGGCCGCGTGGAAGTCGATGCCGGTGTGCGAGCCGGAGGACCACAGGGAGCTGCTGGCCTTGTAGCCCGTGGAGACGTACGAGTCCGCTATGGGGGCGACGAAGGCGTTCAGGCGCCTGCGCTCGGCCTCGCGGGCCGCACGGGCCCTGGCCTCGCGGATCTCCTGGGCCCTCTTGGCCGCGGCCTCCTCGGCCGCCTTCTGCTCGGCGACCTGCTTCTGGGCGGCGGCCTGGGCGTCGATCTGCTCGGCGATGTCGTCGCCGACGCTGACCACCGGGGTGAGACCGGTCTGCTCGGCGGTGTTCTCGGCGGCCAGTGCCGGGGAGGCCGCGAGGGTGCCGATGACGCCGGTGGTGGTGAGGGCCGCTATACCGGCCGCCTGAGCGGTGGTGCGCTTGACCCGGCCGGGCTTGCGGTGCTTCCCGGTGGCGCACATGAACGCCATGAAGTGGCTGGTCCTTTCCTTCCCTCTCGCCTACCGGGTTAGCTGACGGGTTCGGAGCAGGAAGGTCTCCTACGGGCACCCACGGCTCGCGCGGGCGCCCGATTCACCCCAGGGACTGCGTGGGTCCCCGGCTCCCCTGGCTCGCGCCGTGCGGGGACTCGGCGATGGCTGTCCGGTGCCGCGGGCGCGGCGTACTGCCTGACGAACAGCCCGGACGACGCTACGGAAGCCTGCTTTCCAACCCCAAACGGATCCGGGCTTTTGTAGCGCATCCCACAGGGCAGACAGGCAACCTCCGGCCCAAATCGGGCATCTGGGGAAGGGAGTGGAACAGCAGGGGCCCTGACGGCCCGTAGGTCGTCAGGGCCCACGCGCGCGTGCGGCCGTCCGGTCGTACGCGGGCGCCGCGGCGGCGGACGTCTACTCGGCCGCCACCACGGTCACTTCACCGATGCCGAGCGCCTCCACCGGCGCCTTGATCTGGGCGGCGTCACCGACGAGGACGGTCACCAGGCGGTCCACCGGGAAGGCGTTCACGGCGGCCGCCGTGGCCTCCACCGTGCCCGTCGCCGCCAGCTGCTGATAGAGCGTCGCCTGGAAGTCGTCGGGCAGGTGCTGCTCGACCTGGTCGGCCAGCGTGCTCGCGACGGCCGCCGCGGTCTCGTACTTCAGCGGCGCCACCCCGACGAGGTTCTGCACGGCCACGTCCCGCTCGGCGTCGGTCAGGCCGTCCGCGGCGAGGACGCGCAGCACCTTCCACAGGTCCTCCAGCGCGGGACCGGTGTTGGGGGTGTCCACGGAGCCGCTGATGGCGAGCATCGAGGCGCCTGTGCCGTCCGGGGCGGAGCGCAGGACCTGCCCGAACGCGCGCACTCCGTAGGTGTAGCCCTTCTCCTCGCGCAGGACGCGGTCCAGGCGCGAGGTGAGGGTGCCGCCGAGGCAGTAGGTGCCGAGCACCTGGGCGGGCCACACACGGTCGTGCCGGTCGGGGCCGACACGGCCGATGAGCAGCTGGGTCTGGACCGCGCCGGGCCGGTCCACGATGACCACGCGCCCGGTGTCGTCGGCGGTCACCGGCGGCACGGGCCGCGGCCGGCCGGGGGTGCCGGTCCAGGCGCCCAGGGTGTCCCCGAGCAGCGCGTCCAGGTCGACGCCGGTGAGGTCGCCGACCACGACCGCGGTGGCCGTGGCGGGGCGGACGTACCGGTCGTAGAAGGCGCGTACGGCGGCGGCGTCGATCTTCTCGACGGTCTCCTCGGTGCCCTGGCGCGGGCGCGACATGCGCGAGGCCGCCGGGAACAGCTCCTTGGAGAGCTCCTTGGCGGCCCGGCGGGAGGGGTTGGCCAGCTCGTGCGGGATCTCGTCCAGGCGGTTGCGGACCAGCCGCTCGACCTCGCTCTCGGCGAAGGCGGGCGCGCGCAGGGCGTCGGCGAGCAGGCCGAGCCCCTTGGCCAGGCGGGAGGCCGGGACCTCCAGGCTGAGCCGGACGCCGGGGTGGTCGGCGTGCGCGTCCAGCGTGGCGCCCGCGCGCTCCAGCTCGGCGGCGAACTCCTCGGCGGAGTGCTTGTCGGTGCCCTCGGAGAAGGCGCGCGCCATGATCGTGGCGACGCCGTCCAGGCCGGCCGGCTCGGCGTCCAGGGGCGCGTCCAGCAGCACCTCGACGGCGACGACCTGCTGGCCGGGGCGGTGGCAGCGCAGCACGGTCAGGCCGTTGTCCAGCGCGGTGCGCTCGGGGGCCGGGAACGCCCACGGCCGGGCCGCGCCGGGCTGCGGCTGGGGGTGGAAGTCCATGGTGGCGAGTTCGGTCACTTGGCCGTCTCCTCGTTCTCGTTACCGGCCTCTACGGTGGCTTCCTGCTCCGGGTCCTCGGGGACGTCGGCGTCCGGGGCCTGCTCCGGGGCCTTCGGTTCGTAGACCAGGACGGCACGGTTGTCGGGCCGCAGGCGGGCCTCGGCGACCTCCCGGACCTCCTCGGGGGTCACCTCCAGGACGCGCTTGACGGCGGTGAGGGCGAGCTGCGGATCACCGAACAGGACGGCGTACCGGCACAGTTCGTCGGCGCGGCCGGCCACCGTGCCCAGCCGGTCCAGCCACTCGCGCTCCAACTGGGCCTGGGCGCGCTCCATCTCCTCGGGCGTGGGGCCCTCCTCGGCGAACCGGGCCAGCTCCTCGTCGATGGCGGCCTCGATGACCGGCACCTCGACGTCACCGGAGGTCTTCACGTCCAGCCAGCCCATGGAGGGCGCGCCGGCCAGGCGCAGCAGGCCGAAGCCCGCCGCGACGGCCGTGCGGTCGCGGCGCACCAGCCGGTTGTAGAGGCGGGAGGACTCGCCGCCGCCGAGGACGGTCAGGGCCAGGTCGGCCGCGTCGCACGCGCGCGTGCCGTCGTGCGGCAGCCGGTAGGCGGCCATCAGCGCGCGCGCCGGGACCTCCTCGACGACGACCTCGCGCTTCTGCTCGCCGATGACGTCGGGCAGGGCGCCGTCGCGCGGCCGGGGCTTGCCGTCGTGGGACGGGATGGACCCGAAGTACTTCTCGATCCAGGCGAGGGTCTGCTTGGGGTCGATGTCGCCGACCACGGAGAGCACCGCGTTGTTCGGCGCGTAGTAGGTGCGGAAGAACTGGCGGGCGTCCTCCAGCGTGGCCGCGTCCAGGTCCGCCATCGAGCCGATCGGCGTGTGGTGGTACGGGTGGCCCTCCGGGTACGACAGCCCGGTCAGCTTCTCGAAGGCGGTGCCGTAGGGCACGTTGTCGTAGCGCTGGCGGCGCTCGTTCTTGACGACGTCCCGCTGGTTCTCCATGGACTCGTCGTCCAGGGCGGCCAGCAGCGAGCCCATGCGGTCGGCCTCCAGCCAGAGGGCGAGCTCCAGCTGGTGGGTGGGCATGGTCTCGAAGTAGTTGGTGCGCTCGAAGCTGGTGGTGCCGTTGAGCGAGCCGCCGGCGCCCTGCACGAGCTCGAAGTGACCGTTGCCCTTGACCTGCGCCGAGCCCTGGAACATCAGGTGCTCGAAAAGGTGAGCCAGGCCGGTACGCCCCTTGACTTCGTGGCGGGAGCCGACGTCGTACCAGAGGCAGACCGCCGCCACCGGGGTCAGGTGGTCCTCGGAGAGCACCACCCGCAGACCGTTGGCCAGCCGGTGCTCGGTCGCAGTCAGGCCCCCGGAGCCTGCCTCGGCTGTGGTCGTGTGACCCATGGGCATGTACATCCCTTCGCGAGCGGAGGCGGTTGTGGAAACCGCGGTTTTCCTGCCGTTCCTGCCACTGTATGCAACGTGTGCGGGGCCCCGGCGAAGTTCCCGCGGGACGTACGCCCACAGCGGATCCCGTAGCCTGCCACGGACCCACCCGGGATGCCGGGAAGTCCGCCGGGACCGGGTCGTGGCACGGGTTGTCAGTGCCTCGGTCCACAATGGTCGGCGTCAGATCCGTCCCACGCTTCAGCAAGGAGCCAGGCAGCGATGGCCCGCCGCAGCACGAAGACCCCGCCGCCCGACGATTCGTTCGAGGAGAGGATCCTCGACATCGACGTCGTGGACGAGATGCGTGGCTCCTACCTCGAGTACGCGTACTCGGTCATCTACTCGCGCGCCCTGCCGGACGCCCGTGACGGCCTCAAGCCGGTGCACCGCCGGATCGTGTACCAGATGAACGAGATGGGACTGCGTCCCGACCGCGGCTACGTGAAGTGCGCGCGTGTCGTCGGCGAGGTCATGGGCAAGCTGCACCCGCACGGCGACGCGTCGATCTACGACGCCCTGGTGCGCATGGCCCAGCCCTTCTCCATGCGCGTGCCGCTGGTCGACGGCCACGGCAACTTCGGCTCGCTGGGCAACGACGACCCGCCGGCGGCCATGCGGTACACCGAGTGCCGGCAGGCCGAGGCCACGAGCCTGATGACCGAGTCGATCGACGAGGACACGGTCGACTTCGCGCCCAACTACGACGGCCAGGAACAGGAGCCGGTGGCGCTGCCCGCCGCCTTCCCGAACCTGCTGGTCAACGGCTCCTCCGGCATCGCGGTCGGCATGGCGACAAACATGCCGCCGCACAACCTCGGCGAGGTGATCGCGGCCGCCCGCCACCTGATCCGGCACCCGAACGCGGACCTGGACGCCCTGATGAGGCACGTCCCGGGCCCGGATCTGCCCACCGGCGGCCGGATCGTCGGTCTGGACGGCATCCGGGACGCGTACGCGACGGGCCGCGGCACCTTCAAGATCCGTGCCACGGTGTCGGTGGAGACGGTGACGGCCCGCCGCAAGGGCCTGGTCATCACCGAACTGCCCTTCACGGTCGGCCCCGAGAAGGTCATCGCGAAGATCAAGGACCTGGTCAACAGCAAGAAGGTCCAGGGCATCGCCGACGTCAAGGACCTCACCGACCGCGAGCACGGCCTGCGCCTGGTCATCGAGGTCAAGAACGGCTTCGTGCCGGAGGCGATCCTGGAGCAGCTGTACAAGCTGACCCCGATGGAGGAGTCCTTCGGCATCAACAACGTGGCGCTGGTGGACGGCCAGCCGCTCACGCTGGGCCTGAAGGAGCTGCTGGAGGTCTATCTCGACCACCGCTTCGACGTGGTCCGGCGCCGCAGCGAGTTCCGCCGTGGCAAGCGCCGCGACCGGCTGCACCTCGTCGAGGGTCTGCTGACCGCGCTGGTCGACATCGACGAGGTCATCCGGCTGATCCGGTCCAGTGAGAACTCCGCGCAGGCCAAGGAGCGCCTGATGCGGCGCTTCTCGCTGAGCGACGTGCAGACGCAGTACATCCTCGACACGCCGCTGCGCCGGCTCACCAAGTACGACCGGATCGAGCTGGAGGCGGAGAAGGACAGGCTCACGGCGGAGATCGCGGAGCTGACCCGGATCCTGGAGTCCGACGCGGAGCTGCGCAAGCTGGTCTCGGCCGAACTGGCCGCCGTGGCCAAGAAGTTCGGCACCGACCGGCGTACGGTCCTGCTGGAGTCCGCGGGTGCCCCGGTGGCCGCGGTGCCGCTGCAGGTCGCCGACGACCCGTGCCGGGTGCTGATGTCCTCGACGGGGCTGCTGGCCCGTACGGCGACCGTCGAGCCGTTCCCGGAGCGGGCGGGCGCCAGGCGCGTCAAGCACGACGTGATCGTCTCCGCGGTCCCGGCGACCCAGCGCGGCGAGATCGGCGCGGTGACCTCGGCGGGCCGCCTGCTGCGGATCAACGTGGTCGACCTGCCCCAGCTGCCGGAGACGGCGGCCGCGCCGAACCTCTCCGGAGGGGCGCCGCTGGCGGAGTTCGTCTCCCTGGAGGACGACGAGACGGTGGTCTGCCTGACCACGCTGGACGAGTCCTCCCCCGGTCTGGCGCTCGGCACCGAGCAGGGTGTCGTCAAGCGCGTGGTGCCCGACTACCCGTCCAACAAGGACGAGTTGGAGGTCATCACGCTCAAGGAGGGCGACCGGATCGTCGGCGCGGTGGAGCTGCGCACCGGCGAGGAGGACCTGATCTTCATCACCGACGACGCGCAGCTGCTGCGCTTCCAGGCGTCCATCGTGCGCCCGCAGGGCCGCCCGGCGGGCGGTATGGCGGGCATCAAGCTCGCCGAGGGCGCGAAGGTCATCTCCTTCACGGCCGTCGACCCGGCGGCCGACGCGGTGGTGTTCACGGTGGCCGGCTCGCGCGGCACGCTGGACGACTCGGTGCAGACGACGGCCAAGCTGACCCCGTTCGACCAGTACCCGCGCAAGGGCCGGGCCACCGGCGGCGTGCGCTGCCAGCGGTTCCTGAAGGGCGAGGACTGCCTGTCGCTGGCCTGGGCGGGCCCGGCACCCGCCCTCGCGGCGCAGAAGAACGGCACCCCGGCGGACCTTCCGGAGCTGGACCCGCGCCGGGACGGCTCGGGCACGTCGCTGCCGAAGACGGTGTCGGTGGTCGCGGGCCCGGTGTCCTAGGCCTCGTACGGCTCCTGGTCCGGCTCCTCCTCGGAGCCCTGGACGTACCGCAGGACGCCCCACATGCCATGCTCGTCGGCGTGGGGGGCGTCCTGCTTGCACCCCTCCAGTTCCTTGCCGAGGGCGGCCGCGTCGATGCCGGAGCCGATCAGCACGAGCTGGGTGAGGCGGGTGCCGGCGGGGCCCCAGGGCTCGGGGTAGAAGCGCAGGAAGCGGCCGACGGCGTGCACCGCGTACCGGTTCCGGGTGTCGTACGGGCCGAAGTCGACGTACCCCTTGATCCGGTACAGCCCATCGGGCCGGCTGTCCAGGAACTCCATCAGCCGGCGCGGGTCCAGGGGCACGTCGGAGGTGAACGACAGACTGTCGTAGCCCGTGTGCAGGTGACCGGCGTGATCGCGCGTGCCGTGATCGTGCAGGTCGTCGAAGGACAGCTGCCCGATGCGCTCCTCGCTGGGCCGGCAGTCGAAGAGGAACTCCGGGTCGATCCGGCCGTAGGTCGCGGGGACGACGGCAGCGCGGTCGGTGAGGGACCGCACCAGGCCCAGCACCCGGTCACCGTCCGCGGCCCGGTCGAGCTTGTTGACCACGACCAGGTCGGCGAGGGCCAGGTGCCGGTCGATCCCGGGGTGCCGCGCGCGCGTGTCGTCGAACTCGGCGGCGTCCACGACCTCCACCAGTCCGCCGTAGACGACCCTCGGGTGCTCGCCGGCCAGCACCATCCGTACCAGCTCCTGCGGCTCGGCGAGTCCGCTGGCCTCGATGACGATCACGTCGACGCCGGTGCCCGGCCCGGCGAGCCGGTCCAGGTAGAGGTCGAGTTCGCTCGTGTCCACGGCACAGCACAGGCAGCCGTTGCCGAGGGAGACGGTCGAGTCGCCGAGGGCGCCTGCGACGGCCATCGCGTCGATCTCGACGGCCCCGAAGTCGTTGACGATCGCCCCGATGCGGCTGCCACCGCTGCGGTGCAGGAGGTGGTTGAGGAGTGTGGTCTTCCCGGAGCCGAGGAATCCGGCGAGGACGACGACCGGGATCTGCGGCGGGGTGTGGTTGTTGCCCAAGGGGCGGCCTCTCGTGCGGTGCTGACTGCATGACCAGGATAGGAAGTCCCGACGGCCGTTCGTCCGACTATCCTGGGCCTGCTTCCCGCCTCTCCCTCGGCAAAGGATCAGGTGGACCAGTTGAAGATCGTGCGCCGTCTGGGTGCCTCCCCGCGTGAACGGGGCAGTCTGTCCGGCGAGACGTGTCCCGACATCTTCGAGCTGAGCGACGGGAGCTTCGCGGTGATCGGGACCGAGGCCACGGAGCTGCTGGAGCCGGAACTTCCCGCGGATGCGGCGCGCGGCGACCACGAACGCATCGTGATCATCCCCCGGGACACCCTGATCCGGGCCAAGGCCGACATACCCGACTCCTGAGGGCCGAGGCCGTCTTGTCGGGTTCGTGAACAGACACGATGATGGCCCCCCTGACTCGGACACGCGGTCCGGCATCCGGGGGGTCACGATGCCCAACAACCGTCAACGCGTCGCACAACAGGGGCTCTACTGGGCCGTCGCCGCCGTTCTCTCACTCGGCGCCATGCTGGCCACGCCCTTCGCGCTCGCCGCACTGGCACCGCGGCACATGAACTGGGAGCGGCTCAGCGCGATCAGCCAGACGTACGGTGCCCTGTCCGTCTTCATCTCCCCGGCGGCCCTCGTCGGCGTCGCCCTGTCGCTGGCCTACCAGGCGCGCCAGACCGGCATCGAGAACGAGGAGGCGCATCTTTCCGCCCACCGCGAGCTGATACTCCTCACCCTCAGCGAGCCCGCCTACCAGACCTGCTGGGGGCCGCCGAACACACCCATGACGCGTGAGCAGTGGAAGCAGATCCTGGTCTCCAATCTGATCGTGAGCATGTGGAGCAGCGCCTATAAGCGCGGCTTCGCGGACGAGCGGGAGATACGGGCGATCCTCGACGACTACTTCCGCGGGGAGGACGGGCGCAGGTACTGGCACAGCAGCGGCCCCGCGTGGCACCGCTATTTCGCCGACAGCCGCAACAGGCGGCAGCGGCGGTTCCTGACCCTCGCCGAGGACGCCTACCGGACCGCCGTGGCCGCCGGCCCTCCCGTCCCGACCCGCGAGTACTTCATCACCTCGGCGCAGTGACCCCAGCCCTCACGCCGGCACCGGCACCGCCACCGGCGGCTCGGGTCCGACATACCGCGCCACGGGTCGGATGATCTTCGAGTCGGCCGCCTGTTCCAGGATGTTGGCGCTCCAGCCGACCACCCGGGCCGCGGCGAAGGTCGGGGTGAACATCTCGCGCGGCAGGCCGCACAGTTCCATGACCACACCCGCGTAGAACTCGACGTTCGTGTGCAGTTCACGGCCGGGCTTCAGCTCCGCCAGAATCGCCTCCACCTGACGCTCGACCTCGACCGCGAACTCGACGCGTGGACCGCCGAAGCCGAGGGCGATCTCGCGCAGCATCCGCGAACGGGGGTCCTCGGTGCGGTAGACGGCGTGCCCGAAGCCCATGATGCGATCGCCGGCGAGTACCCGCTCCCGGATCCAGGAGCCGATGCGGTCCGGTGTCCCGATGGCGTCCAGGGTGTCCAGGGCACGGCTGGGCGCCCCGCCATGCAACGGCCCGGACAGTGCTCCCACGGCCCCGACCAGGCAGGCGACCACATCGGCACCCGTGGATGCGATGACCCGCGCGGTGAAGGTGGACGCATTGAACCCGTGGTCAATGGTTGAGATCAGGTATTGCTCGACCGCACGGGCCCGCCGGGGGTCCGGTGCCGAACCGGTCAACATGTACAGGTAGTTGGCCGCGTACGACAGGTCCTCGCGCGGCTCCACCGGGTCGAGGCCCTGCCCCAGCCGGTACAGCGCGGTGAGGAGGGTCGGTGCGGCCGCGCAGGCGGCGATGGTGTCCGCACGGCGCCGGTCGGCGTCGGTGTCGTAGACCGGCCTGAACCCCTTCGCCGCGCCGAGCAACGACAGCGCCGTGCGCATACCGGCCAGCGGGCCGGACAGACGGCTCGCGGCGGCGATCGCCGGCAGGACCGCACGGACCTCCTCCGGCAGCCGGCGCAGTGCGGCGGTCTCGGCGCCGAAGGCGGCCCGGCGCTGCGCGTCCGGCAGGGTGCCATGGACCAGGAGATGCCAGACGTCCTCGAAACCGCGGGTCTGCGCGAGTTCGACGGCCGAGTACTGGCGGTAGTGGTAGAAGCCCTCGAGCCCCCGGACGTCCCCGATCTCGGTGTCCGTGACGACGACTCCCGCGAGCCCGCGCGGCACGTCGACGCGGGGTGCGGTCCTGTTGATGGACATGGTGTGTTTCCTCCCTGGACTTGATCTGACTGTCCATGCTTGACTCAGTTATTGTCAATATTGATTGGATCAATGTACGGCGATCAAGTTGTGTAGAGGCGGCTACGGTGACCCCCATGCGCGCTCACGAACCCGCTCCCGGCCGTCCCGGACGAAGGCTGACCACCAAGGAGACCGCCGAACTGCTCGGCGTGAAGCCGGAGACGGTGTACGCGTACGTGAGCCGCGGGCTGCTCAGCAGCAGACGCGAGCCCGGTGGCCGCGCCAGCACCTTCGAGGCGAAGGAGGTCGAGGCGCTCGCCCGGCGCAACCGGCGCGAGGCGGCCGGGACCCCGGGCTCGGGCGGGGACCTGTCCGTCCGCACCCGCATCACGCTGATCGAGCAGGACCGGTACTACTTCCGGGGCGTGGACGCCGTCGAACTGGCCGCCCGTCACTCCTACGAAGAGGTGGCGGAGTGGCTGTGGACGGGCCGGCCGGCCCCCGGCGTCACCTTCGCCGCGCCCGGCCCGACCGTCGAGGTCGCCCGCCGCGCGGTGAACGCGCTGTCCGGGCACGCCTCCCCCACGGACCGGCTGCGGGTGGCGGCGATCGCCGCGGCGGCCGAGGACCCGCTGCGCTTCGACCTCTCCGAGGACGCCGTGCTGAACACCGCGCGGATCCTGATCCCCACTCTGGTCGCCGCGCTGCCGCCGGTCCTTCACGAACCCAAGGACGACGGTCCGCTCGCCCACCGGCTCTGGGGCCGGCTGACCGGCCGCCCCGCCGACGAGGCGTCCCTGCGCGTCCTGGACACCGCCCTCGCCCTGCTCGCCGACCACGACCTGGCCGCCTCCACGCTCGCGGTCCGGGTCGCCGCCTCGGCCCGTGCGCACGCCTACGCGGCCGTGTCCGCCGGGCTCGGCGTCCTGGAGGGCCCGTTGCACGGCGCCGCGAGCGGCATGGCCCACCGCATGCTGACGGACGTGCTCGACCAGGGCACGGCGGTCCCGGTGATCGCCGACGAACTGCGCGCGGGCCGCCGCGTCCCCGGTCTCGGCCACCGGCTGTACACCGGGGAGGATCCCCGCGCGAGCGTGCTGTTCGGCCTGCTGGAGCAGGTGCCCCGCGCGGAGTCCGCCCTGCTCGCCGCCCGGGACATCGTGGCCACGACCGCCCGCCACACCCCGCTGCACGCCAACGTCGACCTGGCCCTGGCGGTGTTCACCGCGTCCAGCGGCATGCCCGCCACGGCCGGCGAGACGATCTTCGCCGTCGCCCGGACGGCGGGCTGGATCGCACACGCCCTGGAGGAGTACGGCGAACGCCCCCTGCGGATGCGCCCTGTCGGCCACTACGTGGGCCCACGGCCTCCGCAGCCCCTGCCGGAGTAGAGCACCGCTCGCTGCCGAGCAGGCCG
This sequence comes from Streptomyces sp. NPDC048191, assembly GCF_040652655.1. Classification (NCBI taxonomy): domain Bacteria; kingdom Bacillati; phylum Actinomycetota; class Actinomycetes; order Kitasatosporales; family Streptomycetaceae; genus Streptomyces; species Streptomyces sp. NPDC048191. Next base: position 53,712 of record NZ_JBEZMO010000020.1, read on the forward strand.
TCGGCCCGCTGTCCCCGAACCCTCCCGGAGCAGGACACCACCACGGCCGGAAGTCGCCCCGGAGAGAGTCAGGTTAGGCTCACCTCTGTGAGTAGGTGTGCGACCGTCTCCCGGAGCCTCGACGAGCCCGTTTCCGGTACGGCGGCCACGGCGACGACGTGGCTGCTGCTGGAACAGCCGGGCCCGTGGGGTGCCAAGGCGCTCACTTCGAGCCACCTGGACCCCACGCTGGGCCGGACACTGGAGGCGGCCGCCGAGGGAACCGGCGTACGCATCGCGCTCATCCGGCGCCCCGGGCGCCACGCCGACCCCGGCAGAGCCGCCGTCCGGCAGGTGTACGCCGCCCACACGGTGCCGGGCCGCGCGTGGCTGCACAGCGCGACGACCCGCGATCCGCGGGATCTGCTCGGCCTCGACCTCGCCGCCCTCGGAGGAGGTGACCACCGTTCCTTCGGCGCCGCGCTCGGCGGACGGCCGTACGACGGCGACCCGCTCGCGCTCGTGTGCACGAACGGCAAGCGCGACCGCTGCTGCGCCCTCCTGGGCCGCCCTCTCGCCACCGAACTGGCCTCCTCCGGAGTGCGCGGCGTCTGGGAGGTCACCCATCTGGGTGGACATCGGTTCTCGCCGACGGTGCTCGTCCTCCCGTACGGCTACGCCTACGGCCGTGCCGAGGCGCACACCATCAAGGAGGCGCTGCACGGCGCGCAGGAGGGGCGCGTGGTGGCCGAGGGCTGCCGCGGCCGCTCCGCCTGGGAAAGGCCGGGCCAGGCGGCCGAGCTGGCCGTGCGGTCCGTCGCCGGTGAGTACCGGGCGGACGTGCTGAGCGTCGTACGGACCGACGGCGAGGCCCCGCACTGGGAGGTGACCGTCGGGCACGCCGACGGCCGCCGCTGGCGGGTGACCGTGGCGCGGGGCGCGTCCCTGCCGCCCCGCCCGGAGAGCTGCGGCGCGGCGGTCCTGGGCGCGCCCGCGCGGATGGACGTGCTGGCCGTGCGCGAGCTGCGACCGACGGCGCTGGCGAGCTGAGCGGCCGGCCTCCTCAAGAACCACCGCCTCCTTCAAGAACTGGTCAAGAGATCCCCACCACACCCCCTGGGGCACGCCGGGCCTTCCCACGTAACGTCGTGCGTATGAGCCCCACTCCCCCCGCGCGCCGTCTGCGCCTCGGTCTGCCACGGCGGGTGTTCTCGCAGGTGCTGCTGATGCAGCTGGCGATCGCCGCGGGGGTCGCGGTGCTCGCGACCGGGCTGTTCCTGGCGCCGCTGAGCAAGCAGCTGGACCAGGAGGCGGAGCGCCGCGCGCTGGCCATCGCGCAGACGACGGCTCAGGATCCGCAGATCGCCGAGGGCGTCCTGACCACCCCGCCGACCGCGAACGGCCCGGTGCAGAAGGAGGCCGAGCGGATCCGCACGTCCACGCACGCCGAGTACATCGTGGTGCTGGACCGGCGGGGGGTGCGCTGGTCGCACACCACGCCCTCGGAGATCGGCCAGATCGTCTCCACCAGCCCCAAGGACGCCCTGGCCGGCAACGAGGTCATGGAGATCGACAACGGCACCCTGGGCCGCTCGGCCCGCGGCAAGGTGCCGCTGTACGACACGCACCACCGGATCATCGGGGCGGTCTCGGTCGGTATCGCCTACGACAGCGTGCGGGCGCGGCTGATCAGCGCGATCCCGGGCCTGTTCGCGTACGCCGGCGGCGCTCTCGCGGTGGGCGCGCTGGCCGCCTGGCTGATCTCCCGCCGGGTCCAGCGGCAGACCCGGGACCTGGCCTTCTCCGACATCTCGGCGCTGCTCGCGGAACGCGAGGCGATGCTGCACGGCATCCGGGAGGGGGTGGTCGCCCTCGACAAGGGCGGCCGGGTCCGCCTGCTCAACGACGAGGCGCGGCGGCTGCTGGGCATCGGCGACGAGGCCGTCGGGCAGACGCCCGACGAGGCGCTCGGCGCGGGCCGTACGACGGACGTGCTGGCCGGCCGGGTGACCGGCACCGATCTGCTCACCGTGCGCGGCCAGCGGGTGCTGGTCGCCAACCGGATGCCCACCGACGACGGCGGCGCGGTGGCCACGCTGCGCGACCGCACCGAACTGGAGCAGCTGGGGCGCGAACTGGACTCCACGCGCGGGCTGATCGACGCCCTGCGGGCCCAGGACCACGAGCACGCCAACCGCATGCACACTCTGCTCGGACTGCTGGAACTGGAGATGTACGACGACGCCGTGGAGTTCGTCGGGGAGGTGGTCGGCGACCACCGGGTCACCGCCGAGCAGATCACCGAGAAGATCCTGGATCCCCTGCTGGCGGCGCTGCTGGTCGGCAAGGCGACGGTCGCGGCCGAGCGCGGGGTCGCGCTGTGGGTGTCCGAACACAGCCGGCTGCCGGACCGGCTGATCGATCCGCGGGGTCTGGTCACGGTCGTGGGCAACCTGGTGGACAACGCCCTGGACGCGGTCGCCGGCACCCTGCACGCGCGCGTGGAGGTCGAGTTGCGCACCGAGGGCCGTACGGTCGTCCTCCGGGTGCGCGACACGGGCCCGGGCATCCCGGCCGACCAGCGGGAACTGATCTTCACCGAGGGCTGGACCACCAAGAAGCCGCCCGCGCACGGGAAGCGGGGCATCGGACTCTCGCTGGTGCGCCGGCTCGCGGAACGGCAGGGCGGGAGCGCGAGGGCGGACGCGGCGGGCGGCGGGGGCGCGGAGTTCACCGTGGTCCTGCCGGAGGCGCTGACCGAGCCGGAACCGGAACCCGCGGTGCCCGTGCGGTCCGCCGGGACCGCTGCCCTCGCCGAGGAGGAGGCGCGATGATCGAGGTCCTGGTCGTGGACGACGACACGCGCGTCGCCCACGTCAACGCCGCGTACGTGGAGAAGGTGCCGGGGTTCCACGTGGCGGGCGAGGCGCACAGCGCGGCCGAGGCGCTGCGACAGGTGGAGACGCTGCCGCGGCTGGACCTGGTGCTCATGGACCACTATCTGCCCGACGACACCGGTCTCGCGGTGGTCCGGGAGATGCGCCGGCGCGGCCACCAGACCGACGTGATCATGGTGACGGCGGCGCGGGACGTGTCCACCGTCCAGGCCGCGATGCGGCAGGGCGCGCTGCAGTACCTGGTGAAGCCGTTCGCCTTCGCCGGTCTGCGCGCCAAACTGGAGGCGTACGCCGTGCTGCGGCGCACCCTGGACGGCGGCGGCGAGGCCGAACAGGCGGAGGTGGACCGCATCTTCGGCGCCCTGTCCGCGCCGTCGGAGCCGGGGCTGCCCAAGGGGCACTCCCCCACGACCGCCGAGTTGGTGCGCCAGGCGCTGATGAACGCCGAAGGGCCGCTGTCGGCCCAGGAGATCGCCGAGCGGACGGGTGTGAGCCGGCAGACGGCTCAGCGGTATCTCAAGCTCCTGGAACGCACCGGACGGGCCCGGCTGACCCTCAAGTACGGCGACGCGGGCCGCCCGGAACACCGTTACGTGTGGGCGACCCGCGGCTGAGCGCGTTTCAGGCGGCGGTCACCTGACCGCCTTGACGAACTCGGTCGTGTACGTCTTGCTCAAGTCGACCCTGGCGTTCTTGATGTTGGGGTTGAACGCCTTGAGCACCTTCTCCACGGTCTCGGGGCCGTTCGTGGGCATCACCCCGTCGTCGGTGAACATCGGCAGGGTGCTCTTGATGGCCTGCGCGTAGAGCGCCTTGTTGCCCTGGGAGTAGTCGGCGGGCATCTTGGCGGCGATCTCGTCGGCGCTGTGGGTGGACATCCACTTGAGCGTCTTGACGAACGCGTTGACCAGCTTCTGGACGGTGTCCTTGTGGCTGTTCACCCAGTCCGTCTGCATGTACAGACTGGACGACGGGTACGGCCCGCCCAGCGCCTTCTGCGACCCCTCGGGGGTACGCATGTCGAGCAGGACCTTGCCCGCCTTCTTGTCCAGGATCGTCGCGACGGTCGGGTCGGTCGTCATGCCGCCGTCGATGGAGCCCTTCTGGAGCGCCGAGATGAAGGTCGGCCCCGCACCGACGGCGACCGGCGTGAACTCGCTGATACGCACGCCGTTCTTGACGGCGAGGTACTTGGTGAGGAAGTCGGTCGAGGAGCCGAGACCGGTGATGCCGAGCTTCTTGCCCTTGAAGTCCTTCGGCGAGGTGATGTCGCCCGCCTTCTTGGTGGAGACGACCTCCACCTCGCCGGGCGCGTGCGAGAACTGCACGACGGACTCCACGGACTTGCCCTTGGTCTGCAGGTCGAGGGTGTGGTCGTAGAAGCCGACGGCGCCCTGGACCTGGCCGGAGACGAGCGCGGTCTCGGCCTGGACACCGGCGGGCTCGCTGAGGAGTTCCACGTCGAGGCCCTCGGAGTCGAAGTAGCCGAGCCGCTGGGTCAGCGTCGCGGGGAGGTAGATGACCTTGTCCAGGCCGCCGACCATGATCTTGACCTTCGTACCCTTGCCGTCACCCTTGCTGCCGGCGTCGGCGGAGGTGCTGCTCGCCGCGTCGTTGGCGCAGGCGGTGAGCGAGGAGAGGGCGAGCAGGCCGGAGGCGGCGAGCGCGGCGTATCTGGCGGTCTTGCGCATGGCGGTTCACGTCCTTGTGAGGGGGCGGTGCGGGGAAGGGTGTCTCTTGAGCGCTCGGCCTCGGGGCGGCGCCGGGCGGGCGGGACTCAGTGGCCGGAGTTCGCCGGCTTCCACCGGAAGATGCGGTGCTCGGCGAAGGTCAGCAGTCCCTCGGCGACGAGCGCGACGGCCGCGAGGATGACCATCGCGGCGTACACGCCGGCGGCGTTGAAGGTGCCCTGGGACGCGGCGACGAGCAGGCCGATGCCCTTGGTGGCGCCGATGTACTCGCCGACGATGGCGCCGATGAGGGCGAAGCCGAAGCTGACGTGCAGGCTGGTGAAGATCCAGGAGGTCGCCGACGGGATGACCACCTGCAGCGTCACCCGGCGGTCGCTCGCGCCGAGGATCCGGGCGTTGGCCACCAGGTTGCGGTCGACCTCGCGAGCGCCCTGGAAGGCGTTGAAGAACACCGGGAAGAACACCAGCACCACGGCCGACGCGACCTTGGATGCGGGTCCCAGCCCGAACCAGATCAGGAAGATCGGGGCCAGGACGATCCTGGGGATGGAGTTGAGCACCTTGATGTACGGACCGAGGACATCGGCGAGGAAGGAGATCCGGCCCAGAGCTATACCGAACACCACACCGGCGACGACACCGATGACCCAGCCGAGCAGCGCTTCCTGCAGCGTGGCCCAGATCTGCTCGCCCAGCGAGCCCTGTGCCGTTCCGTGCATCACCCAGGTATAGATCTGGTCCCAGATCTGCGAGGGCATCGAGAAGTTGAAGGGGTCGATGACCTTGGCCCGCGACAGGGCCTCCCACAGGCCGAGCACGGCCACCAGGAGCAGCACCCGCGCGGCCGAGACGACCACCTTGCGTCTGCGGGCGGCCTGGGCGCGCGACTGGGCGCGGCCCGGGACCTTGGCCGTGTCGACGACCGGCGTGCTGAGAACCTCAGGCGACATGGGCGGCACCCCTCTCACGGGTGATACGGACCTCTTCGCCGAGGGACTCCCAGATCTCGCGGTAGATCTCGATGAACCGCGGCTCCAGGCGCACCGACTCCACCTTGCGCGGCCGGGGCAGGTCGATGTCGAAGACCTGCTTCACGGTCGCGGGCCCGGCGGTCATCACGACGACCTTGTCGGCGAGCGCGATGGACTCCTCCAGGTCGTGCGTGACGAACACGACGGAGGCGCCCGTGCCCTCCCACAGCTCCAGCAGCTCGTCCGACATCAGGGCCCGGGTCTGCACGTCGAGCGCCGAGAACGGCTCGTCCATCAGCAGGATCTCGGGGTCGTTGACGAAGGTGGCGGCAAGTGCGACGCGCTTGCGCTGGCCGCCGGAGAGCTGGTGCGGGTAACGGTCCTCGAAGGCGGCGAGCCCGACGCGGGCCAGCCACTCACGTGCCTTCTCCTTGGCCTCGGCCTTCGGCACGCCCCGGAAACGCGGGCCGGCCATGACGTTGGACAGGACCGTGCGCCAGGGAAAGGTGGCGTCCTGCTGGAAGACGAAGCCGACCTTGTCGCCGACGCCCTCGACCGGCTCGCCGGCCACCAGCACCTCGCCCTCGGTGGGCTCCTCCAGGCCGCTGACCAGCGTCAGCGTGGTCGACTTACCGCAGCCCGTCGGGCCTACGACGGCCACGAACTCGCCCCGCCCGACGGCGAGATCCAGACCGCGCACGGCCGTGTGCAGTCCCCCGGACGGGGTTCTGAAGGTCTTGCTCGCGCCCCGCAGCTCGATGGCGGGGCTGGTGTGTGCGCTCATGGCCCGGGACGGTAGGTGTGGTTCCGGCCACAGCAGCAGTCTTGTGCTTACAAGCCGTTCTTTTGCTCGCAACAGTCTGTTGTGCTCATTTTGCTCGCGCTACAACTGCGGAGCCGAAACACGGGCTCAACGCTCGTCGGCCTTGAAGGAGAGGCCTGATGATTGACGTCCTCGTCGTGGACGACGACTACCGCGTCGCAGAGATAAACGCCAAGTACGTGGGAAAGGTTCCCGGCTTCCGGGTGACCGCACGCGCGCACAGCGCCGCCCAGGCACTGGCCGCTGTCGAACGCGGCAGCGTCGACCTGGTTCTGCTCGACCACTATCTGCCGGACCAGACGGGCCTCGACCTGGTCCACCGGATGCGGGAGCAGGGGTACGGCACCGACGTCATCATGATCACCGCGGCCAGCGATGTGACGACCGTCCAGCAGGCCATGCGCCTGGGCGCCCTGCACTATCTGGTCAAGCCCTTCACCTTCGCCGCCCTGCGCACCCGGCTCGACTCCTACGCCGCGCTGCGTCGCACGGTGGACCGGGTCGGGGGCCGGGGAGTGACGGGCCAGGAGCAGGTAGACCGGATCTTCGGGGCGCTGCGGACGAGCCCCGCGCCGTCCGCGCCCGGCCTGCCGAGCGGCCACTCGGAGCCCACGACCGATCTGATCTGCGGCGTCCTGCACCGCGCCGACCAGCCGCTGTCGGCGCACGAGGTGGCCGCCAGGACCGGCCTGAGCCGCTCCACGGCCCAGCGCTATCTCCGCCACCTGGAACAGGCGGGCCGGCTCCGGCTCTCCCTGAGGTACGGCGACACCGGACGGCCGGAGCACCGGTACGCCTGGGTGGCGCCGTAACGGGCCCTGCGGCGCCTCCTACACGGCCCCGGCGCCGGTCAGTGACCGTACCTCCGTCTCGGCGTACTTGGCCTCGTCCGGGACCTCCCCGGAGGTCACCGTGCCGAGCCAGCCGGCCAGGAAGCCGAGCGGGACGGAGACGATGCCCGGGTTCTGCAACGGGAAGTACTGGAAGTCGACGTCCGGGAACAGCGAGGTGGGGCTGCCGGACACCACCGGGGACAGCAGCACCAGTCCCAGCGCCGGGATCAGCCCGCCGTATACGGCCCACACGGCGCCGCGGGTGGTGAAGCCGCGCCAGAACAGCGAGTACAGCAGCACGGGAAGGTTCGCCGACGCGGCGACGGCGAACGCGAGGCCGACGAGGAAGGCGACGTTGAGATCGCGGGCCAGCAGACCGAGCGCGATCGCCACGACACCGATGCCGACCGCCGCCCACCGCGCCACGGCCACCTCGCTGCGCACCTTGCCGCGCGAGCGCCGCAGCGAGGCGTACAGGTCGTGCGCCACCGACGCGGACGAGGCGAGCGTGATGCCGGCGACCACGGCGAGGATCGTGGCGAAGGCCACGGCGGCGACGACCGAGAACAGGACCGTGCCGCCCGTGGAGTCCGCGCCGCCGCCGAGGTCGAGGGCGAGCAGCGGCACCGCCGTGTTCCCGGCCGCGTTCGAACCGCGCACCGTCTGCGGCCCCAGCACCGCGGCCGCCCCGAAGCCGAGGACGATCGTCATCAGATAGAAGCCGCCGATCAGCCCGATGGACCACACCGCGGAACGGCGGGCCGCCCGCGCGGTGGGCACGGTGAAGAAGCGGGACAGGATGTGCGGCAGTCCTGCCGTGCCCAGCACCAGGGCGAGCCCAAGGCTGATGAAGTCGATGCGGGCGGTCCACGTCCCCCCGTACTTCAGGCCCGGCGCCAGGAACGCCCTTCCGTGACCGCTGCGGTCCGCGGCCGTGAGCAGCAACCGGTCGACGTCTCCGTGGAAGCGCAGCAGGACGAGCACGGTCAGGGCGATCGTGCCGCTCAGCAGCAGTACCGCCTTGACGATCTGGATCCAGGTGGTGGCCCGCATCCCTCCCACCGACACATAGATCACCATGAGCGCGCCGACCCCGATGACCGCCCAGGCCTGGTCCACCCTGCTCGTGCGCCCCAGCAGCAGCGCCACCAGACTGCCCGCGCCGACCATTTGCGCCACCAGATACAGAACGGACACCGTGACCGAGGAAGTTCCCGCGGCGATCCGCACCGGCCGCTCGCTCATCCGGGCGGCCACCACGTCGGCCAGGGTGAACCGTCCGCAGTTGCGCACCAGTTCGGCCACCAGGAACAGCACGACCAGCCACGCCACGAGGAAGCCCACGACATAGAGCATCCCGTCGTACCCGTACAGCGCGATGAGCCCGGTGACCCCGAGGAAGGAGGCCGCCGACATGTAGTCACCCGCGATGGCGAAACCATTCTCCATGGGAGAGAACAGCCGCCCCCCGGCATAGAACTCCTCGGCCGAACCGTGCCTGCGACGGCTCACCCACGTCGTGATCCCGAGGGTGACGGCCACGAAACCGCTGAACAGCAGCAGCGCCAGCGTCTGATGGTCAGCGGTCACGAGGCACCTCCCCGCATCCCACGGGCCAGTTCCTGGGTGTCCCAGCGCAGTTCCAGCGCGGCCCGGTCCCGGCGCAGCCGTGCATGCCGGGCGTAGGCCCAGGTGAGCAGGAACGTGGTCAGGAACTGTCCGAGCCCTGCCAGCATGGCCACGTTCACAGCCCCCGCCACGGGCCGGGCCATGAGGCCGGGCGCGGCCGTGGCGGTGACCACATAGGCCACGTACCAGGTGAGGAAGACGGCGACTCCGGGCACCACGAACCGCCGGTACGTGGTGCGCACCTCCTGGAAGGCCGCGCTGCCCTGCACCTCGACGTACACGTCGCGGGCAGGGGCCGCCGCTCCGCTCCGCCCTCCGCGAGCGGGCGGCACCGCCGGGGCGGGCGCACCGGTGCCGTCCAGTTCGCCCCAGCCGGAGGCCAGGGCGTCGTACCAAGGGTCCTCGTACCTGATGTCGCGGGAGGGCGCCTCGTGGTCTTCCTGGTTCTCGGCCGAACGCTCGGAACCGTCCCCGGCTCCACGGGCACGACCGTTGCTTGACTGCATGCCCAAGGATGGACAGATCGGAAGATCCCTGACTCTTCTTCCCCCGGCTCTTCACCCCATCAGGTGATTCACTGCGCGGGCGGCCGCACCAGGCCCTTGCTGTAGGCGTAACGCACCGCCTGCGCCCGGTCCTTGAGGCCCGTCTTGGAGAAGAGGTTGTTGATGTGTGTCTTCACCGTCGCGGTCGACACATGCAGCCTGCGGGCGATCTCCTGATTGCTGAGCCCCTCGGCGATCAGCAGCAGGACCTCGGTCTCCCGCGCCGTCAGTCCATCGGGCGGCGCCCCGGCAGGCGCCGGCGGGCCGGGCTCGGGCTGGGACAGCCGCTCCAGCAACCGGCGCTGGACGCTGGGTGACAGGCCCGCCTCCCCCGACAGCACGCTCTCCACGGCACGCACGATCTCGTCACCGCCCGCGTCCTTGGTCAGATAGCCCCGGGCGCCGGCGCGCAGCGCGGGGAACAACGACTCGTCGTCCGCGTACGTGGTGAGGACCACGACCTGGGTCCCCGGGTACTGCGCCCGGATCCGCCGGGTGGCCTCCACGCCGTCGCAGCGGGGCATCCTGAGGTCCATCAGAACGACGTCCGGGGCCAGTTCCCCGACCAGCCGCACCGCCTCCTCGCCGTCTCCCGCAGCGCCCACGACCTCCACTCCGGGCAACAGCCCGAGCAGCATCACGATGCCCTCCCGGACCACCGTCTGGTCGTCGGCCACCACCACCCGTGCGGGCTTCTTCTCCCCCTCCGTCTCCGTCATACGGGCACCTTCAGCGTCACCACGAAACCCTCCTCGTCCGGCCCCGCGTCGAGCGAGCCGCCCAGCAGCTCGGCACGCTCGCGCATGCCCAGCAGACCGTACCCGCCCCCGGAGCCCGTGAGTTCGCCCGGTCGACCGCCCGAGTCCCGTACGTTCAGTGTCACTTCGTGGTCGCTGTAGTCGAGCCGCAGGCACACCTTGGCGCCGTGTGCGTGCTTGCGGACGTTCGTCAGCGCCTCCTGGGCGACCCTGCGCAGGGTCTGGGAGGCCTCCACCGGCAGGGGTTTGCGCTCACCCGTCACGGTGATCTCGGCACCGTCGGCCCCGCTGACGAGTTCGCTCAGGAAGTCCTCCAGCGGAGTCAGCTCACCCCGCAGGGCGGACAGGGCCTGCCGGGTCTCGGCGAGTCCGTCGCGGGCCATGCCCCGGGCGGCCACCACCCGCTCCAGGATGCGTTCGCGGTCCGCGCCGTTCTCGATCAGCAGCCGGGCCGCCTCCAGGTGCACCAGCTGCGCCGAGAGGCTGTGGGCCAGGACGTCGTGAATCTCCCGTGCGATGCGCGCCCGCTCGTCCAGGGCGGCGGACTCGGCCTCGGCCGCCCGGGCGGCGCGCTCCTGGGCGAGGAGTCGATGTGCGTTGCCGCGAGCCTCGGCGTCCAGCCGCAGAACGTATCCGGCGAGGGCCATGCCGGCCACGGTGGCGGCCGTGGTCAGCCACACGTCGTTGTTGAAGGCGGAGTACGACGCCAGAGCGACCGACGCCACGGGGAGCGCCGCTCCCAGCGGGAGCCGCTCCAGGGCGCTGATTCCGCAGCCGCACCAGAGCACCAGGGCCGGCGCTCTGAACCCGGTGGCCTCGGCGGCGACGGCGATCGCCAGGAGGACGGCGACGAGCCCGAGGGAGGGCACCAACCGGTGCTGGTAGGTCGTCCGGAAGAAGGCCCAGGAGACGAACGCGGCCAGGAGGACTCCCGCCGCTGCCGCGAGGCCGCTCCAGGCGCCGACGTGCCGCTGGCTGAAGGCACTCCACAGCAGCAGCGCGAGCACGAGCAGTCTCACCGCCCAGGCGAGCATGCGCCGTGGCCGGGAGATTCCCGCACGGCCGAGCGCCTCCCGCGACGGCCAGCGTGTCCAGGCGTTCTCGGTCACGCGCGCTCCCTCCTGACCGACCGCATGCCGTCACCGTACGCCGGGGCAGGACGGTTCGCGGTGCCGAAAGACTGGGCCCGCCAGACCAGGATCCCGCCGCGCACCAACAGGGTGCCGGCGAGGCCCAGCATCAGGGCGGAGCTGTCCTGGTGCAGGCCGAGCGCGGCGCCGATGCCGTAGACACCTATGCGCAGGGCGATGCCCAGGGCCCATACGGCGCCGCTTGCCTTGGTGCTCTTCGTCCACACGACGCCGTCGGGAGCCGTCCAGATACGAGTCGTCCAGGCCCAGCCGGCGCCTGTGGCCAGACCGGTCAACAGCTCCACCGCGAGCAGTGCGGCCGATTCCACGCGGTGATGAGCGTCGAGGATGCCGGGCTCGCGCAGTGCGACGACGGCGAGGATCACGGGGAGCAGCCACCAGCGCCGGTCGGTGTTGATCGCGCGGGCGCGGAACTGCCGCGCGATCACTATGGCGGCGACGGCCACGATCACCAGCGCGTTGACGAGCCCGGGCATCAGAGCCTCCGTGAGCGAGAAGGTGGTGCCGGCAGCGGGTGCCGCCGACACCATCGAAGCTACGGAAAAGCGCAGGTCGGGAGATCGGAGCCCGGGTGGATCACGGGTGGAAATCAGGAGGGCTCCATCTCCACCCACGGGTGCAGATCCCACGGATGCAGACCCCTGCGGGGGCGGAGGACGGACTCGGACGGGCGGGTCCCGCCGCTCGACAGAGCTGCCGGCCTTCAGCCGGGCGCCGTCAGCACCACCGACCGCACCCGGCATGCATCCGGCACGCACCCGGCATGCATCCGGCACCGCAAGCGCATGCCACGACCGCACCCGCGCCGGCACACGCCGGGCCTGTCGTCGGCCGGGGTCGTGCGGCCGGCGAAGGACGACCGTCGTCCTTCGCCGGTCAGCAAGCCGGTCACGTCCCGCGCACCGCGTCGCTGGGCCCGCCCCGCGTCGCTGCGCCCGGCCCGCCTCGGCAGGCCCGCTGCGGCCGAAGACCGGTACGGCGGCTACGCGTCGATGCGCGACCGGTCCAGCGTCGCCGCCGAGCTGGAGATGAACTCCTTGCGGGGCGCCACGTCGTTGCCCATCAGCAGGTCGAAGACCTGCTCGGCGGCCTCGAGGTCGGACAGGTTGATCCTGCGCAGGGTGCGGTGACGCGGATCCATTGTGGTCTCGGCCAGCTGGTCGGCGTCCATCTCACCCAGACCCTTGTAACGCTGGATGGAGTCCTTGTACCGGATGCCCTTGCTCTGGAACTCCATGAGTTTGTCGCGCAGCTCGCGGTCGGAGTACGTGTAGACGTACTTGTCCTGGCCCTTCTTCGGCTGGACGATCTCGATGCGGTGCAGCGGCGGCACCGCGGCGAAGACCCGGCCGGCCTCGACCATCGGCCGCATGTAGCGCTGGAACAGCGTGAGCAGCAGGCAGCGGATGTGCGAGCCGTCCACGTCGGCGTCGGTCATCATGATGATCTTGCCGTAGCGGGCCTGGTCGATGTCGAACGTACGGCCCGACCCCGCTCCTATGACCTGGATGATCGCGCCGCACTCGGCGTTCTTGAGCATGTCGGTCACGGACGACCGCTGCACGTTGAGGATCTTGCCGCGGATCGGCAGAAGGGCCTGGAACTCGGAGTTGCGCGCGAGCTTGGCGGTACCGAGGGCGGAGTCTCCCTCGACGATGAACAGCTCGCTGCGGTCGACGTCGTCGCTGCGGCAGTCGGCGAGCTTCGCCGGCAGGGACGAGGACTCCAGGGCCGTCTTCCGGCGCTGGGCGTCCTTGTGCTGGCGGGCCGCGACACGCGTACGGGCGGCGGCCACCACCTTCTCCATGACGACCCGGGCCTGAGCGGCGGCGTCCCGCTTCGTGCTGGTCAGGAACGCCTTCAGCTCCTTGGTGACCACGCTGTTCACGATGCGGCGGGCCGCCGACGTACCCAGGACCTCCTTGGTCTGGCCCTCGAACTGCGGCTCGGCCAGGCGCACGGTCACGACGGCGGTGAGGCCCTCGAGGGCGTCGTCCTTGACGATGTTGTCCTCGGCCACCCGCAGCAGCTTCTTGGCGCGCAGCACATCGTTGAACACCCCCGTCACGGCCTGCTCGAAGCCGGAGACGTGAGTGCCGCCCTTGGGGGTGGCGATGATGTTGACGAAGGACCGGACGCTCGTGTCGTAGCCCGTTCCCCAGCGCAGCGCGACGTCCACGCCCAGCTCACGCGTGACCTCGGTCGGCGTCATCTGCCCGTGCTCGTCCAGGACGGGGACCGTCTCCTTGAAGGTGCCCTTGCCGGAGAAGCGCAGGACGTCGCAGACCGGCTTGTCGCCCGCCAGGTACTCGCAGAACTCGCTGATCCCGCCGTCGAAGCGGAAGGACTCCTCGCCCTTGCTGCCGCCGTCGCCCAGGCCGAACTCGTCGCGGACGACGATCGTCAGGCCCGGCACCAGGAAGGCGGTCTGCCGGGCGCGCTGGTGCAGGGTCTCCAGGGAGAGCTTGGCGTCCTTGAGGAAGATCTGCCGGTCGGCCCAGTACCGCACGCGCGTGCCGGTGCGGGTCTTGGGGATCTTCTTGGTCTTGCGCAGGCCGCTCTTGGCCTCGAACTTCCCGTCGGCGCCGCCGGACGCGAAGGCGCCGGGCACGCCGCGCCGGAAGCTGATGGCGTGCGTGTGGCCGCCGCGGTCCACCTCGACGTCGAGACGGGCGGAGAGGGCGTTGACGACAGAGGCACCGACACCGTGCAGGCCGCCGGAGGCGGCGTACGAGCCGCCTCCGAACTTGCCGCCGGCGTGGAGCTTGGTCATGACGACCTCGACGCCGGACAGCCCGGTCCTGGGCTCCACGTCCACGGGGATGCCGCGGCCGTTGTCACGCACCTCCACGGAGCCGTCGTCGTGGAGGATCACCTCGATGCGGTCGCAGACGCCCGCGAGAGCCTCGTCCACGGAGTTGTCGATGATCTCCCACAGGCAGTGCATCAGACCGCGGCTGTCGGTCGAGCCGATGTACATGCCCGGGCGCTTGCGCACGGCCTCGAGGCCCTCGAGGACGAGCAGGTGCCGCGCGGTGTAGTTGGAGCCGTCCCGGTCTGCTCCTGCCAGCAGCGCTGTGGACGGCACGGACGTATCGGCGGTCACGCGGTTCGCTCCTCGCTGAATTTCAGTTGGCCCCCTACTGGGTAAGGGGACGGCTTCGGTCGCCGCTCAGAGGGTACCGAGGCCTGGTAGAGCCGGTGTAACGCCACCCTCGTCGGGAACTCAGACTAGTCCAGGCTCGCATAGATGTTCGATCCCTCGATGGGGTGAAGTACATATCACGTTCCCTTGGAGGCATGAACCATTTAGGCTCCGGGCACGTCCTCATGAACAACAGGCAACCCGGCCTGGAGGACCGAGACACAACACTGCGCGAAACCGTAAGCACCATAAGAGACGCACTACGGCACATTCGCCGCCAACCGGCAGCAGACAGCCGCCCCGGAAGATTTTTTTCGAGGAAATGCCACGAGCGGGAACGTTTTCGGGCTGGTTGGATGTTGACCCTGGTACGACAGCTCGTCGAGCTAGAGAAGAGGCGACGTGACTACTGTTCTGACCCCCGCGAGCCCGTTGACGGCCGCCGATCGCTGCGACCGCTGCGGCGCCCAGGCATACCTGCGCGTCGTCCTGCTCAGCGGCGGAGAACTGCTCTTCTGCGCCCACCACGGTCGCAAGTTCGAGCCGGAACTCAAGAAGATCGCCGCTGAGATACAGGACGAGACGGAGCGGCTGACGTCCGTTCCGAACACCGCTTCCGAAGAAGAGCGCTGAATCTCGCACACACGACGAGCCAGCCCCGGCACAGGCCGGTGAACGGGCGGCCGCTCCCCCCAGGAGCGGCCGCCCGTGCTCATGCCGCCGTACCGGCGCGCCAGGAGCGCCCGTGGGGCCCCTTCTGGCCCCCCGAGGTCGCCTTCAGGACGCGTACGACTTCGGAGACGCGCGTGTACACGCCGGGGCTACCCGGTTTGCCACAGCCGTTGCCCCATGACACGAGCCCGATGAGGCGCCCTGCCACCACCAGCGGGCCGCCGCTGTCTCCCTGGCACGCGTCCGGGCCGCCGGCGGTCTCCCCTGCGCAGAGCATGCTGCGCGCCTGGTAGGTCCCGTCGGGGCCGCCCGGGTACGCGCGAGCGCAGAGTTCGTCGGGCAGTACACGCACGCGTGCGGCGTGCAGCCTGCGGGGGTAGGCCCCGTCGCCGCTGAGGTCCCCCCAACCGGAGACCAGGGCCTTCGTGCCGGGCGCGTAGGCCGGGTCGCCCGCGGCCGCCATGCCGACGACCGCGCTCTTCGGCAGCGGCTGGGCGAGGGTGAGTACGGCGAAGTCGCCGGCGTTGGTCTCGCTGTCGTACCCGGGATTGATCCGGGCGTCACGTACGGCGATCTCCCGGCCCTCGCCCGACAGCAGATCGGTGCGGCCCGTGATGACCCGGAAGTCGCGCGCGCGGTTCCCGGGCGCTCCGAGGACGTCCTCCCCCAGACAGTGGGCCGCGGTGAGCACCGCCGTCGGTGCGACGGCCACGCCGCCGCAGAACTGGCCCGCCCGCGTACCCCCGAACCGGTCACGGCTGGACAGCGCGACCGTCCAGGGGGCCTGTGAGATCTCTATCGGGAAGCCCCCGACCACCACGCTGTCGGCGGCGACGGGAGCCGCGCTCACCAGAGGTATCACGGTCATCGTGGCCGCCAGGGCAAGCGGCCGGATCAGTGCCCGGACAACGGAACGGCGCATGCAGCAACCTCACTCTCGGGTGGTTCCGGAACACCCAGAGTGATCCACTGTGCGACCGCGCGCAGCACGAAGGCCCGGCTCCCCCTCGGGGGAACCGGGCCTTCGCCGTCGTACGACCGCGACCTAGTCGAGGTAGTCGCGCAGCACCTGGGAACGCGACGGATGGCGCAGCTTCGACATGGTCTTGGACTCGATCTGGCGGATCCGCTCACGCGTGACGCCGTACACCTTGCCGATCTCGTCGAGTGTCTTCGGCTGACCGTCGGTGAGACCGAACCGCATGGAGACGACGCCGGCCTCGCGCTCGGACAGGGTGTCCAGGACGGAGTGCAGCTGCTCCTGCAGGAGCGTGAAGCTGACGGCGTCGGCCGGGACGACGGCCTCGGAGTCCTCGATGAGGTCACCGAACTCGCTGTCGCCGTCCTCGCCCAGCGGGGTGTGCAGCGAGATGGGCTCGCGGCCGTACTTCTGGACCTCGATGACCTTCTCCGGGGTCATGTCGAGCTCCTTGGCCAGCTCCTCCGGGGTGGGCTCGCGGCCCAGGTCCTGGAGCATCTGGCGCTGCACGCGCGCGAGCTTGTTGATGACCTCGACCATGTGCACCGGGATACGGATGGTGCGGGCCTGGTCGGCCATGGCGCGGGTGATGGCCTGACGGATCCACCAGGTGGCGTACGTGGAGAACTTGTAGCCCTTGGTGTAGTCGAACTTCTCGACCGCGCGGATCAGACCGAGGTTGCCCTCCTGGATGAGGTCCAGGAAGAGCATGCCGCGGCCGGTGTAGCGCTTGGCCAGGGAGACCACCAGACGGAGGTTGGCCTCCAGCAGGTGGTTCTTGGCGCGGCGGCCGTCCTCGGCGATGATCTCCAGCTCGCGCTTGAGCTTCGGCGCCAGCTTGTCGGCGTTGGCCAGCTTGTCCTCGGCGAACAGACCCGCCTCGATGCGCTTGGCCAGCTCGACCTCCTGCTCGGCGTTGAGCAGGGGGACCTTGCCGATCTGCTTCAGGTAGTCCTTGACCGGGTCGGCGGTGGCGCCGGCGGCGGCGACCTGCTGCGCGGGCGCGTCGTCCTCGTCCTCGTCGGACAGCACGAAGCCCGCGTTCTCGGCGCCCTCGGGCTCGTCGGCGACCTTGGTGTCCTCGAGAACCTCGTCCTCGAGAATCTCGGCGTCGTCCTTCTTGGCCGTGGTCTTCTTAGCGGCCGTCTTCTTCGCGACGGTCTTCTTGGCGGTGGCCGCCTTCTTGGCGGTCGCCTTCTTCGCCGCGGCCTTCTGGGCGGGTGCGGCTTCCTCGGCGGAATCGGCTGCGGCCGGAGCGGTGGGCGCCGCAGGGGCGGCCGTGGTGGCGGTGGCCTTCCTGGTCGTCACCGTCTTCGCCGCGACCGTCTTGGTGGCGGTGCGCTTGGCCGGGCTCTTCGCTGCGACGCTCTTGCGGGTGCGCTTGGGCTCTGCGGCACTGACCATCAGCGTCACACCCTCTTCCTCAAGAATCTGGTTGAGGCTGCGCAGTACGTTCTTCCACTGAGTGGCCGGAATCTGGTCAGCTTCGAAGGCCCGACGCACATCGTCGCCGGCGATCTGCCCCTCAGCCTTTCCCCGCTCAATGAGCGCCATGACAGAGACGGACTCGGCGATCTCCGGCGGGAGCGTACGGGATGTGCTGGCCGACACGAACAACCTCTCGGAACGTTGGAAAACGGCTTCCGGCACCGTCCACTGCGGACAGGAGCCGACCACCGGCCTGGGGATGGGCCGACGGCGCGGGCGGGGGCCGGGAAGATGCACAGCGCCTGTCATGGCGTCCGTATTCCCTCCGCGACTGTCACCTCTTAGGTCATCGCGCTGTTCCCACGAGCGTTACGCCCAATCTGCGTGGCCCGAGTCACACCCCGTAAGCAGTCAAAAGCGGTCAGAGTCGGGCAGAGGAGATCACCGTCGTTGCCTCGCCCGGTCGTGCGCTTGGCCCCCGGCGGCCCGTCGCACCGCTGGGCCCCGCCGGACCGCACAGGGTCCGGCAGGGTCCAGCGGCGGCCGGCAACGAGCCCGGCGCCGCCAAGAGCACCACGAGGACGCCGCACACCGGCGACCGCACCGCCCTGACCCCGGAGGTCAGTGCTCGCGCGGGGCGGGCACCACGCGCTCGACCTCGGGGTGGACCGTGAGCAGTTGACGCATGGCCGTCTCGGCCGCCGTGCCGTCGCCGGTGCCGAGCGCGTCGACGATCCGCGCGTGCTGTGCGAGCGACGACTCGTTCGGCCGGTCACATCCCGTGACCGGGCCGCCCGAGACCTGGAGCGCCGCCGAGACGATCCCGGACAGGTGCTCCAGCATGCGGTTGCCGGCGATCTGGATGAGCAGCGCGTGGAACTCGTTGTCGGCGCGCGAGTACGTCAGCGCGTCGCCCTGGGCGAGGGCGTGACTCATGATCTCGACCATGTCGCACAGGCGCTGCTGCACCTCCTCACGTCCGTGACCGGCGGCCAGGCGGGCGGCGAGCGGCTCGATCGTCCAGCGCAGCTCGCTGAGCTCGCGTCGCTGGTCGTCGCGCTGGGGCCCGAAGGCCCGCCACTCGATGATGTCCGGGTCGAGCAGGTTCCAGTCGCTGACGGGACGCACGCGCGTGCCGACGTTCGGGCGGGCGCTGACGAGGCCCTTGGCCTCGAGGACACGGAGGGACTCGCGGACGACGGTGCGGGAGACCTCGAAGCGCTGGCCGATCTCCTCGGGCACCAGCGGGCGGTCCGCGCCCAGGTCGCCGGAGACGATCATCTGTCCCAGCTGTTGTACGAGTTGGCCGTGCAGTCCGCGTCCGCGGCTGCCTGCGGCGCGCCGGCCGACGCGGCCCAGCTCGGGGTCCGCGCCTTCCCAGGAAGGCGCTCCGACGCGGTCGGCCACCTGGGGCTCTGCGTAGGGGTAGCGGTCGAGTTCGCCCGGGCCGACCAGACCGGAGTCGGTGGAGCGGGCGGCGGTCATCATGGTGTGCGCAAGGGTACTCACGGATCCTTTGTCGGCGTCGCCTCCAACTCCCTTGAGGTCTTTGGTGAAAAGCACACGAAAGGGTGATCGCTCACCCCGTCGCAATTGACGCCTTATCGGAAAGAAATGGCCTTTCCGTGGGGAGTTGTGCACACGGCGGGATCGGAAGTGCGCGCACACCGTCACCGGAACCGGGTGCGCAGCGTCGTGGCCAGATAGGCGCACAGCAGCACCGACAGCGACAACGCCAGTGCTCCGCCCACGGGTTGAGCGAGCACCCGCGCCATTCCGAGCAGATAGCGCTCGCCCCCGAAGGGCCACTGGAGCAGTAGGACCTCCCGCATTCGCACGGGGAACCCGGCGGCCATGCGCAGAGCCGGCCCCTGCATCGCCTTGTGCACGAGCGGGACGACGACCACGGGCACGGCGAGGACGGCGGCCAGACCGCCCGTGGTGGACCGGAACACCCCGGCCGCCAGCACTCCGGCCCATGCGCAGCCGACGATCAGCCCGAACCAACTCGCGCTCAGCAGGAGCCAGTCCGCGGGAACTTGCGTCAGCTCCCGTCCGTAGACGACGTAGAGCGCTTCGGCGTCGCAGCCCAGGGTGAGGAAGGCCAGCATCACCGCGGTGGCTCCGGAGACGAGCAGTTTCGCGGTGAGCAGCCCCAGGCGGCGGGGCACCGTGCCGCGGTCCGCCGCGAGGGCGGGGTGGCGGAACTCGTCCCCGAAGGCCAGCGCACCGAGCAGCCCCGCCGCCAGCGCCGCGGGCGGCAGCGGCAGCTCCCGCGGCCAGGCGGCGAACAGCCGCGCCTGCGGCGTGTGCCCGACCCGGGCCAGCAGTACGGCGATGAGCGCGGACAGCGCCAGGACGACACCGCAGGTGAGGAAGCCGACGCCGATCCCGGCGGCGCGCCGGATCTCGTAGCGCAGCGGACGGAGGGGGCTGGGGGCGGGGCGGACGGAGATGGGGGGCGGGAGGGAGGACAGGGCACCAGGGGTGCTGACACCGTCCCGGTGGGCGGCGCGGTTGCCCTGCGGTGAACGGCTGCCGGGGTTTCTGGCGCCGGGGAGGCGGGTGCGCAGGGCGGAGGTGCCCGTTGCCGGGGTGCCCGTGCTGCCGGTCTGCGGTTTCCGGGCCGCTGGGGCCGCATCGCCACCGACGATCGGCTCGGCCGCCCTGTCGGCGGTCCGGACGGCCTCGGCCTCCATGAGCGCCTCGACGGGAGCCGCTTCGGCGCCTTCGCCGGGCGCGTCCCCACCGCCGGGCCCGGCGTGCGCACTCCCGCGGCCTCCCGCAAGCGCGTCGGCCGGTGCGGTGCCCTCGGCAGGTGCGCGAGGGGTACTCTCCGCGTGCTCGCTCCCCGGCCGGTCCAGGGGAACCCCGCCGGGCGGCAGCTCACCGTCCAAGGCCTGCGCTTGCTCCCCCGCCGGCGGTTCGTCGCCCAACGAGACACCGGACACGGCCCGCTGTGGCACCGAAGTGGCCGGTGCGGCCGTCTCCCGCCGCTCCGCCGAGAATCCGAACGGCGTGGCTCCCCGCTGCCTCGCCGGGGCGTCCGACGCGGTGACACCCGCCTCCCTCGAGGAGAGACCGGACACGACGGCGGCCCTCTCCGACACGGACGAGCCGAACGCCGCCGCTCCGGACTCCGCCGTCGCCAGGCTGACCGCGGAGCCACCCGACACCGATGCGGCCACGCCGAACCCCGAGGCCTCCGGCTCTGCCGCGGGCAGAGCGCGCACCGCCGTCTCCGGCTCCACGGACGCCGCTCCGGGCACGGCGGCTTCCCGCTCCACCGGTGACTCGTTCGCGGCCGCGACGCTCCCCTCCGCCGACGAGGCGCTGTCGGGGCCGACACCGACTCCTGAGCCCATGTCACCGATCTCGTCGGCGAGTTGGTGGACGAGAATGCCGTGGCGGAACGCCGTCTCGCCGACATCGGCGGTGGTGGAGCCGTATACCGACAGCCGATTGCCGCCCTCGCGTACGACCTCGACGGAGCGGCGCGCGGTACGGGCCTCCTTGGCGAGCAGAGTCGCGAGGCGGGCCGCGTGCGGGCTGCGGACGGCCACCCGCGGGCGCAGCCGGGTGCGGGCGAACTCCGGGGCGTCCTGGTCGGCCACGAGCCGTCCGTTGTCAAGGGTGACGACTCGGTCCGCCGTGCGCGCGGCCTCCTTGGAGTCGGCGGTGGTGAAGAGCACCGTGCCGCCCTGACCGGCGTGGGCCCGCAGCATGCCGTGCAGCCACTGCGCCTCACGGGCGGAGACGTCGGCGGTGGGTTCGTCCAGGACGAGGGTGTGCGGGTCGGGCAGCAGGGCGCAGGCCAGGCCGAGCCTGCGGTCCGCTCCCCGCGAGAGCGTGCCGAGGCGCTCCTCGCCCAGGCTGACGAGGCCGACGACTTCGAGGACTTCGTCGGCTCGTCGCGCGGGGACGCCCGAGGCCGCGCACAGCATGCGCAGATGTCCTCGGACCGAGCGGGCCGGATGCCCCGGAACGTCGCCGAGGAGCACGCCGACTTCTCGCGCGGGATGCGCGATCCGGTGCAGGGGCCGCCCCCTGAAGTAGGTGATGCCGCGCCCCTGTTGAAGCTCGAGCATGAGTCTGAGCGTCGTCGTCTTGCCCGCGCCGGCACCTCCGAGGAGCACGGTGACATGTCCCGCGCGCGCTTCGAAGGAGACGTCGTCGACGGCGGGCGGGTGCGCCTTGCGGGGATTGCTGGTCAGTCCGAAGGCCTGGATCACCTGCAGCAAGATAGCGCGAGATGTCCAGTTTTTCCGGTATCGCGAGGCTCACTACCACACACGGCACGGATCGACCCGGCTCCTGTCCGCCGTTCGGCGGAACGGGACGCGGCGGAGCCGGCCGGTGGAGATGGTCGGCCCGCCCGGCCGTCGGGGCGCGCCGGTCAGCTGTACGACTCAGACCTCGGGCCGCAGCATCGGGGGGTTGAGCAGCGTGGCACCGCCGGCCCGGAAGAGCTGCGCCGGCCGGCCGCCCTGGCGCGTGGTGGTACCTCCCGTGGGGACGAGGAATCCGGGGGTTCCGGTGACCTTGCGGTGGAAATTGCGCGGGTCGAGGGCGACTCCCCATACCGCCTCGTACACCCGGCGCAGCTCCCCGACGGTGAACTCGCTCGGGCAGAACGCGGTGGCCAGCGACGAGTACTCGATCTTGGACCGGGCCCGTTCCACCCCGTCGGCGAGGATCTGGGCGTGATCGAAAGCGAGCGGCGCCACGGGTTCACCGTCGCGGCCGTAGCCGCCCTGCTGGAGCAGTTCCTCGACCGGGGCCCAGCGCGCGTTGCTGGCGTCGCCGCCCGCGCGCGGGGCGGGGAGATCGGGCGCGAGCGCGAGGTGCGCGACGCTCACGACACGCATGCGAGGGTCCCGCTTGGGGTCCCCGTAGGTCGCGAGCTGCTCCAGGTGGGCGCCGTTGTCCTGGGCCGGGGCCATCGGGTCGTGTGCGCACAGCCCGGTCTCCTCGGCGAGTTCACGTGCCGCCGCCTGGGAGAGATCCTCGTCGGCCCGTACGAATCCGCCGGGCAGCGCCCAGCGCCCTTGGAACGGTGGCTCGCCCCTGCGGACCGCCAGCGCGCACAGGGCATGGCGGCGCACGGTCAGCACGACCAGGTCCACGGTGACGGCGAAGGGCGGAAAGGCTGACGGGTCGTAGGGCATGCCGCGATCATAGTCGTCTGCCTGACGATAAACACTCCCTTCCTCGACCGCATCGGTGGTGGTTCCGCTTCGTTCGGGTATGGGGCGCAGGACCGGCTCCTGTTCTTCGTTCCGGTTGCGTCGTACGAGGTCACACTCCCAGTTGCAGGCCGTCCCCCGCCTCCTCGACCATGGCCAGACCGAGCCTGCTGACGCGCACGGCGAACGGGGCGCCGGCGACGCGCAGCCCGGTCAGGCCGAGTTCGCCGAGCGGTGCGCTCCGCACGGGGCGCAGCGTGACGGTTCTGCCAGGGGTGTCGGGACGGATGCCCGCGAGTGAGGCAAGCATCATGATCACAGATGCCGCCGCGGTGGCGGCAGGCCGGCAGGCCGCGGGGTGCGGGAGGGGAGCGTTCCCGCTGGAGCGCTGTTCGCCGGCGAACATCTCCGGCAGCCGGTGGCCGAAGTGCTCAGCCGCTTCCAGCAGTCCTCTCAGCAGGCCGCCGGACTCCCTCTCATAGCCTGCGGCTGCCAGACCAGCGACGGCCACGGCGGTGTCGTGGACGCGGATGGCCCCGGTCCGGTGTCCGAACGGGTTGTGTCCCGCCTCCTTCGTACTGAGACCGCGCAGCCCCCAGCCCGCGTCCATGGCGGGAGTGCCGAGCAGCCGGGCGAGCTGTCCGGTCTGTACGGGGTCGAGCAGACCCGGCGCGAGTCGGCCGGACCCGAGCAGGCCGGTATCGAGAAGGTGCACGGCGGTCGAGCCCAGGCACGGTACGGGCCGGCCGTCCGGTGCCAGGGCCGCGGCCGGGCGACCGCCACCACGGTCCTCGACCCAGAAGTCGGCCCGGAAAGCAGTCTGCAAGTCCTCGGCCCACTGCCGTAGGCCGGGGCCGCCCGGCCGGTCGAAGGCGTCGAGGAGATCGGCGCCGAGCAGGGCCGCCCGACACGCGTGAGCCTGCGTCTCGCAGCGGGCCGGGCCCACGGGCTGGGGGTCGTGGAGGTAGGGGCCGTCATCTGCGGCCTTCCGCAGCCAGGCGAGGCAGCGTTCCGCCGCGGGGAGCAGCTCTCTCGTCTCCTGCTCGGGAAGTCCCCAGCGGCGGGCCTCGGCGAGCAGGACGGGGAAGAGCAGTGTGGCCTCCGTGCCCGTGCAGGCCGGCGGCAGGAGCGGGCCCGCGTCCCGCCGCGGCCCCGGGATCATTCCGGCCTGCGGGCTCCGGTCCGGGAGCTGGGTGCGTGCCAGGGTGCGCAGGGTCCCCACGGCGAGCCGGGTGCCGAGTGGCAGGGCCATGCGGGCCGCGGCCAGTGCCTCGGCGGGGGCCGTTCCGCAGCGCCAGGGCGCGCCTGCCGCGAGGTGGGTGTCGGAAGGGTGGGCGGGGTCGCGCAGGAGCAGTGCTCGGAGGTCGGCCACCGCCGCCTGCAACAGCGGGGCCACCCGGGAGTCGTCGCCCGTCGCCCGTGTCGGAGCGAACGGGCTGGTCGTGGCATGTCCCGCCGGTCGCAGCGGGCCCGCGCCGTCGAGTCGCACTCTCAGTTCCACGGCTGCCGTGCCGTTCGGCGGCAACTCCAATTCCCAGCGCAGCAGTCCGGCGGACGCGAGGGCGTCCGAGGGCGGCGGATCGGCGATCACGGAGGCGGCGGCGCCGGCCGTGGCCCAGCGCAGGCCCGAGTCGTGGACAGTGGCGGGAAGTTCGGGGCCCGCTCTGCCGGAGGCGATGGCGCCTAGTTCGGCGAGGTCCGTGCCGAGGGCGACCTCGACCGGCAGCCTCAAGGGCCGCGCGGCGGCGTTGCGGAGCGTGATCCGTTCGGTTCCGTCCGCGCTCCGGGTCCGCTCGACCACGACGTCCGGGTCGGGGCCCGACGACGGGGAAGCGTGCAGTGTCCCCACGAAGCGGGCGCTGTCGGCGCCGGTCATCCTGGCCTGCACGGGCAGGGGCTCTCGGCCGGCCACGCGGACCTGACACCGCGAGAGCAGGCGCCTGCCGCCACGGTAGAACCCGTCCAGTCCACGGCCGGCCAACTGCCCCTCGCCGGAGATGGCGAGACCGGGCAGGGCGACACAGACCAAGGCGCTGTGCGTGGGCGGCAGGTCGGGTCCGGGCCGGCTGACCTGCGGTGCGCGCACCGGCGGAGTGGCGGGTCGGCGGCCCGGGGCCGGCGGCTCGTCATGACCCTTCGGCCTGTTCGAGCCAAGGCTCCTGGGGGATGGCAGGACGGTGAGGGTCTGCGGTGCGGTGGCGGTGGCCCCCTCCGACGACCATCCGCGCCTGTCCCAGGGCGGACGTTCGTCGTCGGCGACGGAGGGCGGAGTCGGCTGCTGGTGCATGGGGTGGCTTCCTCTGCGCTCGCGGCGCCTTCGACGGCCTGGATGACCGGTGGGGCGCCCCGGAGGACAAGGGTCGTACGGCGGCGACGGGACCCGTCCGGGCGTTCCGCCACTCAGGTGAACGGAGGGGGACTTGTCCAGGTCACGGCTCACCTCGGGGAAGCCGACCGAACGGCGGCGGGACGAGTGGGAGGCGGGGACGCCGAGAACGGCCGCGAGTCGGTGCCGCCGATGGGCGCGTGGCGGGCCCTGGCACGCACTGCGGGAAGGCGCACCTGTCCGGTGGGCCCGGTCGGCCAGGCGGCCGAGAAGAGTGCCGCCGCATCGGCGCCGGCAACGACTCACGCGGGACCGGTTTCGGAGCAGCCTCCAGGTGCGCGCGCCGCAACCCACGGTTTCCGGCGATGGGCCAGGCGTCTTCCGTGCCGGTACCTGCTCGACCAGGTGTCCGCCCAGGAGACTCACCTCTCCCCCTCGGGCTCGCGATGGTCGCCTCCGGCTGCGGCGGCGCTGGTCGTGGGGCCGCCCGGCCCCGTAGCACGCGTGCGCGTGCCGCCGGGGCGGCGGCTGCCCGAGCGTGAGCGTTCGGCTGCCAAGGCGCCGGGCGCGGAGCCGGCTGGACGCCGCCGTCCGCCCGTGGACCGCGCCGCGCGCGGGGCGTCGCCCGCACCCGCGGACCGTGGTCGGCGCCCTCGGCGCGTGCTCGTCGCTCGTTCCGCTTCGGGGCTCTTGTCGTCCACCGGCGTGCGCGCGCCCGGCTCAGGCCCCTGCTCGTCCGTCCCCTCGTGCGCGCCGTCCGTCGCGTTGTCGGTTGCCGGTGATTCGGACCGAGGCACTTCCTTCTCAGCGTGCGGAGGCGCGCCGATCCCTGACGGCGTGCGGCCCGTGCCGTCCACGCTTGCCTGCACGCGGTCCCCACGGTCCGGCGCCGACTGCACGGAGCCCTCACCATCCCCTGCCGCCTGTGCGCGGTCCTCGCGGTCGGCGCGCAGACAGCGGCGGATCGATTCCGGGTCGAGGCCTTCGTTGCAGGCCTGGTGGAGCAGGCGGGCGAACAGATAGTCGGGGTCCGCGCCCAGCGCCATGGCCAGCGCCTCACGGGCCTCCACCTCGTCACCCGCCGACCAGGCCACCCAGCCGGCCAGGGTCAGCGGGGCCGCGGCGTGCTCGCCGTAGGGTCCGACGCAACGGCGGGCCAGGGCGCGCCAGAGCCGGAGGGCCGGCCCCGCCTCGTCGCCCTCCATCCAGGCGGCCGCGCGGTCGCGGGTCGTGCGGTCCTGGAGCCCGAGGATCAGTGCCGCCGCCTCGTCGTGTGCGAGCAGGCCGTCGTCACGCACGTCCGCCGCGTGCATACCGGACACCGGTGCCGCCGCGGCGAGGCGGCGGATGATCCGCTCGGCGAGTTCCAGTGTCTCCTCCGCCACTGCCGCGCGGCACGCCTCGTCGAGGATGCGGGGCACCAAGGTCATACCGGCCGCGTCCAGAGCGACCTCCTGTTCCAGAGCCGCCGTCGTCTCCCAGGGCTGCATCCGGGCGCGCAACTCCCTGAGTGTGCCGCGCACTTGGATGCCGGCGTAGGTGGCCGCGGCGGCCAGCACGGATGTGCCGGGCAGGCCCATCGGCGCGCCGTCTTCCGGGCAGCAGCCCTCATACGGGCAGCAGTACGACCAGTAACGGCCGTCGGAGATGCACAGCGCCTCGATGACCGGCACGTCGAGGTCGCCGCACTGGGTGCGCAGCAGGTGGACCAGCTGTTCGAGCCGTCGTTTGACGTCGCGGCCGGTCTCTCCCGGGGCCGGTTCCTGGCAGACGTAGGCCACCATCTGTTCGGGCCGGGCGCCCCGCCGCTCGCTGCCGGACACCAGTCCGCGGGCCAGTTGGCGAGCGGCCGCCTCCCAGTCCTCCGCGTGCGCGGGAATGCCGAGCCGGGCCCGGCCGCCGAACCTGCCACGGCCCTCGCGGTCGTGCAGGGCCACCAGCACCATGCTGTCCTCCGGGCGGTAGCCGAGGAGGTAGGGAAGGGCGTCGGCCAGCTCGGCGGGCGTGCGGAGCGTGATCTGCGTGTCGTGCGCGGACGGGCCGGTGAACGGCTCCTGTCCCGAGATGTCGCTGTTTTCGAATGGTCCGGTGGTTTCGCTGTGATGCGTCATGCGCCGACGATCTCGCGGATCTCGAGACTCCGCTTGGGCCTGTGGATAAGTCGAATCAGGGACACGACAAGCCGGTCGCGGTCGTCCACAGTCTCTGCTCTGGCCCGCCCGTCTGTCGGTCCCGTCCTGTTGTATGGGACGCATGGAGCACATGAACAACGCGGATCTCCGGGCGCACGCCGACGCCGTCCTCGCCCGGCTCGTCGGTGATGCCACGGGCGCGGCCCGCCTGCGCGAGGACCAGTGGAGGGCGATCGAGGCGCTGGTCGCCGAGCGGCGCCGGGCCCTGGTCGTGCAGCGCACAGGCTGGGGCAAGTCCGCGGTGTACTTCGTGGCGACCTCGTTGCTGCGAGCCAGGGGCAGCGGACCCACGGTGATCGTCTCGCCCCTCCTCGCGCTCATGCGCAACCAGGTGGAGGCCGCGGCCCGGGCCGGCATCCACGCCCGCACCATCAACTCCGCCAACACCGAGGAGTGGGAGGCCGTTCAGTCCGAGATCGCGGCCGGCGAGGTCGATATGCTGCTCGTCAGCCCGGAGCGGCTGAACAACCCGGACTTCCGCGACCAGGTCCTGCCCAAGCTGTCCGCGGCGACCGGACTGCTGGTCGTGGACGAGGCCCACTGCATCTCCGACTGGGGTCACGACTTCCGCCCCGACTACCGGCGGCTGCGCACCATGCTCGGGGATCTCCCGCCCGGCGTCCCCGTGCTGGCCACCACCGCCACGGCCAATGCCCGTGTGACCGCCGACGTCGCCGAGCAGCTGGGCACCGGCGGCACCTCCGACGCCCTGGTGCTTCGCGGGCCGCTGGACCGGGAGAGCCTCAGCCTCGGTGTGCTGCGCCTGCCGGATGCCGCGCACCGCATGGCCTGGCTCGCCGACCACCTCGACGACCTGTCGGGATCCGGCATCGTCTACACGCTCACTGTCGCCGCTGCCGAGGAGGTCACGGCGTTCCTGCGGCAGCGTGGGCACACCGTCGCCTCCTACACCGGTAGGACGGAGAACGCCGAGCGCCAACAGGCCGAGGACGATCTGCTCGCCAACCGGGTCAAGGCGCTGGTCGCCACCTCAGCGCTCGGCATGGGCTTCGACAAGCCGGATCTCGGTTTCGTCGTCCACCTCGGCTCTCCCTCCTCCCCCATCGCCTACTACCAGCAGGTCGGCCGGGCCGGCCGCGGGGTCGAGCACGCCGAGGTACTGCTGCTGCCGGGCAAGGAGGACGAGGCGATCTGGGAGTACTTCGCTTCACTCGCCTTCCCATCCGAGGAACTGGTCCGGCGCACCCTGGACGTCCTCTCCCGGGCGGACGGCCCCCTGTCGCTGCCCGCGCTGGAGCCCCTGGTCGAGCTGCGCCGCTCCCGGCTGGAGACGATGCTGAAGGTCCTCGACGTGGACGGAGCGGTTCGCCGCGTCAAGGGTGGCTGGATCGCCACCGGACAGCCCTGGTCGTACGACACCGAGCGCTACGGCTGGGTGGCCCGGCAGCGCACGGCCGAGCAGGACGCGATGCGCGCGTACGCGTCCACCACCGAGTGCCGGATGGAGTTTCTGCAGCGTCAGCTGGACGACGAGGGTGCCAAGCCGTGCGGTCGCTGCGACAACTGTGCCGGCCCACGTTTCACGGCCGACATGTCCACGGCGGCGGTGGACGCCGCGCGGAGCGACCTGGACCGTGCGGGCGTCGAGGTGGAACCCCGGCGTATGTGGCCGACCGGTCTGCCGACCATCGGCATCGAGCTGCGGGGACGCATTCCGGCCGGTGAGCAGGCCTCGGCGGGGCGTGCTCTGGGTCGGTTGTCGGACATCGGCTGGGGCAACCGGCTGCGTCCTCTCCTCGCGCCCCAGGCTCCGGACGCCGAGGTGCCGGACGACGTGGCGCGAGCCGTCGTGGGGGTCCTGGCCGACTGGGCGAAGGGGCCCGGCGGCTGGGCTTCGGGGGCATCCGGCGGACAGGCCCGGCCCGTAGGTGTCGTCACCGTCGCCTCGCGGACCCGGCCCCTGCTAATCCGCTCCCTGGGCTCCCGGATCGCCGAAATCGGCCGCCTGCCGCTGCTCGGCTCCGTCGAGTACGCCGAGGACGTGCCACGGGTGCCGCGCAGCAACAGCGCGCAGCGGCTGAAGGCACTCGACGGCGCGCTGACGGTACCGACCGCCCTCGCCTCGGCACTCACCGCCGCCGGCGGCCCGGTGCTGCTCGTCGACGACTTCACGGAGACGGGCTGGACGCTCGCGGTCGCGGCGCGGCTGCTCAGAAAGTCCGGCACGCAGGCGGTGTTGCCACTGGTCCTGGCCGTGCAGGGCTGACCGCGCGCGCCCGGCGGCGGGAGCCGCGCCGGGCACGGCCTGGCGCGTCAGGCGTCATCGGGCCAACCTTTGGGTAGGGATATAAGCCCCGCACCACCAGATAACCGTCGGTGGCCCCAATTGCTCGTTGCCGCATCCAAGTTCGGCAGGAAGAATTGAGGTCCGCTCCCCGCACGGCTCGTCCGTTCCGGTTGGGCTCTGCTGCGGCGCGCGGTCCCTCGAATCCGACCTCGCCCGCAGTGTGGGCGCGTAGCCGAAGGGAGGAACGTGACCTTCGGATTCGCCTCGTCGTCGGCGGCCTCGTTCTCGACCTCCGCGTCCGCCGCTTCCGCCAGTCGTCTGCTCGAGCCGGCCGAATGGGCCGCCGCCGGAATCCCTCTGCTGCGCAACCCACGTGAGGTTGTCAGCGGGCTGCACACCCGCCATCGGCCGAGGCTTGCCACCGCGATCGTGGCGGTACTCGATCCGGACGAGCGGCTGTGCGCCAGCGCGTCGTTCATACGTCGCCCGGCCCCGGCCGACGGCTGGATGTTCCGCAATGCGCTCCTCGCGCAACTGCGCCGGGTCATTCCGCACGACCTTCGGCGCCGGACCCCGGTGCGCACGGCGATCCTCATCTACTGCCGTGAGGGCGACGCGCGTTGGACCGAGGAGGACGGCGCGTGGATGTGGGGCCTGCGTGACGCCTGCACGCTGCACGGGCTGCGCTGCGGGGCGTACATCACGCTGACCCATGACGGCTGGCACGTGCTCGGAGAGGGCCGTAGCGGACGCCGCCCCAACGCCGAATCCGAGCCGGAGCCCCTCGCCACCTCGGAGGCGCCGCCGCTGACGCCGCGCACCGGCGGCCCCGTCTCCGAGGTCCTGCGCCGCGCGGCAGCTCGCTGAAGGGCGCGCCGGAAGACCGGGCCTTCAACCGTCGTCCTCCACACCGCCCGACGACCCACGCGAAGGGCGAGCCGCCCGGCCGCCGGCACACCGCACAAGTCCCGTGCCGTGCGGAGGAACGTGACGGCCACGCCGAGGAACGGACGACACGTGGACCGCGCCGGAGCGGCCCTGCGAGAGCCCAGCGCGGCTGAGCGGGCGCCCCTCACGGACCGGCCTCTACGGGCAACCACGTCGGCCGGCGCCCGACGTCCGCGGCCCGCGCCGGATGCCCCGGCCCGGCGCCTCCTCAAAGGCCGCCCCACCAGTGGGACGGCCGTCGGTCATCCGGGCACGCCAAAGGCCACGCCGTGCGGATACCGCCCGACTGGGTCCTTCCTCAGCCCGGGTGCCCCGAGGTGACGGACGCGGCTCAGACGCCGGCGCCGAGCACCGAGTTGATCTGCTGCGGGTCGCCGCAGACGATCAGCAGGGCACCGGCCCGGGTGTGGGCCAGCGGGAGGGCCGAGGCGGCAGCGGAGGCGGGACCCCCGTTGACGGCCACGACGACCACGGGGCGGGACGCGGCGCGGGACGCGATGGCGGCGTCGGCGTAGAAGACGTCGTCACCGGCGTCGTGCTGCGCCCAGTAGGAAGCTTCACCGAAGGACAGTTCGTGTTCGGCCCACGGGTGCTGGGACCCGGTGGTGATCACGAGCACGTCGCCGGGGGCACGGCCCGAGTCCAGCAGCAGGTCCACCGCCTCTTCGGCGGCGTCGAGCGCACCCTCGGCCGAAGCCGGGATCAGCTGGATCTGCGGGGTGGCCGCCGTGGCGGCGGGAGCGGCCGGGCCCGACGGGCCCGGCTTGGCCGGAGCCACCTCACGCGGGGTGCGCTGCACCGGAGGCGCGGGCCGCAGAGGGCCCGGACGACCGGGGCGGGACGGAGCCGCGGGACGGGGGCCGGGTACGGGGCGGGGGGTCGGCGCGGTACGGCCGCTGGCCGGAGTGGCGCGGGGACCCTGGGCACTCTCGTGAATCTGAGGCTCCTCGGGAATGAGAGGCATGAGCTGATATTTATCAAACGTTGGTGCGGCGCGGGTGACCGGGTGGCACATCAGTGCGATCGGAACCGTCAGAAATCGAAGCCGAGCTGACCCTCGATCTCCGGAACGCCTCCGTCCGCCCAGCTGCGGACCTTCTTGAGGTGCCGCCACTGAGGCAACGCATCAAGATACGCCCACGACAAGCGGTGGTGCGGGGTGGGCCCCCACTCCTCCAGTGCGGCCTTGTGCACGGGCGACGGATACCCGGCGTTGTCCGCAAAACCGAAGTCTGCATGGTCGACACCCAGTTCGGCCATCATTTTGTCGCGCTGAACCTTGGCTATCACCGACGCCGCCGAAACGGCCACACACGACTGATCGCCCTTGATCACCGTGCGCACCCTCCAGGGAGCACCGAGGTAGTCGTGCTTCCCGTCGAGGATCACGGCGTCGGGGCGGACCGGCAAAGCCTCCAGGGCGCGGGCCGCGGCCAGCCGCAGGGCGGCCGTCATCCCCAGGTCGTCGATCTCCTCGGGAGAAGCATGCCCCAGCGCGTAGGCCGTCACCCACGTCCGCAGGACCTGAGCCAGTTCCGTCCGTCGCTTGATCGTCAGCAGTTTGGAGTCGGTCAGCCCGTCGGGCGGGCGGCGGAGTCCGGTGATCGCGGCGCAGACGGTGACAGGTCCGGCCCAGGCGCCGCGCCCCACCTCGTCGACACCGGCAATGACCTTCGCTCCGGTCGTGGCGCGCAAGGAGCGCTCGACGGTGTGAGTAGGCGGTTCGTACGGCATGGCGTCCTTAGCCTACGCCGACCGGAACGCCGCCCGACACCCGGTCACCCGACCGTCGCGCGGATCGCGGACGTGCGGGATCAGCCTGCGCAGGGACGCAACAGCGGAAGCATCAGCTGGTCGATCATCTCTTCGAGCTCCCGATCGCACCATTCGCTTGCGCACACCTTCGAGCGGTACATCATCATGGCCGGAACGGCGTCGAAGACATAGCTGTTGACCGCGTCCGGACGAACCTCACCCCGCTCCAATCCGCGGGTGATGACCTCACCGAGGAGCTGGAGGGTCGGCTCCACCACACCTCCAACAATCACTTCATGAAAGCGCTCCGCCTGGATCTGATCGCACTCGTGAATGACCGAACGCAGTGCCACACCGGGGGGCGAGAACATGATCTGCCGCACCTGCCGGCACAGGGCGAGGAGGTCCTCGCGCACACTGCCGAGATCCGGAGCCGCCTCCACCCGAGGCAGTCCCGCCGCCAGCGCATCCGCGACGAGGTCCTCCTTGGAGGGCCAGCGCCGGTAGACCGCGGCCTTGCCGGTCTGGGCGCCGGCCGCGACCCCCTCCATGGTCAGCCCCTTCCAGCCGACCTCACTGAGCTGCTCCAGCGCGGCATCCAGGATGGCGCGCTCCAGCACCACGCCGCGCCGACGTGGGGAAGCCGCCCGGGCGGGAGCAGCCGTCCAGCGCGAGGTAACCATCTGTGTCTCTCCAACATGCAGGGGAAGCGGGGATTCCGGGGTGATTGACGCCACGCCGCGGCAACAGGGGGACGCGAGGCGGGGCGCGGGATTAAGTGAACGCTTGCGTTCACTGTCGGGGACTCACTACCGTGGAAGCGAAAGTGAACGCGAGCGTTCACTAACGCCTTTATGGGGGACCCATAGTGACGACCTCTCAGCTGCTTCAGGAACCAGAACCGGGCGTGGCCCGCCGGGAGGGGCATCCCGGCATCGCACTCACCGTCATCGCGGCCTGCCAACTCATGGTGGTCCTCGACGCGACGATTGTGAACATCGCGCTTCCGCACATTCAAGATGCACTCAAGTTCAGCACCACGGATCTGACTTGGGTGGTCAGCGCCTACACGCTCACCTTCGGCGGCCTGCTGCTGCTCGGTGCGCGGGCCGGTGACATCCTCGGCCGTCGCCGGGTGTTCATGGCCGGCATCCTGCTGTTCACCTTCGCCTCGCTGCTGGGCGGTCTCGCCCAGGAACCCTGGCAGCTGCTGGCCGCACGGGCCGTACAGGGCGTCGGCGGCGCGATCGCCTCGCCCACGTCGCTGGCGCTGATCACCACCACCTTCCCCGAAGGCCCGGAACGCAACCGGGCCTTCGGTGTGTTCGCGGCCGTGTCCGCGGGCGGCGGCGCCATCGGCCTGCTGGCGGGGGGCATGCTCACGGACTGGCTGGACTGGCGGTGGGTGCTGTTCGTCAATGTCCCCATAGGCGTGCTGATCGCGGCGCTCGCGCCGCTGTACATCAGCGAGTCCGAGCGGCATCCGGGGCGCTTCGACATCACGGGAGCGCTCACCTCGACGGCGGGCATGGCCTCGCTGGTGTACGGGTTCATCCGTGCCTCGGAGAACGGCTGGCGGGACGGCCTCACCCTCGGCTCGTTCGGCGCGGCCGTGGTGCTGCTGGTCGCCTTCATCCTCACCGAGACCCGGGCCAAGGAGCCGATCACCCCGCTCAGGATGTTCGCGGACCGCAACCGCTGGGGCACGTACGTGATCATGCTCGCGCTCTCCGCAGCGATGTTCGGCATGTTCTTCTACATCGTGCTGTTCGTCCAGGACGTGCTCGGCTACAGCGCCGTGAAGGCCGGTGTGGCCTTCCTCCCCGTGACGGTCGCGATCGCGGTCGGTGCGGGTCTGTCGCAGGCCTTGCTGCCGAAGCTCGGCCCGAAGCCGTTCATGACGGTCGGCTCGGCGCTCGTGGTGGTCGGTCTGGTGTGGCAGACGTTCATCCGGCCGGACAGTTCCTATCTCGGCGGAGTGCTCGGGCCGATGCTGGTGTTCGGCTTCGGCATGGGCCTGAACTTCGTGACGGTCACGGTCACGGCGGTTTCCGGTGTCGCCCAGCACGAGGCGGGTGCGGCTTCCGGGCTCCTCAACGCCACGCAGCAGGTGGGCGGTTCGCTCGGACTGTCCATCCTGACGACCGTGTTCGGATCGGCCGCCAAGGACGAGGCGAAGAAGCAGGTGCCGAAGTTCCTCGCCAACAGCTCTCCGGAGCAGCAGGCGCACTTCGCCAAGACGCACCAGTTGCCCGGGCCCTGGGGGCACGAGGTGCTCGCCCACGGCATCTCCACCGCCTTCGTGCCGGCTGCCGCGATGGCCGCGGTGGCGTTCCTGACCGCCTTGCTGGTGATCAGGGTGCGCAAGAGTGACCTCGAATCCCTCGCCGGCGTGGCAGGCCCGGGCATCGGCTGAACCGGGCCGAGCCGCGCGAAGCCGCGGCCGGCCGGACCGCCGCCGTGGGCTGGACGGCACGTGCGGCGGTCCGGCCGGCCGCGCCCCGGTCACCGACCCCCGCGCGGCCAGGAGCGCCAGGAGCGCCAGGACCAGCATCAATGCCGAGTACGCCATCTCTCCCCCGCCCCTCGCTCCGTTGCTCTCCGGGTTTTCACCCGCCCCGCCCCCCGACGGCCGCGGCACACGCCGGACAGGAGTGGAACGGGTGGCGGTCACGGAGAGTTCCCGGACGGTACGGAGAGTCTCCGAGCCGGAGGACTGGGCGTACCGACGCGATCCGGGGAAGGGTGGAGCCGGTCTTGGCGGGCGGTCCTCAGAGCCCCGTCGGCACCCAGTCCGGCAGCGCTTCGACGCGTTCCACCCAGTCCGCGGGCGGGGTCCCCGCCTTGCCGGAGCCGAGCACACCGCCCACGATCGCGCAGGTGGTGTCCACGTCGCCGCCCACCCCTGCCGTCGTCCAGAAGGCCGTCTCGTAGTCACCGAGGCTGCGTGCGGCAGACCACAGGGCAAAGGGAACGGTGTCGTGGGCTGTCGTCCGCCGTCCGCATCCCAGCACCGCCGCGACCGTGCCCGCGTCGTCGTAGTCGAGCATGTCCCGGGCGCGCCGCAGCCCCTGGCCGACGGCGCTCTTCGGCACCAGGGCGATGACGCCGTCGAGGAGCGCCTCGGGGGTCGGCGGCCCGTCCGGCGAGCCCGCCAGCGCCGCCGCGGCGGCCACGGCCATGGCGCCGACCACGGCCTCACGGTGCTGGTGGGTGGGGTAGGCCGAGATCTCCGCCTGGTGGGTCGCCTGCTCCGGGTCGTCCGCGTACCAGGCGCCCAGAGGCGCGATCCGCATCGCCGCTCCGTTGCCCCAGGAACCTCGTCCGTTGAAGAGCCCGGCGGCCAGCTCCCGCCAGTCCTCCCCCTCGCGGACGAGCCTCAGCAGGCGGTTGACCGCGGGGCCGTAGCCCCGGTCGAAGTCGTGGTGCTCGGCGAAGGAGCGGGCCAGCGCGTCCTGGTCGATGCGCCGGTGCTCGGCCAGGACGGCGACCACGGAGCAGGCCATCTCGGTGTCGTCCGTCCACTGCCACGTCCCCGCGGGCAGCTCGCGTCGCTTCAGGAGGGGATAGTTCGCCGGGACGAAGAACTGGGAGCCCAGGGCATCCCCCAAGGCCAGTCCGCGCAGGCCGGCCAGGGCGCGCTCCAGACGCCCGGAGGAAGAACAGTCAGCGGTCATCGCTCTGCCACTCTATCCGTTCGCCCAGTACGGCACCGGCTTGCGCCAGCGCTCGAAGGGCCGGTCGAGGGTGTACTTGCCGTCGTCTCCGAGGACGAGCATCCGCACCTCGGCGTTCCCGGGGTTCGACAGCGACTCGAATTCCGCGACCGTCCAGTGGAACCACCGCATGCAGAACAGCCGCATCGCGAGGCCGTGCGTCACCAGGAGGACGTTCGGCGGATGATCCGGTGCCTCGAAGCTGCGGTACAGGCTCTCCAGGAAGCCGCCGACCCGGTCGTACACGTCGGCGCCGGACTCACCCTGCGGGAACCGGAAGAAGAAGTGGCCGTAGGCGTCGCGGTAGGTCTTCTGAAGGCGCACGTCGTCGCGGTCCTGCCAGTTGCCCCAGTCCTGTTCGCGAAGCCTGGGCTCCTCCCGGACACGTATCAGGTCGGGGTCGAGGTGGAAGGCGCGGAGCGTCTCGTGCGTCCGGCGGTACGGGGAGACGTACACGCTCACGCGCTCGCGGCCGAAGAGTTCCCGGAGCCCCTTTCCGGTCTCCTCGGCCTGCCTCCAGCCGCGCTCGGTCAGCGCGAGAGCGTGGTCCGGCTCGCGCTCGTACACGGAGTCGTCGACGTTGCCCGTTGACTCGCCGTGCCGGACAAGGACGATGCGCCGTGGTCGTGCCATGCCAAAACCCTAGATCGAGCGAGGGAAAGTCGAGCACTCGTACGGGCCTTTTACGGCGTAGGTCACATATATCCCGCGTGTCGGGCCGCCCCGGACGCGCTGTGCGACACCCGGGCAGCGAGTTTGATCCTCAAACGCACGTCGTGTGGCTTCAGACCGTCCAGGACGGCTCGAGCTCCACGATGTCACCGGTAAGGGCCGCGATGTCGGCCTCGGTCTGTGCGCGCAGCGCGAGACGTTCCACCCGCTCGGTGCGGTACTTCCCGTGCTCGGCAGCCGACCGCCACATCGACAGCACCAGGAACTCCTGCTCGGCAGCCTCGGCGAACATGCCGCGGATCATGCCGGGCGAACCGGCCATCGCCGGGTTCCAGACCTTCTCCTGCATGAGGGTGAAGTGCTCGACGCGCTCCTCACGGACCCGGCACAGGGCCACACGGACCAGATCGGCGTCGGTGAACCTCGGCTCGAAGCCGGTCTTCACATCGAAGCGGTACTCGAAGAGCTTGACCTGCGCGTCCTTGAACGTGCCGGCCTGGGCGGACGCGAGGCGGTCGTGCGAGCGGGCCATGAAGGAGTCGTAGAACGCGCGGCTCTCCCAGAAGGCGAAGATGTGCGCCACGCCCGACCGCTGCCGGCTCCAGCCTCCGCCCTGCCCCCGAAAACCCGGCTCCCCCAGAAGCCCCGCCCATTTCCGCTGCCCCCGCTCGAAGCCGCGGCGGTCCACCACGGTGCAGCGAATCCACTTGACCAGCACCGCGCCATCGTAAGGCCACGGGGCGTGGCGTCGGTCACGCTCCGGCTGAGATCACCCGAGCATGCGCCCCCGCGCGCGTGGCACGATGGACAAGGAACCCTGCCCCCAAGGGCGTTGGGTGGATGGGGCAGGCACCGGGGGAAGGGAGAAGCCGTTGGCCGGCTTCAGCAAGGGAATCGGCAAGGTCGAGGTCGGGCTGAAGTGGGACCCCAGTCCTGCGGGCGAGCCGCCCAGCGATCTCGACCTCGTCGCCGCGACGTTCCTGTCGGGCGATCCGTACGGGACCCCGGCCTATGTGGTGCACTTCGACAGCCGCTCACCGGACGGCACGATCTTCCTCAACCGGGACAGCACGGACGGCAGGGGCTTCGGCTGGGACGAGGTCATGACGCTGGAACTGGACCGGCTCGACGACCGGTACGCGCGCGTGGTGGTCGGTGCCGTCATCCAACAGCGGTACGGGCACAAGACGTTCGTCAACGTGCTGAATCCGGCCATGCGCATCCGGGTGGACCGCTACACCGTGCTCGCCCAGGACGACTTCGGCTCGGTCCTCGGGGCGACGGCTGCCACGATCGCCGAGTTCGTCCGTGACGAATCCGGCGAGTGGGCCTTTCGGCCCGGCGTTCACGGTTTCGCGGAGGATCCGGCCACCTTCACCCGGGTCATGGGCAGGGCTCAGCAGAGCTGACGGACGCCGGAGCCCCGCAGAGGTGAGGGGCGTCAGCATGGCCGACGCCCCTCACCTCACTTCAGGAACCGCTTGTCATCAGCTGCAGCCGCTGGTGGAACCGCAGCCCTCGCAGATGTAGCAGGAACCGGCCCGCTGCATCTTCGTACCGCAGGAGAAGCACAGCGGGGCGTCGGCCTGGATGCCCAGCTGCATCTCCACCAGTTCGGCGCTGGTGTGGGCCTGCTTCGGGGCGGGCTTGGCCGCCTCGGACTCGGGCTTCGGCGCGGCGACCGCCTTCAGCTCCTGGGCACGCGGAGCGGACTGCGCGA
Source organism: Streptomyces sp. NPDC048191 (assembly GCF_040652655.1). Taxonomy (NCBI): domain Bacteria; kingdom Bacillati; phylum Actinomycetota; class Actinomycetes; order Kitasatosporales; family Streptomycetaceae; genus Streptomyces; species Streptomyces sp. NPDC048191. The sequence goes on from NZ_JBEZMO010000020.1 coordinate 91,976, forward strand.
GGCCCTCGACGTCGACCTCGTCCTCGTTCGGCTCGTAGGAACCGGTCTCCAGGTGGCGCTGGCGCTCCTCGGCGGAGTGGATGCCGAGCGCGGAACGGGTCTCGAAGGGCAGGAAGTCCAGCGCCAGGCGGCGGAAGATGTAGTCGACGATCGACTGCGCCATCCGCACGTCCGGGTCGTCGGTCATGCCGGCCGGCTCGAAGCGCATGTTGGTGAACTTCGAGACGTAGGTCTCCAGCGGCACGCCGTACTGGAGGCCGACGGAGACCGCGATCGAGAAGGCGTCCATCATGCCCGCGAGGGTCGAGCCCTGCTTGGACATCTTCAGGAACACCTCGCCGAGACCGTCGTCCGGGTAGGAGTTGGCGGTCATGTAGCCCTCGGCGCCGCCGACCGTGAAGGACGTGGTGATGCCGGGGCGGCCCTTCGGGAGGCGCTTGCGGACCGGGCGGTACTCGACCACCTTCTCGACCGCGGCACGGATCGTGTCCTCGGTCTTCTCGGCGATCTCGGCCTTCTCGTCCTCCTTCTTCTTGGCGGAGAGAGGCTGGCCCACCTTGCAGTTGTCGCGGTAGATCGCGAGCGCCTTGACGCCCAGCTTCCAGGCCTCGAAGTAGATCTCCTCGACCTCCTCGACGGTCGCCGTCTCCGGCATGTTGACCGTCTTGGAGATGGCGCCGGAGATCCACGGCTGGATCGCGGCCATCATGCGGACGTGACCCATCGGGGAGATGGCGCGCTCGCCCATGGCGCAGTCGAACACCTCGTAGTGCTCGAGCTTCAGGCCGGGAGCGTCGATCACATTGCCGTTCTCGGCGATGTGGGCGACGATCGCCTCGATCTGCTCCTCCTGGTAGCCCAGGCGGCGCAGGGCCTGCGGGACGGTGCCGTTGACGATCTGCATCGAGCCGCCGCCGACCAGCTTCTTGAACTTCACGAGCGCCAGGTCGGGCTCGACACCGGTGGTGTCGCACGACATCGCGAGGCCGATGGTGCCGGTCGGCGCGAGGACGGACGCCTGGGAGTTACGGAAACCGTTCTTCTCGCCAAGACGCAGCACGTCCTGCCAGGCCTCCGTGGCGGCGGCCCACACCGGGGTGTCCAGGTCGTCCATACGGACGGCCGTGCCGTTGGCCTCGGAGTGCTGCGCCATGACGCGCTTGTGGGCGTCGGCGTTGCGGGCGTAACCGTCGTACGGGCCGACGACCGCGGCCAGCTCGGCCGAGCGGCGGTAGGCCGTACCCGTCATCAGGGAGGTGATGGCGCCGGCCAGGGCGCGGCCGCCGTCGGAGTCGTAGGCGTGGCCGGTGGCCATCAGCAGGGCGCCGAGGTTGGCGTAGCCGATGCCGAGCTGGCGGAACGCGCGCGTGTTCTCGCCGATCTTCTGGGTCGGGAAGTCCGCGAAGCAGATCGAGATGTCCATCGCGGTGATGACGAGCTCGACGACCTTCTGGAAACGCTCGGTCTCGAAGGACTGGCGGCCCTTGCCGTCGTCCTTCAGGAACTTCATCAGGTTCAACGAGGCCAGGTTGCAGGACGTGTTGTCCAGGTGCATGTACTCGCTGCACGGGTTCGACGCGGTGATCCGGCCGGACTCGGGGCAGGTGTGCCAGGTGTTGATGGTGTCGTCGTACTGGATGCCCGGGTCGGCGCAGGCCCAGGCGGCCTCGGCGATCTTGCGGAACAGCGCCTTGGCGTCGACCTCCTCGATGACCTCACCGGTCATACGGGCGCGCAGGCCGAAGTTGCCGCCGTCCTCGACCGCCTTCATGAACTCGTCGTTCACACGGACCGAGTTGTTGGCGTTCTGGTACTGGACGGAGGTGATGTCGTCGCCGCCCAGGTCCATGTCGAAGCCCGCGTCACGCAGGACGCGGATCTTCTCCTCCTCCTTGACCTTGGTCTCGATAAAGTCCTCGATGTCGGGGTGGTCGACGTCGAGCACGACCATCTTGGCCGCGCGGCGGGTGGCGCCACCGGACTTGATGGTGCCGGCGGACGCGTCGGCGCCGCGCATGAAGGAGACCGGTCCGGAGGCGTTGCCGCCGGAGGACAGCAGTTCCTTGGAGGAGCGGATGCGCGAGAGGTTCAGGCCGGCACCGGAGCCGCCCTTGAAGATCATGCCCTCTTCCTTGTACCAGTCGAGGATCGACTCCATGGAGTCGTCGACGGACAGGATGAAGCAGGCGGAGACCTGCTGGGGCTGCGAGGTGCCCACGTTGAACCAGACGGGGCTGTTGAAGCTGAAGATCTGGTGCAGGAGGGCGTAGGCCAGCTCGTGCTCGAAGATCTCGGCGTCGGCGGGCGAGGCGAAGTACTTGTGGTCCTCGCCGGCCTTCCGGTACGTCTTCACGATGCGGTCGATCAGCTGCTTGAGACTGGTCTCGCGCTGCGGGGTGCCGACGGCACCGCGGAAGTACTTGCTGGTGACGATGTTGACCGCGTTCACCGACCAGAAGTCGGGGAACTCGACGCCACGCTGCTCGAAATTGACCGAGCCGTCGCGCCAGTTGGTCATGACGACGTCACGGCGCTCCCAGCTCACCTCGTCGTACGGGTGTACGCCGGGGGTGGTGTGGATGCGCTCGATGTGCAGTCCCTTGTTTCCCGCCTTGCCGCCCTTGGCTCGGGAACCTCGTGCCGGACCGCTCGCCGTCTCTGTCATGCCGCCTCCCTCTACGGGCAAAAACGCCCTGAAGTGCCCCGTTTGTTCCCGTGGCACGGTGTTCTGTCTTGTGTTGCGGGCACCCTCAGCTGCCGCCCGCAACAGGCTTCGGTCGCCGCCTTCCGGCCGGAACCCGGCTCTCCTCCCGGTTCCCGGCCCGCCGGTCAGTCGGCGGCGTGAGCGGGCACGGGGACCTCCTCGGTCCCGCCGGGCCCGTGATCGTCTTCCTGGCTCCCCGTTCCCGCGTCTTCCTCGTCCGCGTCGGGGCCTCGCGTCGCCTCCCTCAGCTCCGCGATGGCGGCCTCGAAGTCCTCGAGCGAGTCGAACGCCCGGTAGACGGAGGCGAATCGCAGATAGGCGACGAGATCGAGCTCCTGCAACGGGCCGAGTATGGCCAGCCCCACGTCATGGGTGGTCAGCTCGGCGCTTCCGGTGGCCCGCACCGCCTCCTCGACCCGTTGGCCGAGCTGGGCGAGTGCGTCCTCGGTGACAGGTCGTCCCTGGCACGCCTTGCGCACGCCGTTGATGACCTTGGTACGACTGAAAGGCTCGGTGACTCCGGACCGCTTCACCACCATGAGCGAGCACGTCTCCACGGTCGTGAAACGACGGGAGCAGTCGGGGCACTGGCGGCGCCTGCGGATCGACGTGCCGTCGTCGGTCGTACGACTGTCGACCACACGGCTGTCGGGGTGCCTGCAGAAGGGACAGTGCATGATCTCCAACCCTCCTCACAGCAGACTCAATAGCCTCGCCAGGCCCATGGGCCCCGCGAAGCAGCCCTAAGCATAGGCGATCGCGAGGCCGAGTCAGACCCGGGGGACCACAACTTGTGGGCTGCTGTAGCCATCCAACCACTACATGTGGGGATTGGCTCATACACCGAGGCAGACTCGCGTGTCGCAGTGGAACGACCGCGGGCACCCGACGCCCGGGCGGTCACGAGGGACACGCGGGTGCAGAGCGGTGCCACTGTGGCGCTTACGGAGATACCGTGGGCGCCGCACGGAGGACGCGTGGGACTCCGGCGGAGAAGGGACCCGCTTCCCGGATGGTCGGGTTCCGGATGGCAGACTGGGGTGGCGGCCCACAAGGTCGGCAACCCCAGCGGTGAAGAGTACAACAATGGGCGCTTTTGTCCGCCAGATGGTGCGTTAGCAATACACCCAGACACGTGATCGCGTCCGGTGAATCGCACTTTTTCACTCGAACGTGTGTTTGGCGCAACCTTTCGAAAGCAACTACCGTTGTCCAGCAGGGAGACCATCGAGAGGGGCCGACGTGACCACCACCGCAGACAGCGCCACCATCACCGCCCAGGACCGCTCCCAGGGACGACTCGAGCCGGTACACGTGATGAACGAAGCCACGAATCCCGAGGGACACAAGCGTTCCCTGCCGGGCCGACCTCCAGGCATCCGGGCGGACAGCTCCGGACTCACCGACCGCCAGCGCCGCGTGATCGAAGTCATCCGTGACTCGGTACAGCGACGCGGCTATCCACCGTCGATGCGGGAGATCGGTCAGGCCGTCGGCCTCTCCAGCACCTCCTCGGTCGCGCATCAGCTGATGGCGCTGGAGCGCAAGGGCTTCCTGCGTCGCGACCCGCACCGTCCGCGCGCGTACGAGGTGCGCGGCTCGGACCAGGCCGTGACCGTGCAGCCCACGGACACGGCCGGCAAGCCCGCCGCGTCGTACGTCCCGCTGGTCGGCCGTATCGCCGCCGGTGGCCCCATCCTCGCGGAGGAGTCCGTCGAGGACGTCTTCCCGCTCCCCCGCCAGCTCGTCGGCGACGGCGAACTCTTCGTCCTCAAGGTCGTCGGCGACTCCATGATCGAGGCCGCGATCTGCGACGGCGACTGGGTCACCGTGCGCCGCCAGCCGGTCGCCGAGAACGGCGACATCGTGGCGGCCATGCTCGACGGCGAGGCCACCGTCAAGCGCTTCAAGCGCGAGGACGGCCACGTCTGGCTCCTCCCGCACAACGCGGCCTACGAGCCGATCCCCGGCGACGACGCGACCATCCTGGGCAAGGTCGTCGCGGTGCTGCGGCGCGTGTGATGCCTGCGGCGGGCGGGCCGTACGGCTGCTCGCTCCCTGACCGGGCCCCGGAACCCCTGCGCCGGTTCCGGGGCCCTGCCATGTGCACGGCCGGTGCCCGTCGCTCTTCCCTTGCGGCCCGACCGGCACCGGCCGGGCCATCCCGCGATCACTTCACCTCGGCTTGCTGGGCTTCCGCGGCCTTCGCCGCCGCGTCGATCGCGGCCAGCGACTTGCGGACCTGGTTACGGTCCGTGGTGTACCAGAAGTCCGGCAGCGACGCCTTGAGATAGCCGCCGTACCGTGCGGTGGCCAGCCGCTGGTCCAGTACGGCGACCACGCCCCGGTCCCCCGACGCGCGGACGAGCCGACCGGCACCCTGGGCCATGAGCAGGGCAGCGTGCGTCGCGGCCACCGCCATGAAACCGTTGCCGCCGGCGTCCTCCACCGCCTTCTGCCGGGCGCTCATCAGCGGATCGTCGGGGCGGGGGAACGGAATCTTGTCCATGACGACCAGCTGACAGCTGGGGCCGGGGACATCCACGCCCTGCCACAGCGACAGGGTGCCGAACAGGCAGGTCTTCGGGTCGGCCGCGAAGTTCTTGATCAGTTCGCCGAGCGTCTCCTCGCCCTGGAGCAGGATCGGGAAGTCCGGGATCCGGGAGCGCAGCTCCTCCGCCGCGAGCTGCGCGGCCCGCATCGACGAGAACAGCCCGAGGGTGCGGCCGCCGGCCGCCTGGATGAGTTCGCTCAGCTCGTCGAGCATGTCGGAACGCTCGCCGTCACGTGCGGGGCGCGACAGATGCCTGGCCACATAGAGGATGCCCTGCCTGCGGTAGTCGAAGGGCGAGCCGACGTCGACTCCCCTCCACTTCGGCAGGTCCTCGTCCTCCGCACCCTCGGGGCCGAGGCCCAGGGAGGCGCCGACGCCGTTGAAGTCCCCGCCCAGCTTGAGGGTCGCGGAGGTGAGGACGACCGCGCGGTCGGCGAAGAGCTTCTCCCTGAGGAGCCCGGAGACCGACATGGGTGCGACCCGCAGGGACGCGCCGAAGCGGTCGTGCCGCTCGTACCAGACGACGTCCCACTCCGAGCCGTTCACCACCCGCTCGGCCACGTCGTGCACCGTCTCCACCGAGGCCAGGGCCTGCTTGCGCACGGCGTCCTCGTCCTGCACCGACTTGTCGCGCGTCGCGCCGATCGCGGAGATGACGGTGCGCGCGGCGTCCCGCAGCGCCATCAGGGCGTAGCCGAGGTCCTCCGGGATCTCTTCCAGGCGGCCCGGCAGGGCCAGCTCCATCAGCCGCTCGAAGCCCTCGGCGGCGGTCTGCAGCTGGTCGGCGGCCTTCTCGTTGACGAGCTTGGCGGCGCGGCGCACGGCACGATTGACCTGGCCGGGTGTGAGCTCGCCGGTCGCGACGCCGGTGACCCGGGAGACGAGTTCGTGGGCCTCGTCCACGATCAGCACCTCGTGCTGCGGCAGCACCGGCGCGCCCTCGATGGCGTCGATGGCGAGCAGGGCGTGGTTCGTGACCACGACCTCGGCGAGCTTGGCACGCTCGCGGGCCATCTCCGCGAAGCACTCGGCGCCGTACGCGCACTTCGACGCCCCCAGGCACTCCCGCGAGGACACCGACACCTGTGCCCACGCGCGGTCCGACACACCGGGAGTGAGATCGTCCCGGTCACCCGTCTCGGTCTCGTCGGACCAGTCCCGAAGGCGCAGCAGGTCCTGGCCCAGCTTGCTGGAGGGGGCGGCGGCCTCGAACTGGTCGAAGAGGCCGTCGTCCTCATCCTGCGGCATGCCCTCGTGCAGGCGGTGCAGGCACAGATAGTTCGACCGGCCCTTGAGCATCGCGAACTCCGGGCGGCGGCGCAACAGCGGGTGCAGGGCGTCGACCGTGCGCGGCAGGTCGCGCTCCACGAGCTGACGCTGCAGCGCCAGGGTGGCCGTCGCGACGACCACTCGTTCCCCGTGCGCGAGCGCCGGCACGAGATAGCCGAGCGACTTTCCGGTGCCGGTGCCGGCCTGGACCAGCAGGTGGGATCCGTCGTCGATGGTCTCGGCGACCGCTTCGGCCATGGTCACCTGGCCGGGGCGCTCCGTGCCGCCGACAGCGGTGACAGCGGCATGCAGGAGTTCGGGGAGTGAGGGCTTCGTCATAGCCCGACCACCCTACGGCCCGGCACTGACAAACGGGCGGTCAAGGCGGGGGCGGAGGGCGGGATCACGGCCGGGCTCCTGGGTGGGTGGGGTGGCGGGAGGTGGACGGAGGTTGCGCAGGGCAGTGCGGAGCGGGTGACGAGCGATGCCGGCGCCCGGCTTTGCCTCCCGCGCGGATTTCCCCGATCGAGCGGGAACTCGGCCGCCACCGGTTCGTACTATCTGTGAACGTGCCGTCACGTGGCGCTACAGCACATCGCGCAGGACCCGGTCCCGCATCATGAGGGCGGCCCGCTTGCCGGGCAGGTCGACCTCGTCCGCGAACCGGAAGCCGGCGCTCAGGAACGCTGCGACGGAGGGGGTGTTGCCAAGATCGGGTTCCGCTACGACCCGTGCGCACGCGGGGCGCCGGTCCAGAATCAGGTCGGCCACGGCTCGGATCAGCGAGGATCCCAGCCCGCGTCCTCGGTCCGCGGCTCGGCCGACGAGGAGGTGGATCCCGGTGTCGTGCGGGCGGGCCGGGTAGTGGCGGGCCAGTGGATCCAGATCGGCCCGGTAGATCTCCCAGTAGCTCATCGGTGTGCCGTCCAGGACACCGAGACACGGCACGCTGCGACCGTCGCCGTCGAGCTGGGCGCGCAGGTGGTCCTCGGTCCGGTTCCGGGGCTCGTCCAGCTCCCAGTACGGCGCGACCGCGGGGTCGTTCATCCAGCTCTGGATGAGCGGCAGGTCCTCCTCGATGCGCACGGGCAGGAGGTGGAAGGAGCCGACGGAGGTGGCCACCGGACCCCATGTGTGGAGTTGGTCCAGAAGGTAGGTCGTCCCTCCGCCGAAGAGGGCGAGGAAGTCGACGGGCAGGTGCAGGTCCAGCGTGTCTTCGCAGTCCCCGTCGTCGTCCTCGATGGCGAACCCGGTGAACGGGGAGCCCAGGGTGAACGCGCTGTCCGCCCGGGGGCCCACGGGGTCTCGGCGGGCTGGGGTGCCGCTGTGGACGGGGACGCCCGGGCGGGCGGGGCTGGAGCCGGCGTTCGCGTCGGTGGGAGGCACGGTGCGCTCCTCTCAGGAGACGAGGTGGGTCATGTTCCTCGGATGTGCGGGGGGGGGACGGGCCGTTTCAGTCAGGAATGAAGGGGGTTGGCGATGGTGACGTAGACGGACTGGGTGTCGACCGGGCCGACGAGTTCGTCGAGGCCGTGCAGCCGGGTCAGCAGATTGGCCTTGCACCGCAGGACGGGTGAGTCGAGCAGGTGGCGCGGCAGAGTGGTGCGCGGTGAGGTGGGCCCTGTGGCGACGTCGGTGAGGAAGCGTCGGAACGCGGCGAGGAGCAGGCGCTCGTCGGCGAGGCGCTGGGAGCCGAAGGCACCGATGAGGCCGAACACGTTGTTGACGGCGAGGTAGTAGGCGAAGCGTTCGTCGGTGACGTCGTCGGAGACGAAGGTGTCACTGCGGTCACCGATGCCGGGCAGCTGGGCATCCAGTTCGGCTCGCCGGGACTCCCGGAAGTAGTAACCCTGGTTGTCGCGGTAGCGGCCGCCGGTGGGCCAGCCGTCGCGGTCGAGCAGGAGCAGGGTGTTCTGCTGGTGCGCTTCCAGGGCGATGCCGGCCTCGCTGTCCAGCCAGAGCACCGGACGGACGACCTGCTCCAGGTAGCGGAGGAACCACTCCGCGGCAACCGCTCCGACGGGTCGGCCGGTGCGAGCGGCGAGCCGGGCCACGACCCGGTCGAGCCGGGAGCGCATGGGCCATGCGCCCTGCTGGGACGCGGAGTTGGTGCCGCACTCGGGGGAGGGCCGGGGCGAGACGAGTCCGGCGACGCAGCCGGCGTCGTCGGCGTGGGTGAACGGGTTGTGCCTGATCATCACGTCGAGGCCGGGCACGGGCCGGCCGTCCGCGTCGTCGACGGCGAGCCAGGCCGGGTCGCGGACGATGTCGAAGCGGGGATGTACGGACTGCCATTGCTTGAACAGGCCGGTGCGCAGCAGCCTGTGCACCTCGACTCCGCGGTGGAGTTCCTTGCGCAGGTTCTCACGGCGGGAGTTGGTGATGCGCAGACCCAGCGACAGCTTCAGCATCGCCGGGGCATCGGACCGGTGGACGGTGCGCACGGAGGAGGTGGGGTGCCAGGCGGGACCGAGCGGGCCGAGGTCGCGCAGGAGGCCGGCGTCGATCAGGGCGGCGACCCGTTCGCGGTACCGCAGTTCGCGGGCCTGCCACGGGTGCAGGGGAAGGGCGGCATGGCCGTCGGGCAGAGGGAGGTCTGTCTCGGCGAGGCGCCGGGTGAGGTGATCGGCGGGGACGGGACGGCCGCGCTCGGTCCATGCCGAGTCGGTGGCGAGGAGGGAGGGGGCGACAGCCAGCCAGTGCAGGGGAAAGGAGCCGCGCAACTCGGGTGAGTACCGGCGGGCTTCGGCCTCGGTCAGGCCTTCCCGGCTCTTGGGGGTCGGGTGCAGGGGGTGTCCGAGGAGGAGGGCCTGCTCGGCGGAGAGGAACAGGTCTGGGCCGTCGGTGGGGTGGTCGCGCCGGTCGTGGATGAAGGTGGCGGTGCGACGGAGGGAGTCGGCCACCCTGGCCGCGAGATCGCCGTCGTCGCCGTGGCCGGCGGCGGTGGGTTCGTGGGTGCGGGAGGTGCTGCCCGCCTCGCCGGCCGTCTCCCGGGCGAGCAGCGCTGCCAGGGTGACGGCGTCGACGGCGGGGGCGGCCTCGGGGGCGTCGGCCAGGCGTGGCGGTCCGAAGCGGTGCAGGCCCGTCGCCGACCAGTAGCGGACCGGCACGAGCAGTGAGGTGCCGCTGGCCGGGAGCGGGATGCGGAGGGTGCCACTGGTGGGGGCGGCGACGTCGGTCTCGCGTGCCCAGCACCGGACCAGGTTCTCCACGGCGGCGGCCTGGGCCGCGGTGCGGGGGTCGGGGTGTTCCAGCAGGTCGGTGCCCGGATCGGTGACTCGGGTGAGATCCGCGATGCGCCTCTTCTGCTGGGGAACCGACTCGGCGAGTGGTACGGAAGAGGCCGGGGTGCCGGGGTCTCCTTGTTCGTCGGGCGCACCGGAGCTGCCGTCGGGAGTGGGGGTGGCGTTCATGACGGCTCCTGGTGGCTGGCTGGGGCGGTGCGGGGTTCGTGCTCTCGCATGGGCGTCGCCGTTCTCGCGGGGCCGGGCGTCGCGTGGCCGGTCAGGGCGGTCGGCGTGACCGTGTCGCTGGGCCGGGTCGGCCAGGAGAGGAAGCGTGTACGAGAGGGGTGCGGGTGTGTCATGGGAGGCCGGTCCCGGCCTGAACGTCCTTGGAAAGGGAGGCCCAGTCGGGATGAGGGAGGCAACGGATCCGAAGGCTTGCGCCGGGTTCAGGGGACGGGTGGTGTGGGGGTGGCGCTCAGCCCGCTCGCTGGGCGGGGCCATGGTGTCGGCCGTGGTGCGCGCCGTGCTCCGTGTGGGTGCGTGCCACCGCTGCCACCGCGTCCGCCAGGCGGTCCAGCACGGCCGTCGCCTGCTCGTCGCTGATCGTCAGCGGGGGAAGCAGGCGCACCACGGCCGAGTGACGGCCGCCGAGTTCGACGATCAGTCCGCGCTGGAGGCACTCCCGCTGGACGGCCGCGGCGAGTTCGGGCGCGGCGGGGCGGGGGGTGCGGGTGGGTTCGGGGCCGGTGGGCGGGGAGTACGGGTCGCCCGGGCCCGCCCCGGCGCCTTCCGGGTCCACCAGCTCGACCCCGATCATCAGTCCACGCCCGCGTACCTCGCCCACGCACGCGTACGTGTCGGTCAGCTCGCCGAGTTGGCGCAGCATGCGGGCTCCGAGGGCGGCGGCGCGTTCGGCCAGGCCGTTCTCCCGGACGTAGGTGAGGGTCGCGGTGCCGGCGGCCATGGCGAGCTGGTTGCCCCGGAACGTTCCCGCGTGGGCACCCGGTTGCCAGACGTCGAGATCGTCACGGTAGACGATCACGGCGAGGGGGAGGCTGCCGCCGATGGCCTTGGACAGGACCATGACGTCGGGGGCGACACGGCTGTGGTCGACGGCCCAGAAGGCGCCCGTCCTGCCGACTCCGGTCTGGATCTCGTCGGCGATCAGCGGGACGGACCGGTCCTCGGTGAGCTGCCGCATGCGGCGCAGCCAGTCGTCCGGTGCGGGGATCACCCCGCCCTCGCCCTGGACGGGTTCGAGGATCATGCCGGCGGGCAGCGGCACACCCGACTTGGGGTCGTCGAGGAGGGACTCGGTCCAGCGGGCGGCGAGTTCGGCGCCTCGCGGTCCGCCGACGCCGAAGGGACAGCGATAGTCCTGCGGATAGGGCAGGCGGGCGACCTGGACGTCACGGGCTCCGCCGGAGGCGGCCAGGGCGCCGGCGGTCATGCCGTGGTAGGCACCGGTGAAGGCGAGGATGCCCGTGCGGCCGGTCGCGGCCCGGACGAGTTTGAGGGCGGCCTCGACGGCGTCGGTGCCGGCCGGTCCGCAGAACTGGACGCGGGCACGGTCGGCGAGCCCGGGTGGGAGCGTGCGGAACAGCTCGGTGATGAAGGCGTCCTTGACCGGGGTCGCCAGGTCGAGGACGGACAGGGGGGCGCCGGAGTCGAGGACCCTGCGGATGGCTTCCAGCACCACCGGATGGTTGTGACCGAGAGCGAGCGTGCCGGCGCCGGAGAGACAGTCCAGATAGCGGCGGCCGTCGGCGCCCTCGATGGTGAACCCCCGCGCCCGCACCGGGACGATGGGCAGGGCCCGGGCGTAGGTGCGGGCGGAGGATTCACGCGCCGACTGGCGTCTGAGGATCCCCTCGTGCACAGCACGCGCTTCCTCGTGCCTGCCCTCAGCCATCGACTCCGTAACGGCCACGGCTCGCTGTCCTCCCGCTGCTCAGAGGCGAGTTGATCCGCGGGGAGCCGCTTACAGGCAGCTGGCCCCCCACCGCTACAACCACGGAAACTTCGTCGGGTTACGGGTTGATACAAGATCATTGCCAGAAGAGGAGGAACTCCGGTCAGGTGCGTCGGGAAGGACGGCGGTGAGTGGACGTCAAATCGGGCAATCCATGGCTGATGGGCCAGGTCAGACGGCTTGTAGCCGAACCGTTGCCGTTCCGTCGGAAGTCCCCCGCAGCGAGCGCATAGTGTGTGGTGCCGTTCCGATACGGTCGTGAGACCGGCGTGAACTCCTCGTGGGTTCACGGCCGGTGGGAGACCGAAGCGCCGAGTACCTTCACTTCAGGGGGATTCACCAGCATGCGATCCATACGGCCGTCGTTCACCGTTCGGCGAGGCAGGGGCCCTCGCCGTGGCTCCCCCGCAGTGGCGGCGGTCGCCCTCGCCTCGACGCTGGCGCTGACCGCCACCGCCTGCAACGGTGACGACACCGCCGACGGCAAGCCGACCGCCTCCGCGACCGTGGCGGGCAGTGGTGACGGAAAGATCAGGATCCCGGACGACCTGAAGCAGAAGCTCAAGCAGCACGGGATCGACGTCGACAAGTGGAAGAACGGCGCCTGGAAGAACTGGAACAGGAAGGACTGGCTGCGCGAGGCCAACGAGTTCATCAACCCGATCATCAAGGGCCTGTGGGACCCGGACCGGATGCGCCACGCCAACGACCCGAACAAGGGGGTCAACGACAACGACATCTCCGGTGACCAGGGGGTGACGGACCCGACCCCGCAGCCGGTGAAGGCGCAGGCGGTGGCGCCGCCGTACCACACCAACGCGGCCCCGTTCGGCAAGCTCTTCTTCGACTCCCCCGAGGGCCACATGGTGTGCTCGGGCACGGTCGTGGACGATCCGGCGCACCCGGGCAAGTCCAACCTGGTCTGGACGGCGGGTCACTGTGTGCACGCCGGCAAGAGCGGCGGCTGGTACCGCAACATGGCCTTCGTGCCGTCGTACAACAACTCCGGCAAGTCGGCCGACCAGCTGCAGAACGCCAGCCGGTCCGAGATCGCCCCGTACGGGGTCTGGTGGGCCGATGCGGCGCAGACCTCGCAGCAGTGGATCGACCAGGGCGGCGAGACCGGCGGCAACGGTGCCTCGTACGACTACGCGGTGATCCACGTGACGCCGGAGCAGGGCACCGGCGGCAAGTCGCTGGAGGAGACGGTCGGCGGGGCGATGCCGGTGAACTTCAACGCCCCCGCGGTGCCGAAGGTCAGCAGCATCACCGCGTCCGGCTACCCGGAGGCGGCCCCGTTCGACGGTCAGCTGCTGTACCAGTGCAAGGACAAGCCGGGCCGGCTGTCCCTGAACAACTCGGACCCGACGATGTACCGGATCGGCTGCACGATGACCGCGGGCTCCTCGGGAGGCGGCTGGTTGGAGACGGGTTCCGACGGCAGGCCGGCGCTCGTGTCCAACACGTCGATCGGTCCGGTGACTTCGGGGTGGCTGGCCGGGCCGCGGCTGGGTTCCGTGGCCAAGGGCGTGTACGAGTCGGTCAGCAAGAAGTTCGCCGGGCAGTAGTTCCCCGCGCCCTTTTGAGGGTGCGCGAAGGCCCGCCCCCGCAAAGGGGGCGGGCCTTCGGCATTCGCGTCGATCAGGCCGCCGACACCGGTGCGTACGGCGCCAGGTCCGCCGCCAGCTCCTCGTGCACCCGGACCTTGAGCAGGGTGCCCTCCGCGGTGTGCTCCTCGGAGATCACCTCGCCCTCGGTGTGGGCGCGGGCGACGAGCTTGCCGTGCGTGTACGGCACGAGGGCCTCGATCTCGACCGACGGGCGCGGCAGGTCGTTGTCGATCAGCGCCAGCAGCTCCTCGATGCCCCGGCCTGTGCGGGCCGAGACGGCGATCGAGCGCTTCTCGACCCGGAGCAGCCGCTGGAGGACCAGCGGGTCGGCCGTGTCCGCCTTGTTGATCACGACGATCTCGGGCACGTCGGTGGCGCCGACGTCCCGGATGACCTCGCGTACGGCGGCGAGCTGCTCCTCGGGGTTCGGGTGCGAGCCGTCCACGACGTGCAGGATCAGGTCGGAGTCGCCGACCTCCTCCATGGTGGAGCGGAACGCCTCGACCAGGTGGTGCGGCAGGTGGCGTACAAAGCCGACGGTGTCCGCCAGCGTGTACAGCCGGCCGCTCGGGGTCTCCGCCCGGCGGACGGTCGGGTCCAGGGTCGCGAACAGGGCGTTCTCGACCAGGACGCCGGCGCCGGTGAGGCGGTTGAGCAGGGAGGACTTGCCGGCGTTGGTGTAGCCCGCGATGGCGACGGACGGCACCTTGTTGCGCCGGCGCTCCTGGCGCTTGATCTCCCGGCCGGTCTTCATCTCCGCGATCTCCCGGCGCATCTTCGCCATCTTCTCGCGGATCCGTCGCCGATCCGTCTCGATCTTGGTCTCACCGGGGCCACGCGTGGCGAGGCCGCCGCGACCGCCACCCATCTGCCGGGACAGGGACTGACCCCAGCCTCGCAGTCGGGGCAGCATGTACTGCATCTGCGCGAGCGCGACCTGCGCCTTGCCCTCTCGGGACTTGGCGTGCTGGGCGAAGATGTCCAGGATCAGGGCCGTGCGGTCGATGACCTTGACCTTGACGACGTCCTCCAGCTGGATCAGCTGGCCCGGGCTCAGCTCACCGTCACAGATGACCGTGTCGGCGCCCGTCTCGAGGACGACGTCACGCAGCTCGGCGGCCTTGCCGGAGCCGATGTAGGTGGCCGCGTCGGGCTTGTCACGGCGCTGGATGACGCCGTCGAGCACGAGCGCGCCCGCGGTCTCGGCGAGGGCGGCCAGCTCCGCGAGGGAGTTGTCGGCGTCCTGCGCGGTGCCGGTGGTCCACACCCCCACGAGCACGACCCGCTCCAGGCGGAGCTGGCGGTACTCGACCTCGGTGACGTCCTCCAGCTCGGTGGACAGGCCCGCCACGCGGCGCAGGGCCGCACGCTCGGAGCGGTCGAACTGCTCACCGTCCCGCTCGCCGTCGATCTCGTAGCTCCAGGCGACGTCCTCTTCCATCAGGGCATCGGCCCGAAGACCCTCGGGATAGGCGTGCGCGAGGCGCTTGGTGTCCTGGGAAGGGGAAGAAGAGGAGGTCATTGGATCCTTACGTCGATGGGATGCCGTTGCGGCGTCGATGCGGCGGCCCTGCGGGGCCACTCATCTACTCAACGGATGAGTACCCCGGGAGATTCCCGTGTCCCGTACCGCGCCGACCTGACGATGGTCGCACGAGGCGACCCGTCTCGTCACCGTGTTATCGGGTGCCTCGCGGCCTCGCGGTCCCGGACTTGTGGGCGCTCTTCGCTCCCTCGGCAGCGCCCGACGTGGCCGGTGCCAGCTGCTTCCAGTCCGGGTGGCCGGGCATCGGCGGGGTCTTCGCGCCGTACAGCCAGGCCTTGAAGAAGCCGCTCAGGTCGCGGCCGGAGATCGTCGACGCCAGCCGGACGAAGTCGGCCGTGCCGGCGGTCGAGTCCCGGTACTGGCGGACCCAGACCCGCTCCAGCCGCTCGAAGGCCGGCCGGCCGATCTCCTGGCGCAGGGCGTAGAGGACGAGCGCGGCGCCGTCGTAGACGTTCGGGCGGAAGATGCTGATCTTCTGGCCGGGGGCCGGCGCCTTGGGCCGGGCGGGCGGACCGCCGGCCTCGCGCCAGCGGTCGGAGGAGCCGTAGGCGGCCTTCATCCGCTCCGCCATGGGCTTGTGCGCGCTCTCCTCGGCGTACAGCTCCTCGTACCAGGTGGCGTGTCCCTCGTTCAGCCAGACGTCGGACCAGGTCCGGGGGCTGACGCTGTCGCCGAACCACTGGTGGGACAGCTCGTGCACCATGACCGACTCGACGTACCACTTGGGGTAGGCCGGCTCGGTGAACAGGTTCTTCTCGAAGAGCGAGAGGGTCTGCGTCTCCAGTTCGAAGCCGGTGGACGCCTGTGCCATGAGCACGCCGTAGGTCTCGAACGGAAACTTCCCGACCTTGCTCTCCATCCAGGCGATCTGGTCGGGCGTCTTGGCGAGCCAGGGTTCGAGGGCCTTGCGGTCGGCGGCGGGCACGACGTCACGCATCGGCAGCCCCTCCGGGCCCTCGCGGTGGACGACGGCAGAGCGGCCGATGGTCACCTGGGCGAGTTCGGTGGCCATGGGGTGCTGGGTGCGGTAGGTCCAGGTCGTGGTGCGGCCCACCCGGTCCGCTCCGGCGGGCAGGCCGTTGGCGACGACCGTGTAGTCGTTCGGGGCCGTGACGTGGAAGGTGAACATCGCCTTGTCGGACGGGTGGTCGTTGCACGGGAAGACCAGGTGGGCGGCGTCGGCCTGGTTCGCCATGGCGAGGCCGTCGGAGGTGCGCACCCAGCCACCCTCCTGGGCCTTGCCGGCGACGGGATCGCTGGTGTGCCTGACCGTGATCCGGGTCCAGCTGCCCTCGGAGAGCCGGTGGTCCGGGGTGACGACCAGGTCGTCGCCGGCACTGGTGAAGTCCGCGGGATGCCCGTCGACCTCGACGGACCGCACGGTGCCGTGCGCGAAGTCGAGGTTGATCCGGTCCAGGTCGGCGGTGGTCCAGGCGTCGATGGTGGTGACGGCCTGGAGCGGCTTGTCGTTGCTGCCGGGATAGGTGAAGGACAGGTCGTACGACGCCACGTCGTAGCCCGGGTTGCCCAGCTCGGGGTAGAGCCGGTCGCCGACGCCGAGGGGTTCGGGCGGGGCCGCGGCGGCGAGGAGGCAGACGGAGACGGCGGAGGCGAGGAGCGCCGCCTTGCGGTGCCGGGAGCTCCGGGGCTGGGTCCGGGACTGTGAGCGGGTGCGGAGCGTGACGGGAGTGAGCAGCATGCATCACCGCTACCAGTGCGTTCCCGCGCCGCGAGGACGACGCGCGCCCGTCCCACCCGATCGGGTTCGCTTCCGGAGGCCTTCTGCCTCACGTACCGCAGCCGTCGGTCACAGGGGGCGACCCTCATGCCCCCGGGGCCTGGTGCTGCGCACGGGACACGTCGTACACACCCGGCACGTCGCGCATGGCGCGCATCAGGGACGGCAGACGGGCCGCGTCGGGGAGCTGGAGGGTGTACGTGTGTCTGACCCGCTGCTGGGTGGGCGGTTCGACGGTGGCGGAGACGATGTCGACTCCCGCCGACGAGATCGCCTCGGTGAGGTCGGCCAGCAGATGCGGACGGCCGAACGATTCGGCGACCAGGGTGACCCGGCACTCGGTGGTGTCCCCCCAGCGCACGCCGATCTCCGCGCGCCCCCGGCCCTTCATGTGCGCCACCGCGGCGCACTCCACGCGGTGCACGGTCACCACTCCCCCGCGCACCGCGAAGCCGGTGATCTCGTCCGGCGGGACGGGCGTACAGCATCCGGCGAGGCGCACGGAGGCCCCCGGCCGGTCCATGAGGACGTCGGTACGGCGGGGGCGGGGTGCGAGCGCGCCCTCGACGCCGGGTGCTGCGTCCGCCGGACGGAGGGCGGCGGCGCTCTGCGCGGGATCGCCCCGGCGCAGGGGGGCGGCGTCCTCGGCGGGTTCGGCGCGTGTGCCGGTCGTCTCGTCCGTGTCGGTGCCGCCGCCGGGGTGGGTCGCCAGCCAGCGCTGGATGGCGATGCGGGCCGCGGGGGTGTGGGCGTGCTCCAGCCATTCACGGGAGGGCTCGGAGGCGGGGTCCTGGCCCATGAGGAGCTGGACCGTGTCGCCGTCCCGCAGGACTGTGCTCAGGGTGGCCAGACGACCGTTGACACGGGCTCCGATGCAGGCGTGGGCGTCCTCGCCGTACTGGGCGTAGGCGGCGTCCACGCAGGTGGCGCCCTCGGGCAGGCCGAGGGTGCCGCCGTCGGGGCGGAAGACGGTGATCTCCCGGTCCTGGGCGAGGTCCTCGCGCAGGGTGGACCAGAAGGTGTCGGGATCGGGCGCGGCCTGCTGCCAGTCGAGGAGGCGGGAGAGCCAGCCGGGACGGGTGGGGTCGGCGCGCTCGCCGTCGGCGGCGTCGTCGGAGGTCGGCGCGTCGGAGGCGGGGGCGTAGGGGTTGCCGAGGGCGACGACGCCCGCCTCGGCGACCTTGTGCATCAGGTGCGTGCGGATGAGGACTTCGACGACCTGACCGTCCGGCCGGGCGACGGCGGTGTGCAGCGACTGGTACAGGTTGAACTTCGGTACGGCGATGAAGTCCTTGAACTCCGAGACGACCGGCGTCATGCAGGTGTGCAGTTCGCCGAGGACGGCGTAGCAGTCGGCGTCCTCGTTCACCAGCACGAGCAGGCGGCCGAAGTCGGTGCCGCGCAGCTGTCCGCGTTTGCGGGCCACGCGGTGGACGGAGACGAAGTGCCGGGGACGGATGAGGACTTCGGCGGGGATGCCGGCCTCGCGCAGCACCCCGCGCATCTCGTCGGCGACCTCGGCGAGCGGGTCGTCGGGGCGGGCGGCGTTCTTCGCGATGAGCTCGCGGGTGTGCTCGTATTCCTCGGGGTGGAGGATGGCGAAGACCAGGTCCTCCATCTCGGTCTTCAGGGCCTGCACGCCGAGGCGTTCGGCGAGCGGGATGAGGACGTCGCGGGTGACCTTGGCGATCCGCGCCTGTTTCTCCGGGCGCATGACGCCGAGGGTGCGCATGTTGTGCAGGCGGTCGGCGAGTTTGATCGACATCACGCGCACGTCGCTGCCGGTGGCGACGAGCATCTTGCGGAAGGTCTCGGGCTCGGCGGCGGCCCCGTAGTCGACCTTCTCGAGTTTCGTCACCCCGTCGACCAGATAACGAACCTCCTCGCCGAACTGTTCCCGCACCTGGTCGAGCGTCACATCGGTGTCCTCGACGGTGTCGTGGAGCAGGGACGCCGTCAAGGTCGTGGTCTCGGCGCCGAGTTCGGCGAGGATCAGGGTCACGGCGAGCGGGTGGGTGATGTACGGTTCACCGCTCTTGCGCATCTGGCCGCGGTGCGAGGACTCCGCGAGGACGTAGGCGCGGCGCAGCGGGTCGAGGTCCGCGTCGGGGTGGTGGGCGCGGTGCGCCTCCACGACGTGGCTGATCGCGTCGGGCAACTTGCCGCGGACGGCTGGGCCGAGCAGCGCGGCCCGGCCAAGCCTGCGCAGGTCGATCCGGGGCCGGGACTTCCTGCGGTCCGCCCTGGGCACCGCGGGGGCGGTGGCCGCCGGGGACGCCGTGGGCGCTACCGGGCCAGGGGTCGCAGGGTTCGTGGCCTCCGCACTCATGGGCACCTCCGGCTCGTGGACCGGCGGACGGGGCCCCAGGGCGTACGCGGCTCAGGGAAGGCGACGTTCCCCCGTCCGTGCCGGTGCTTGATGCTACCGAGCCCACCACGTGCGACCGACCGCCTCCCGGCGAGCGTGAAACGGATCACCCATTCGAGCGACGCAAAAGAGGTTTAGGTTTTGCGCCACGCGCCCCGAGGGCGTACGCCGTTGCGAGCGCCTCCGCTGCCGGAAACCGCTGATCCGGGAGCTGACGGGGTGTCGACTCGTAGGTTTCGCCGGGTCAGCCGAGCGCGTTTTCCAGCCACTTGCCGTCGATCTCACCCTCGGCCACGATCACGGCGGGTCCGGTCATCTCGATCTCGCCGTCGGGCCGCTCGGTGATGACGAGCCGTCCGCCGGGCAGGTCGACGGTGTACGTGGCCGGCGTTCCGGTGACGGCCGGGTCGGCGCCGTCGCGCCGGGCGGTGGCCACCGCGACGGCGCACGCGCCCGTGCCGCACGAGCGGGTCTCGCCGGAGCCGCGCTCGTGCACCCGCATGGCGACGTGGCGGGGGCCGCGGTCGACGACGAACTCGACGTTGACCCCGTCGGGGTAGGCGGCGGCCGGGCTGAACGGCGGCGGGTCGTACAGATTGCCGGCCTGCGCGAGGTCGTCGACGAAGGCCACCGCGTGCGGGTTGCCCATGTTCACGTTGCGCGCGGGCCAGCTGTGCTCGCCGACGCTCACCGTGACGTCGCCCTCCGGCAGGCGGGCCCGGCCCATGCCGACGGTGATGTCACCGTCCTTCGCGATGTGGACGGTCTTCACACCCGCACGCGTGGCGATCGCGAGGTCCCCTTCGCCCACATGCCCGGCGTGCTGGAGGTAGCGCGCGAACACACGGACTCCGTTGCCGCACATCTCGGCGACCGAGCCGTCGCCGTTGCGGTAGTCCATGAACCACTCGGCCTCGGCCGCCATCGCCTTCGCCTCCGGGTGCGCGGCGGAGCGCACCACGTGGAGCACTCCGTCGCCGCCGATACCGGCGCGGCGGTCGCACAGGACGGCGACGGCGGCCGGGCTCAGGTCGTGGGCGTTCTCCGGGTCCGGGACGATCACGAAGTCGTTCTCGGTGCCGTGGCCCTTGAGGAAGGCGATCCTTGTGCTCATTCCTCGATCGTACGGGAGCGCTCCGCCGGGCCGGGCCGACGGGAGGCGGGGGTGGCGCGGGCCGTGCGACGGTGCGGGCCGGTGGACCTTGATCCCGTAGTCCCCGCCCCTGAAGGGGCACGCGTCAGCGCAGTCTCGCCACTCGCCACACCGCCAGGACCACGACCACGGCCACCAGCAGCACGTAACCGAGTACGACCCGCCAGTCCGGGCGGCGGCCCGAACCGCGCGCCGGCAGGCCGGGCCAGGTGTAGCCCACCCGGCGGGCGGCCATCATGCCCCAGCCGGCGGCGCAGGAGCAGATCAGCAGGCCGAGCATGGCGATGACGGCGCCGCTGTCGCCGAAGTCGAAGGCGAGGGGGAAGGCGAACATCAGGGAGCCGACGGCGGACAGTCCCACGATGGGAGCGAGCTGCCAGAGGCGGAGCCTGCGCTGCGGGCGCAGCTCGACCTCGACCTCCGGACCGCCCTGGTACATCTCCTCGGGTTCCGGTCCGTCGTCGGTCACGCCGTCCGGCGACTCATCGGGGCCGTCGTCGGTGAGCCGTACGTCGGCGAGGGGCTCCTCGACCGGCTGCGCCTGGACCTGCCGGCCGTCGCCCGGCAGGTACCCGGCCGGAGCCGCATGCGTGGGCCGGTCCTCGGCCGGGCGGTCTCCTTGCAGAGGGCCTGCGCCCAGGCGCTCGCCGTTCCGGCGGCCTTCGGGCCCGCGGTCCTCGCCCAGGCAGTCCTCGGTCGGACGGCCCGCGCCGGGGTCCGGTTCGTCACTGTCGGTGGTGACGTGCTCGGCACTTTGTGCGGTGTCGCGAGGGCCGGCCTCCATCGCCACGCGCCCTCCCAACTAGGCTCCACTTGGTCGATCGAAGCTCGATGATGGCACGGCGCCGAAGGCCTCGATGACCGGCGGCGCATCCCGATGCCATGACGTGATCAGGCTGTAACCGGTCGTTCGACCAACGCCAGGGCCTGATGCGGAAGTTCCCCGCGATCCGCCACGGCCCCACTCAGCCAGTGCACGCGGGGATCGCGCCTGAACCACGAATCCTGACGGCGCGCGAAGCGCTTGGTCGCGCGTACGGTCTCGGCCCGCGCCTCCGCTTCCGAGCACTCCCCGGCGAGCGCCGCGAGCACCTGCTGGTAGCCCAGCGCGCGCGACGCCGTACGCCCCTCGCGCAACCCCTGCGCCTCCAGTGCGCGCACCTCGTCCACGAGGCCCGCCTCCCACATCCGGTCGACGCGGCGGGCGATCCGCTCGTCCAGTTCCGGACGGCCCACGTCGACTCCGATCTGGACGGTGTCGTAGACGGAGTCGTGGCCCGGCAGGTTGGCGGTGAAGGGCCGGCCGGTGATCTCGATCACTTCCAGTGCCCGGACGATACGGCGGCCGTTGCTCGGCAGGATCGCGCGGGCGGCCTCGGGGTCGGCGGCGGCCAGGCGGGCGTGCAGCGCGCCGGAGCCGCGCAGCGCCAGTTCCTCCTCCAGGCGGGCCCGGACCTCGGGGTCGGTACCGGGGAACTCCAGGTTGTCGACGGCCCCGCGGACGTACAGGCCGGAGCCGCCGACCAGGACGGGCCAGCGGCCCTCGGCGAGCAGTGCGTCGATCCTGGCGCGGGCCAGCTTCTGGTACTCGGCGACGGAGGCGGTGACCGTCACGTCCCAGATGTCCAGCAGGTGGTGCGGGATGCCGCCGCGCTCCGCGGGCGTCAGCTTGGCGGTGCCGATGTCCATCCCCTGGTACAGCTGCATGGAGTCGGCGTTGACGACCTCCCCGCCGAGTTGCTGGGCCAGGAAGACGCCGAGATCGGACTTTCCGGCCGCGGTGGGGCCGACGACGGCGATGACACGCGGGGTGGAGGGTGCGCTGCTCACCGCACCAGTCTCGCAAACCTCCTGGCGGCCGCCCGAACGAGTTACGTGACGGGTGGGGTTCCCGGTCGTTGCCCGAGGCGAGTACCGCCCTCCGGCCCGCCGGGAGGCGGTGACCCCGGCGGCGCAACCGTACGCACCGGGTTACGCGGGAATTCGCCCGCACGAGTACCGTATGGAGTGGATATGGGCGTTTTTGCACGACTCCTCGGCAGGTCGAAGGCGACTTCGGAGGCGTCGGCCGCCGAGGCGCAGACCGGCGCGGAGCCGGAAGGGGCCGAGGCGGAGGAAGCGAAGGCGGCGGAGGCAGAGGCGGCCGGGCCGGCCGAGGCGAAGGGTTCGGCCGGGGACGGGAGCGAGGACGTGGCGGCGCGGTCGGACGCCGACGCGGACGAGGCGTCCGACGGCTCCGGCATCCCCAAGCAGCAGTCCGCCGAGGAGGCCGCCGACAGCGAGGCCGGCGAGGGCGCCCGCAGGTAACTGCCCGGCGAGGGAAGGTGGACCATGGGTCTGTTGGACAACATGAAGGCCAAGCTCGGCCCGGCCAGGGAAAAGGTGTCGGACCTCGCGCGTGAGCACGGGGGGAAGGTCCAGCACGGTATCGACAAGGCCGCGAAGGCCGTGGACGAGCGGACCAAGCACAAGTACAGCGACAAGATCCAGGCGGGCACCGGCAAGGCCAAGGATGCGATGGACCGCCTGGCTCACAAGGAAGGCCCGGGCCCGGAGACGGCCACCGGTGGTCCGACGACCCCCACCCCGCCGGAGGGCCCGCCACCGGCTTCCTGAGTCCTGAACGGCATACAGATCGGCGGACGGTCGTGGAGCACAGCGGCTCCCGGCCGTCCGCCGTCTGCGCGTACGCCGGCCCGCTGGGACCGGACGGGGCGGGTTGCCGCTATGACCAGGTCGCGACCAGGTATCCCACGCCGTACGGCGCGTCGTCGTACAGCAGCGCACCGCTGAGGTCGGCACCCTCGGCGGCGCCGGCCAGGACCTGCCAGGGGGCCCGGCCGGAGGCCTTCAGTTCATGGGCCAGCTCGGCGTCCAGCGCCTGCACGGCCGCCACGTCCGCGGCGCCCAGCGCCCGGGCGGCCTCCGCATCGAAGGGGGCCGCCCGCTCGTCCAGGTAGCCCGGAGCCTTGACCGTGCGGCACGCGCTGGCGTCCCCCATCACCAGCAGCGCCACCCGCCCCGGCCGGGCGCCGATCTGCCGGCCGACGTCGATGCACCGCTCCGGCGCGAGCGGTTCCCCGACGCCGAGTCCCTCGATCGGGGCGTCCGCCCAGCCGGTCCGCTCCAGCAACCAGGCGCCGACGGCCAGCGACGACGGCAACTCGCGCTCGGCAGCGGTGTCCGTCGCGGGGCCGAGGCGTACGTCCACGTCGACCCCGAACCCGCGGAAGGACCCCGGGCTGCCCTGCGGGAACGTTCCGCGTCCGCTCTGCTCGGCGGGCCCGACGACCACCAGCAGGTCCGGGCGGGCGGCGGCGAGCACCCCGAGCGCGTCGGTGCAGGCCGCGCGTGCGGCGTCCAGCTCGGGCGCGGCGCCCTCGGCGACCTCGGGCACGAGCAGTGGAGGGCAGGGACAGACTGCGGCGGCGACAAGCATGATCGGCAGGGTAACGCCGCACCACCGCGAACCGGCAGACCAGGACACGGGAGGCGCACCGCGCCGCCACCACCGACGCCGGGTCCACGCGCGATCGGCGGTGGCCGGCCCGGGTGTCGCCGGGGCTGCGCGTCGAACCCGGGCCCGGGCCGGCCGTCGGCCCTGACGGCTCGGCCGGACCGTTCCCGCTCAGTCGCAGCCGCAGGCGCTGCCCGTGGCGACCGGCAGCGGGGCCGGTGCGCCGATCTTCGGCAGTCCGAGCATCACGCCCGCGGGCTTGGCGGCCTCCGCGGCGTTGCGCTTCTCCCAGGCGTCCCCCGCGCGCGTGCGGCGCACGTCGAGAACGGCGCCCTCGGCGAGGAGGTGGTGCGGGGCGGCGTACGTGATCTCGACGGTGACGACGTCGCCGGGGCGGACCTCCTGGTCGGGCTTGGTGAAGTGGACCAGGCGGTTGTCGGGGGCGCGGCCGGAGAGGCGGTGGGTGGCGCCGTCCTTGCGGCCCTCGCCCTCGGCGACCATCAGCTCCAGGGTGCGGCCGACCTGCTTCTTGTTCTCCTCCCAGGAGATCTCCTCCTGAAGGGCGACGAGCCGCTCGTAACGCGCCTGGACGACCTCCTTGGGGATCTGGTCCTCCATGGTCGCGGCCGGGGTGCCCGGGCGCTTGGAGTACTGGAAGGTGAAGGCCTGGGCGAAACGCGCCTCGCGGACGACGTGCAGGGTCTGCTCGAAGTCCTCCTCGGTCTCGCCGGGGAAGCCCACGATGATGTCGGTGGTGATCGCGGCGTGCGGGATCGCGGCGCGCACCTTCTCGATGATCCCGAGGTAGCGCTCCTGGCGGTAGGAGCGGCGCATGGCCTTGAGGACCGTGTCCGAGCCGGACTGGAGCGGCATGTGGAGCTGGGGCATGACGTTCGGGGTCTCCGCCATGGCCGCGATGACGTCGTCGGTGAAGTCGCGGGGGTGGGGAGACGTGAAGCGGACCCGCTCCAGGCCCTCGATCTGCCCGCACGCCCGCAGCAGTTTGCTGAAGGCCTCGCGGTCACCGATGTCGGAGCCGTA
Organism: Streptomyces sp. NPDC048191; assembly: GCF_040652655.1. Taxonomy (NCBI): domain Bacteria; kingdom Bacillati; phylum Actinomycetota; class Actinomycetes; order Kitasatosporales; family Streptomycetaceae; genus Streptomyces; species Streptomyces sp. NPDC048191. The sequence goes on from NZ_JBEZMO010000020.1 coordinate 116,615, forward strand.
GGCGTTGACGTTCTGGCCGAGCAGCGTGATCTCGGAGACGCCCTCGGCGACCAGGGCCTCGATCTCGGCGAGGATGTCGCCGGTGCGGCGGTCCTTCTCCTTGCCGCGCAGGGCCGGGACGATGCAGAAGGTGCAGGTGTTGTTGCAGCCGACGGAGATCGACACCCAGGCCGCGTAGGCGCTCTCGCGCCGGGTCGGCAGCGTGGACGGGAACGCCTCCAGCGACTCGGCGATCTCGACCTGCGCCTCCTCCTGCACGCGGGCGCGCTCCAGCAGGACCGGCAGCTTGCCGATGTTGTGCGTGCCGAAGACGACGTCCACCCAGGGCGCCTTCTTCACGATGGTGTCGCGGTCCTTCTGGGCGAGACAGCCGCCGACCGCGATCTGCATGCCGGGCCGCGAGGCCTTCTTCGGCGCGAGCCGGCCCAGGTTGCCGTACAGCCGGTTGTCGGCGTTCTCCCGCACGGCACAGGTGTTGAACACGACCACGTCCGCGTCCCCGTCCGAGCCCTCGGGGGCCCGCACGTACCCGGCGCCTTCGAGCAGGCCGGCCAACCGCTCGGAATCATGGACGTTCATCTGGCACCCGTAGGTGCGCACTTCGTAGGTCTTGGGTGCTTGAACGTCCACTGCGGGGCTCCGGTCGCTGCTGCTGGTCATGCGTCAAGGGTAGGCGGTGTCTGGAGAGCCCCGTCCCGGCTCCTCCCCCCTCCTGTCGGGCGCACACTGTAAGCAGAAGGCCATGCGTCATGAGCTGCACGTGGAGGTGAGCCATGAGCACGCTTGAGCTGCATGTCGACGTCGGGGTTCCGATGGACACGGCCTGGGAGACCCTGCACCGGCTGGAGAACTATCCGCGCTTCGTGGACGGGGTGCGGGGCGCGCGCCCGGAGGCGGGGGGCCGGGCACATCTGGAGGTCGAGGCGGGGGGCCGGGCCCGGGAGGTCGACGCCGAGGTCACCGACCGCGGCGAGCACGTGATGGAGTGGCTCACCACGAGCGCTCCCGAGCTGACGGGCTCCTTCTCGGTCCAGCCGATCGACCAGAACCACACCCGGATCCAGGCACGGCTGGAGTACGACCCGGACACGGTCCGGGACGCCTTCGGCGGGCCGAAGGGGTTCGCCCAGACGAACGCGATCGAACGGCTCGTCCGCAGCGATCTGGAGCACTTCAAGGAGTACGTGGAACGCGGGTGAGCGGCGGGATCCCGAAGAGGGGCGCGGCGACCCCGTTCCGCCGGTCCTTTGGTCAGGTCTCCATCACGGCGTCGCAGTCCGGGCAGACCACGGACGCGTGTTCCGCCGGGTACCAGGGCGCTCCCGGGTGTTCCGACGGCCGCCAGTCGGCCGTCTCCATGGCGAAGGTGTCCCTGCCGCAGAGGGTCCGCGGTCCCGCGGCGGTGGGCGACCCCGGAGCCGTCGGCGCCGCGTGCACCGTGCGGACGCGCCGGTCCGCGCCCCTCGTGGAGCCGGTGGCGGAGCGCGTCGCCACCGGCCTGTCGAGTTCGTAGACGACGATCTCGCTCATGTCTCCACGGTAGGCGTCTTCGCCGTGGGCGGTCGCGAGGTGGTGAGCCGACCTGTGCCCTCCGTACCCGGAACCCCGGACGATCTCGTACGGGCCCTCGGCGCCGCCGGGGTCAGGGACGAACGGCTGCTGCAGGCCGTGCGCGCGACGCCACGGGCCGGGTTCGTCCCGGCCGCTTTGCAGGACCTCGCCTACCGGGACGTACCCGTGGCGATCGGGCAGGGACAGGTCACCACGCAGCCCTCGCTGTCCGCGATGATGATCGAGGGCCTCGGTCTGAGCGGGTCCGAGCACGTCCTGGAGATAGGTACGGGGCTGGGCTTCCAGACCGCTCTGCTGGCCCGGCTGGCCGCCGACGTCGTCAGCATCGAGACGCGGCCCGGCATCGCCCGCCAGGCGCGGGTGAACCTCGCACGCCAGGGCGTGCGGAACGTGGAGCTGCGGATCGGCGACGGCACCGGCGGTGTGCCGGACCGGGCCCCGTACGACGCCGTCCTCGTGTCGGCCGCGTTCCCGCGGGTGCCCGCGCCGCTGGTCGCGCAGACGGCGCCGGGCGGTCGCCTGGTACAGCCGATCGGGCCGGGCGGGGACGAGGAGGTGGTGTGCTTCGAGCGCACCGCGTCGGGGCTGACGCGGCCGCGGGTACTGACCTCGGCCTGCTTCGTCCGGCTGCAGGGGCGGTACGGCTTCCCGCCGGACGAGACGGAGCGGAGGTGACGCTCCCGTCCGCTCCCTATTCGTCCGAGACGCGGACGACCGCCAGCGTGATGTTGTCGGGGCCGCCCGCCTCGATGGCCGCCTTCCACAGCTCGAAGGCGGCCCGGCCGTCGTCGTGCTCCCGCATCACCTCGTCGAGCACGTCCGTCGGCACGGGATCGGTCAGGCCGTCGGTGCAGATGAGGTAGCGGTCGCCCGGAGACAGGGGCTCGGCCGTCACGTGCGGGTGGACGGCACGGTACGCGGGGCTGCCGCCCAGGCACTGGGTGACGATGGACGTGGTGCGCCGCCCGGGTTCGAGCGGGGGGCTGTCGTCGACGCTCACCTGACGCAGCCCGTCGGGCGACGCCGCGAAGACCCGGCTGTCGCCCACGTTGAACACCAGCAGCGAGCCGGACCGCACGACGATGCCGGCCACCGTCGTGCCCATGGTGGCGAACGCGCCTCCTCCGTCGCCGCCGGCGGCCTCGTACACGGCGCGGTTGCCCGCCTGCAGGGCATCACGGACGGCGTCCTCGCTGGTCAGGGCGGGTCCGACGGACGCGATCCGACGGGCCACCAGGGCGCTGGCCAGGTCACCGCCGGGATGTCCGCCGAGCCCGTCGGCAACGGCGATGGCGACGGGTGTGCCGAGGGGGAAGACCAGGGTCTGCGGGCTCTCCGTCACCGTGGCGCACAGGGTCCACGGCCCGGCCACGAGGCTGTCCTCGTTCCGTTCCCGGAGCAGCCCCGGATGGCTCAGCGCACTCACGGCCACGTACTGCATGGAACGCCACCGCCTTCCCGCACGACCACGGCCGTCCGTCGGCTCGCCGCGCACAGCGACACTCCAGAGTAGGCGGGTGGGCGCACCCCGCGCCGGTCGGCCTCAGGGGACTGGCGCCGCCAGGGAAGCGGGGGTGGGCCCGGAGGGGCGGACGGTGATGCCGTACTCGGCCTTGGTGGGGGTGGAGTGGAAGGACGGCGTGTGGGCCGGCAGCAGGTGTTCGAGCAGGATGGTCGACTCGCGGAGGGCGAACTGCGCCCCGAGGCAGGCGCGGGGACCCATGCCGAAGGGGAGGTAGGCGCCCGGCCGGGTGGGCCGGGCGTCCGGGACGCTGAAGCGCCGGGGGTCGAAGTGCTCCGGGTCCGGCCACAGTCCGGGATCGCGGTGGGTGAGATACGGGCAGACCAGGAGGTCGGTGCCCGCCGCCACGGTGTAGCCGGCGAGGGTGTCGTCCTCGGCGGCGTGGCGGGGCAGGATCCAGGCGGCCGGATAGAGCCGCAGCGTCTCGTGGACCAGGGCCTGGATGGCCTGGCGGCGTTCCCCGGTGCCCTCGCCGCCGGCGGCGAGCGCCTCCTCCCGGGCGGCCGGGTGCCGGTCGAGGAACAGGTACAGCCAGGTGAGAGTGGTGGCGGTGGTCTCGTGCCCGGCCGCGAGCAGGGTGACCAACTCGTCGCGGATCAGCCGGCCGGTGTACTCCGGGTGCTCGGCGGCGGCGTCGAGCAGGACGTGCACCAGGCCCGGACCGTCCGGGCCGGCCGCACCGTCGCGTGCGGCCTCGACGGCGTGCCGGGCGACCGCGTCGATCCGGGCGAGATCGGCAGCGACGGCGTCCCGGGCGTCGGCGACATCCGCGGGCAGGGTCGGCAGTGCGGCCGCAACGACGGCCACGGCGTCCAGTTCGCGCTCGGTCTCGTCGTCGAGGGCGTGTCCGGTGAGGGAGCGCCAGATGGCGTCCAGGGCGAACCGGCGCATCTCCCGGCCGACGTCGAGGGTCTGTCCGGTACGGGCGTACTCTTCCCAGCGTCCGGCGGTGGACCGGGCGGCGGCGGTGATCCGCCGTTCGTAGCGGCGCATTCCGGGGCCGGTGAACTGGCCCTGCAGCAGGCGGCGTTGCCGCTTCCACGCGGCGCCGGTGGCGGCGAGGACACCGTCGCCGATCAGCAGACGGGCACGGTGCGAGCGCTTGACATACCGCTCCGGGTGCCGGGCGAGCACATGCTGGACGGCGTGCGGGTCGGTGACGAGAACGGTCGGCGCCGGTCCGAGGCGGAACGCGGCGATGCCGCCGCAGCGCTCACGCACCTGGGAGAGCAGCTCGACCAGTTCACCTCCCGCCGACCGCCACCGCTCGACCAGGGCGGGCTCGACCTCGGGCACCGGACGCCCGCCTCCGGGACGGTACGGAGGGGCGCCGGGACCGGCTTCGATGTCCATGTTCTCTTCTCCTGGTCAACACGGGCTCGGCCGCGCCGGAACATGCGCACCACGGACTGTACGGGATCGGGTACGCCACGTGACACCGGCGAACCCGCCGCGCTCCGGCAGGGACCGGGCACCTTCCGGTCGCCGTGAAGGAGTCGCCGCAACGGTGGTGGCCGGGGGAAACCCGGTGGAGAGGACGGCCCTGCCCGGCCTAGGGTCGCGAGATGACCACTCGCACATTCCGGATCACCGTCCGCGGCACCTTCGACGGCCTGACCGAGGCACAGCGGGCCGCGCTGCTGGCCGACGCCGCCGAACACGATGTGCTGCGCGCCGCGTTCACACCCGAGGGCAGCCTCACCTACGACATCGCCGCCCGGCCGGCCTTCGTCTTCCGCTTCTCCGACACAGGAGAGGAAGAGGAGGACCTCCTGGAAGCGACCGAGCGGGCGGAGGAGGCGGCGAAGACCTGGCTGACCGAGCGCGGGTACGGCTTCAAGAACCTCCGTTCCACCGCCGAGGACCTCTCCCAGGCGCCGATGGGCAAGCGGCAGCGACGTGCGGCCCGTTCGAACGGCGCATGAACTTGAGTACTCAAGGAGACGGCAATGAGTAGCGCGGGCACGGTCCGACGATGAGCAGGATGGGACTATGAGCAGGATGGACAAGGAGCGCGGGTCGAACTCCGGCGCGGGCGGTGAGCTCCGGGATGAGTGACGCCCTGGACGCGGCGCTGCGGCTGGTACGGGCCCAGGCGGCGCTGGTGCGGCGTTTCGACGCCCGGCTGAGCGGACTGCACGGGGTCAGCCTCGCCGACTTCACGATGCTGCTACGGCTGAGCCGGGCACCCGGCGGCCGCATGCGCCGGGTCGACCTCGCCGAGGCACTGGGTCTGACGGCCTCCGGGGTCACGCGCGGGCTGGCCCCGCTGGAGCGCATCGGGCTGGTGACCCGCGAGGCGGACGCCCGGGACGCACGCGTGGCCTACGCGTCGCTGACCGCGACGGGCCGACGGCGGCTGAGGGAGATGCTCGCCACGGCCGAGGAGACGGCCACCGGGCTCCTCGCCGCTCCCGCCTGGAACACCGAGGACATCGCACAGCTGTCGTCCCTGCTGACCCGCCTCGGCGGCACCGGCCTGGCCGACCGCTGAACCCCGCGGACCGGCCGCCCCACGCGTGTCGGCCGTCGCCCATGCCCGGGCGGCGGCCGATCGCCGACATGCCCCGATCGGCCTTTTCTGTCCGGCACCCTAGGCGCTCGGCTCCGATGCCCCACGCCGTTCCGCCGGTATCCATCCCTGGCGGCGCAGTACGGACGACACGTCCGGCGCCCGGTATTGCTCTCCCTTGAGGACCTTGCCGTCGGCCCGGCGGGCGACCTGTCCGTCCGGGCCGAGCTTGCTCATGTTGGCGCGGTGGATCTCGGCGATCACCTCGTCGAGGTCGATGCCGTGGACGAGCGCCGTGCCGTACGCCACGTAGACCACGTCCGCCAGTTCGTGCGCCAGCTTGTCCAGCGGGCCGCCGACCGCGACCTCGGCGACCTCAGCGGCCTCCTCGGCGAGCAGTTCCCCGCGGTGCGCCGCCAGTTCGGGGTCCACCTCCGTCGGCGTCCTGCGGGCGTCGAGGCCGAAGGCGCGGTGGAACTCCCGGACGAGACCGGCGGGCGAAGTACTCATGCGACGACTCTAACGGCCGCCACTGACAGCGCCCGTCCCGCTCTTCCCGGCCCCGGGGTGACCCCGCCCTGTTCAGCATCGCGCCCGGCCTGGCAGGATCGCCGCATGTCCAAGTGGTTCCGCCCCCTCAGCAGGCACCGGGCGCTGCCGGCCGCGGCAGCCGGTGCCGTGGTGCTCGGGCTGCTGCTGTGGTGGCTGCTACCGTTGGGTGAGAAGCCGCCCAGCGGCACGATCGTCTTCAGCACGGGCACGCCCAAGGGGGTGTACCAGGAGTACGGCGAGCGGCTGCGCGCCGAGTTCGCCAAGGACATGCCGGACCTGAAGGTGAAGCTGCTCAACAGCGCCGGCTCGCAGGAGAACGTGGAGCGGGTGGCGACCGGCAAGGCCGACTTCACCATCGCGGCGGCCGACGCGGTGGAGGCGTACGAGCTGGGACACGGCAGCGGCGCCGGCCGGCTGCGCGGGGTGGCCCGGCTGTACGACGACTACGTGCATCTCGTCGTGCGCAGCGACTCCCCCATCAAGAACGTCGCGGACCTGCGGCACAAGCGGGTGGCGACCGGGCTGCCCGACTCCGGGGTGCGGCTGATAGCGGACCGGGTGCTCAAGGCCGCGGGCATCGATCCGCGCAAGGACATCACCCCGGTCGCCGACGGCATCGACACCGGCCCCGGCCGGCTGGAGCAGCGCAAGATCGACGCCTTCTTCTGGTCGGGCGGCCTGCCCACCAAGGGACTCGTGGCGCTGGCCGAGAAGTCCGCCTTCAAGTTCGTGCCGATCGATGGCGACCTCGTCACCAGGCTGCACAACGAGGGCGAGGAGGCGCGGTACTACCGGGCCACCAACATCCCCGAGTCGGCCTATCCGGCCGTACAGCAGGGCAACGAGGTTCCGACCATCGCCGTGTCCAACCTCCTGATGACCCGCACGGACGTGGACCCCCGGCTGACGGAGTGGGTGACCCGCACGGTCATCAAGAGCCGTGACGGCATCGGCGCGCACGTCCACTCCGCCCAGCTGGTCGACCTCCGCACCGCCATCTACACCGACCCGCTCCCCCTCCAGGAGGGCGCACGCCGCTATTACCGCTCGATGAAGCCGTAGCGCGGCCGCCAGAGGTCCTTTGAACTCTGCGTGGCCGGGCCGGGCGGTGGCGGGCCCGGCTCAGCGCCCCTCACGGTTCCGCGTGCCTGGGCACCGTCACTGTCACCCGCAACCCCCGTGGCTCATGGTGGGCGTAGTCGATCGAGCCGCCGCCCGCCGTGAGCAACGCGCGCACGATGGAGAGGCCGAGGCCCGAGCCCTTGATGTTCTGGTGGCGGCCGCTGCGCCAGAAGCGGTCGCCCACGCGCGTGAGTTCCTCGTCGGTGAGGCCGGGCCCGGTGTCGGTGACGACGACCGTGGAGCTGTCACCGTCGGCGGCGACGGTGACCTCCACCGTGCCACCCTCAGGGGTGAACTTCACGGCGTTGTCGATCAGCGCGTCCAGCGCGCTGGACAGGGTGATCGGGTCCGCCCAGCCGGTCGTGGGCGGGCAGTCGCCGGTCAGCCGGACGCCCTTGGCGTCGGCGGCCGGAGACCAGGCGGCGACCCGCTCCTCGGCCAGCCCGCCGATGTCGGTCAGCGTCAGATCCGCCTCGGCGTGCTCGGCCAGCGCCAGGTCGAGCAGGTCGTCCAGGACCTGCGCGAGGCGCTTGCCCTCGGTGCGGACCGAGGCGATCTCCTCGTTGCCCTCCGGGAGTTCGAGAGCCAGCAGTTCGATGCGCAGCAGCAGCGCCGAGAGCGGGTTGCGCAGCTGGTGCGAGGCGTCCGCGACGAAGGCGCGCTGCTGCTCCAGCACATCCTCGACGTTGTCCGCCATCTCGTTGAACGACCGGGCCAGCCTTCTGAGTTCCGGCGGCCCGCCGGCGACCGCCACCCGCGACTTCAGCCGCCCGGTGGCGATGTCGTGCGTGGTGGCGTCCAGCACCCGCACCGGCCTGAGGACCCAGCCGGTCAGGCGTAGCGCCGCCCCGACGGCCAGCAGCATCGCCGCGCTCTCGCCGGCCCCTATGAGCAGCCAGCCGCGCAGGATCCGCGAACGCATCTGCCCGGTGGGCGACTCGGTGACCACGACCGCCACGACGTCACCGTCCCGGATCACCGGCGAGGCGACGACCAGCCGGCTGCGCTGCCAGGGCCACACCTGCTTGGGGTCGTGGCTGCGCCGGCTGAGCAGCGCCTCGTCGAAGGCCTCCCGTACCTCCCCCGTACGCGGTACGAACCAGTCGTCGGGAGCGTTGGCCATCGCCGAGCCGTTGCGGTAGAAGACGCCCGCGTTGATGCCGTAGACACCGTAGTAGTTGGTGAGTTCGCTGCGCAGGGCCTCCAGACGCTCGTCGGTGCCGGTGCGGCGTGATCCGCTGGGTCCGGCGGTGACGAACTGGGCGAGCGCCGCGAAGCGTGCCGTGTCGTCGATGCGGTCGACGACGACCTTCTGCTGCTGGGCGGCGGCCAGACTGATGGCGAGCGGGAGCCCGAGGGCCAGGAGGACGGCCGCCATCAGGACGATGAGCAGCGGCAGGAGCCGTGTGCGCACCCGTACCCGCTAGGCGGCCGGGGCGACGAGCCGGTAGCCGACGCCGCGTACGGTCTCGATCAGCGCCGGCATGCGGAGTTTGGCGCGCAGGGAGGCGACGTGCACCTCCAGGGTGCGGCCGGTGCCCTCCCAGCTGGTGCGCCAGACCTCGCTGATGATCTGTTCCCGCCGGAAGACCACTCCGGGGCGCTGCGCGAGCAGGGCGAGCAGGTCGAACTCCTTGCGGGTCAGTTGGACGACCGAACCGTCCACGGTGACCTGCCGGGTGGGCAGTTCGATGCGGACGGACCCGAGGAGCAGGGCCGCCTCCCCGCCGGTCGCCGGGTCCTCGTGCGCGGTGCGCCGGCTGACGGCGTGGATACGGGCGAGCAGCTCCCCCGTGTCGTACGGCTTCACCACGTAGTCGTCGGCGCCCAGGTTGAGCCCGTGGATGCGGGAGCGGACGTCGGAGCGCGCGGTGACCATGATCACCGGGGTGCTGGTGCGCTTGCGGATCTTGCCGCAGACCTCGTAACCGTCCTGGTCGGGCAGGCCCAGGTCGAGGAGGACCACACCGAAACCGTTGCCCTCGGGGACGAGCGCCTGCAGGGCCTCCTCGCCGCTGCGCGCGTGGGTGACGTCGAAACCGTGTCGCGCGAGTACGGCGGACAGGGCCGCGGCGACATGGTTGTCGTCCTCGACGAGCAGCAGTCTCATCCCGGCCCCCTCCGGTTCAGCGGTCGTACGGTCTGGGTTCGCGCGCTTCCCGTAGGCCACGCGCGCGCGTGCCCCATGGCAGTGACGCCGATGGACAAGGACGGCGTCAAGAGGGTTCCGGTTGCCTCTCGGTTCCGTTATCCGGCCGATACGCACACGCACGACAAGTGCTACGACACGTGTCCGATTGCTATCGGATCGTGATGCTCAGATCTCCCTCAGATGTGATGACGCAGGTCACAGCCGCTCACTACTGTCCACCGAAACCGAGGAGGACGGAGCCCGAGAGCGATGACCAATGTATCGGTGACCAAGGAAGACGTGGTCACGTCCGACGAACTGGTCGTCCTGAAGAGCGTCAACAAGCACTTCGGCGCGTTGCATGTGCTCCAGGACATCGACCTGACGATCGCCCGCGGCGAGGTCGTCGTGGTCATCGGGCCCTCCGGGTCCGGAAAGTCGACCCTGTGCCGCACCATCAACCGGCTGGAGACCATCGACACGGGCACCATCTCGATCGATGGAAGGCCCCTGCCCCAGGAGGGCAAGGAGCTGGCCCGGCTGCGGGCGGACGTCGGGATGGTCTTCCAGTCCTTCAACCTCTTCGCGCACAAGACCGTGCTCGAGAACGTGATGCTGGGGCAGCTCAAGGTCCGCAGGACGGAGAAGAAGCAGGCCGAGGAGAAGGCCCGGTCCCTGCTCGACCGGGTCGGCGTGGGCACCCAGGCCGACAAGTACCCCGCCCAGCTGTCCGGCGGCCAGCAGCAGCGCGTCGCCATCGCGCGGGCGCTGGCGATGGGTCCGAAGGTCATGCTCTTCGACGAGCCGACCTCCGCCCTCGACCCCGAGATGATCAACGAGGTCCTCGAGGTCATGCAGCAGCTCGCCCGCGAGGGCATGACGATGGTCGTCGTCACCCACGAGATGGGCTTCGCACGATCGGCTGCCAACCGTGTGGTCTTCATGGCCGACGGCCGGATCGTCGAGGAGGCTGCGCCCGACCAGTTCTTCAGCAACCCGCGCAGCGACCGGGCCAAGGACTTCCTGTCCAAGATCCTGCACCACTGAGGGGCCAGCCCCGCCCCGCCGCTGCGGGTTGCCTTTTCACACGGACCTCGTTCCGCACCACTCAAAGGATGTTCACCATGAAGCTCCGCAAGGTCACCGCCGCCTCGGCCGTCGTACTCGCTCTCACCGTGGGGGCCACCGCGTGCGGTGGCGGCAAGAAGGACGGCAACGGCTCCTCCGGCGGCGGCAAGAAGATCGCCATCGGCATCAAGTACGACCAGCCGGGCCTCGGCCAGAAGACCCCGCAGGGCTACGCGGGCTTCGACGTCGACGTCGCCACCTATGTCGCCAAGAAGCTCGGTTACAGCGCCGACCAGATCGAGTGGAAGGAGTCGAAGAGCGCCGACCGCGAGACCATGCTGCAGCGCGGTGACGTCGACTTCATCGCCGCCACCTACTCGATCACCCCGGAGCGTCAGCAGAAGGTCGACTTCGCGGGGCCGTACCTGCTGGCCCACCAGGACGTGCTGATCCGCGCGGACGACAACTCGATCAAGTCGCCGTCGGACCTGAACAAGAAGAAGCTGTGCTCGGTGACCGGCTCGACGTCGGCGCAGAACGTGCACGACAAGCTGGCTCCCAAGGCGCAGCTCCAGCAGTACCCGACGTACTCGGCCTGCCTGACCGGTCTGCAGAGCAAGGCGATCGACGCCTTGACCACGGACGACTCGATCCTCGCCGGCTACGCCGCCCAGGCCCAGTTCAAGGGCAAGTTCAAGCTCGGCGGCTTCAAGATGACGAACGAGAACTACGGCATCGGCGTCAAGAAGGGCAGCCCCCTGAAGGACAAGATCAACAAGGCGCTCGAGGCGATGGTGTCCGACGGTTCCTGGGAGGCGGCCGTGAAGAAGAACTTCGGCCCGGCCAACTACAAGAACGAGCCCGCCCCGAAGATCGGCGACATCAAGAGCTGAGGCAACGCCCGTTGGGTGCGCCGTCCCCGAGGACGGCGCACCCGGGGCATCCCTAACACGCGGAAGCGCGGGAGATCGTGTTCGACTTTCTTGACAAGTACGACGTGCTGGGCGCCTTCTGGACGACGGTGCAGCTCACGCTGCTCTCCGCCGTGGGCTCCCTGGTCTGGGGCACTCTGCTGGCCGCCATGCGGGTGGGCCCGGTGCCGCTGATGCGCGGTTTCGGCACCGCCTACGTGAACATCGTGCGGAACATCCCGCTCACGGTGATCATCCTGTTCGCCTCGCTCGGCCTGCACGACACGCTGGGCGTCTCCCTGGGCTCGGACAAGGTCGACACGTACAGTTTCCGGCTGGCCGTGCTCGGTCTGATCGTCTACACGTCGGCCTTCGTCTGCGAGGCGATCCGTTCCGGCATCAACACGGTTCCGGTCGGCCAGGCGGAGGCGGCCCGGGCCATCGGTCTGAGCTTCACGCAGGTGCTGTTCCTGGTGGTGCTCCCGCAGGCCTTCCGCGCGGCCGTCATCCCGCTGACCAACGTGCTGATCGCGTTGACGAAGAACACGACGGTGGCGGCCGCGATCGGCGTGGCGGAAGCGGCGCTCCTGATGAAGAAGATGGTGGAGAACGAGGCACAGCTGCTGGCGATCTCCGCGGTCATCGCCTTCGGATTCTGCTGCCTGACACTGCCGACCGGTCTGATCCTCGGCTGGGTGGGCAAGAAGGTGGCGGTGAAGCGATGAGCTCGGTCCTGTACGACGCCCAGGGCCCGCGCGCCAAACGGCGCAACGTCCTGTACACGGCGGTCTTCCTGGTCGTCCTCGCGGCCCTCCTGTGGTGGGTCTACAAGTCCCTCGACGACAAGAACCAGCTGGACTGGGCGCTGTGGAAGCCGTTCTTCAGCTCGGAGGCCTACTCGACGTACATCTGGCCCGGTCTGCAGAACACCTTGAAGGCGGCGGCCCTGGCGATGGTCATCGCGCTCCCGCTGGGTGCCTTCTTCGGCATCGCCCGGCTCTCGGACCATGCGTGGGTGCGGATACCGGCGACGGTCGTCATCGAGTTCTTCCGCGCGATTCCGGTGCTCGTGCTGATGATCTTCGGCAACGAGCTGTACAGCCAGTACACCAACGTGAGTTCCGACGACCGTCCGCTGTACGCGGTCGTCACCGGCCTGGTGCTGTACAACGCGTCGGTGCTCGCCGAGATCGTCCGCGCGGGCATCCTCGCCCTGCCGAAGGGCCAGTCCGAGGCGGCCATGGCGATCGGTCTGCGCAAGGGCCAGGTGATGCGGCTCATCCTGCTGCCGCAGGCGGTCACCGCGATGCTCCCGGCGATCGTCAGCCAGCTGGTCGTCATCGTGAAGGACACCGCGCTCGGCGGCGCCGTCCTCACCTTCCCCGAGCTGCTCGCGTCGGCGAACACGATGAGCGGCTACTACGGCGCCAACACCATCGCCTCCTTCACGGTGGTGGCCGTCATCTTCGTGATCATCAACTTCTCCCTGACCTCGTTCGCGAGCTGGCTGGAGGGCCGGCTGCGGCGGCGCAAGAAGTCGACCGGGGCGGTACTCGGTGTCGAGGACAGCGTCGACATCGCGGGCACCGCCGGGACGGGAACCGCAGCCTGACGCCAGGTCAGACCCGAAAGCAGTACCGGAGGCAGTGGCCTGATCGCCACTGCCTCCGGTCGCTTGACGCAAACTCTGCCAATGGGTTGCATACGTTCTGTGATCGTGCACCCCGCTCCCCCTTCCTGTTCACTTGTCTCCGTCAGGGCATCGTCACGGGCAGGGGGCGCCGCGTCATGGACCCGGTGATCATCGTCGGAGCGGGGCCCGTCGGGCTCACGCTCGCGCTGGCGCTGGCCCGCCAGGAGGTGCCGTCCGTCGTCCTGGACGAGGGCCCCGGCAAGGACGAACCCCGGCCCGCGCGCACCATCGTGCTGCGCGAGGACACGGCCGCCCTGCTGGAGCGGCTGACCGGGGTGGCGCTCGGTGAGCACGGTGTGCGCTGGGCCGGATGGCGGTCCCTCAGGCGCAGGCAGGTGCTGAGCGAGGTCACCTTCGACGAGGCGGACCCCGCCGCCCCGCTGCACATCGCCCAGCACGTCGTCACGGCCGCCCTGCGCGCGGCCATCGCCGACGAGCCGCTGGTGCGGATCGCCGTGGACAGCCGCCTGGACTCGATCGAGCAGGAGCGTTCCGGCGTCACCGCGCACACGCGGGGCGAGAACGGCACCTGGTGGCGCGGCAGTTATCTGGTCGGCTGCGACGGGCCGCGCTCCACCGTGCGCAAACTGCAGGACATCCGCTTCCCGGGCCGTACGGCGGTGGAGCGGCACGCGGTCGCCGCACTGCGCGCGGAACTTCCGTGGGAGGGCCGGGCGTTGCTTCATCGGATGCCGCCGTGGCGGCAGTCCGGCCCCTCCGCCGGGGAGGTGACCGCCCGCCCCCTCCCGGACGGCGTGTGGCGCCTGGACTGGCTGCTGCCACCGGGCAAGGACCTGGTCACCCCCGAGATCCTGGTGTCCCGGATCCGCGAGACCCTCGCGGGCTGGACGGACGGCTCCACACCGCCGTACGAGCTGCTCGACACCGGTGTCCACACCGTGCACCACCGGCTGGCCCGCCGGTGGCGCGTCGGCCGGGTCTTCCTCGCCGGGGACGCGGCCCACCTGCTCGGCGCGCTCGGCACGCAGGGGCTGGACGAGGGCCTCAGGGACGCCGACAACCTCGCCTGGAAGCTGGCCCCGGCCTGGCACCACGGCCCGTACGAGGCGCTGCTGGACAGCTATCAGGCCGAGCGGCGTGCGGTGGTCGCCGCCCGGCTGCGCGCCGCCGACCAGGTGATGCCGGTGCTGCGCGGTGCCGGCGGGCTGCGCCATATGGTCCCGGGTGCGGCCCGGGGGCAGGATGCGCTGCTCTCGGACGGTCATCTGGGGCGCGGCCCCTTCGGCGCGGCGGTGAGGTACGCCGACTCGCCGCTGGCGCCCGGGCGTCTGGAGGGCGAGATCCCGGTCGGCACCCCGCCGGGCGCACCGGTCACCGACGTGCGCGTCACCGCGGAGGACGGTTCCTTCGTCCAGTTGCGCGACCGGCTCGGCCGCGGCGCCCTGCTCGTCGTCCTGATCGCGCCGGGCACGGGCGTGTGGGACCGCAAGCACTGGATGTCGGCCGGGGTCATGCCCCGGCTCGCGGCATCGGTGACCGCGCTGCCGTACCGCGCCGAACTGCTGGTCGCCGAGAGCTACCCGGGTGCGCCGGCGCACAGCGTGTTGCTCGTGCGCCCCGACGGCCACCTGGTCACCGCGCTGAGCGGGGTCCGTCCGGCCGACCTGTACGCGGCGGCGGAGGCGACGGTGGGCGGCGCGGTGAAGCAGGAGGCGCAGGCGGCCTCCGGTTCCCACTGACCCCGTTGGCCTGTCACCCTCTGTCCACATGGTGACGGTGAGTTGACCGGAGTACACCGACATGCTGTACTCCGCACCATGACCGACAGCTGCGTGCGCCTGTGGCGGAGGGTCCATATGGACCTCGTCCGCTACGCGGGCTGCGTGTGTCGTCCGTCCTGCTGATTTCGCCTTCTTTCCTTCCGGGCGCCGCGGTGCGCGCGCCCGTTCCGCGAACATCCCTCAGGACGGTGCACGTGTCTGTCTCCCCCACTCCCGTGTCCCCTGCCGTCGGCTCGGCGCCCACCCAGGCGGACCTCCTCGACTTCGTACGGCGTACGGCCGCCGACGCCGAGCTGATCGCCTCGCTCCCACTCGATCCGGAGGGCCGCACCTGGCTGCGGCTGCGGGGGCCGGGCGGCAGCGAGGCGTGGCTGATCGGCTGGCCGCCCGGCACCGGCACGGGCTGGCACGACCACGCCGAGTCGATCGGCGCGTTCCTGACCGCCTCCGGCGTGCTCAAGGAGCACTCGCTCGCCGCCCGGCTCCCCACCGACGGCTGGAAGACCCTGGAACTCACCGAGGACGTGGACCGCGCACGCCGACTGCCCGCCGGCGAGGGCCGCACCTTCGGCCAACACCATGTCCACGAGGTCCTCAACGAGTCCCCCGATGAGCACGCGATCTCCGTGCACGCCTACTTCCCGCCTCTGCCGCGCATCCGCCGCTACAGCCGGAACGGCCAGGTCCTGCGCCTGGAGCAGGTCGAACGCCCGGAGGACTGGCAGTGAGCGGCGACACCGGACAGGCACCGGTCGGCATCGACGAGTTGCTGGAGCGGGTGCGCGCGGGCTACCGGCGCATCGAGGCACAAGAGGCGCACGAGGCGGCGCGCACGGGCGAGGCGCTGCTGGTCGACATCCGGTACGCGGCCCTGCGCGAGCGGGACGGGCTGATCCCCGGCGCGCTCGTCGTCGAGCGCAACGAGCTGGAGTGGCGCCTCGACCCGCAGGGCAGCCATCGCGTTCCCGAAGCCACCGGCCATGACCTGCGCGTCGTGGTGGTCTGCAACGAGGGCTACGCCTCCAGCCTCGCCGTCGCCTCTCTCCGCCAACTCGGTCTGCACCGGGCGACGGACCTGGTGGGCGGCTTCCAGGCATGGCGGGCACAGGGACTCCCGGTGGAGCCGACGGCACCCTGAGCCGTGGCGGGTCGGCTCCGGCAGATCCGGCGCCGGAAGCTGCGATGTACCCCGTGCCTGGCATGGGGTACATCGCAGCCTGGCCTTCGCCGTGCGCCTCCTTCGCCGTGCCCTCCCTCCCGCGTCGCCGGCCTGCGTTACTCCTTCGCCGTGGCGACCGTCACCGCCCGCACCCGAAGTGCCGCCCGTCCGGGGATCGCACTGGCCAGGAGCGCGAGGAGGCCGGCGACCCCGACGACGGCGAGGTAGAGCAGGGGCGTGACCGAGGGAGTCGCCCGGCCCGTCATCCCCACGCTGAACGCGGTGAGTACGGCGAGCGCGATCCCGCTGCCGAGCGAGGTGGCGAGGAACAGGACGGACAGCGTCTCGGTGCGCAGCATGCCCAGCACCTGGCGGCGGGTCGCGCCGGCGAGGCGGAGCAGGGCGAACTCCCGGACACGCTCCGCGACCGACATCGCCAGCGTGTTGACCACGGCAATGGCGGTGAAGGCCAGCACGAGTGCCATGGCGAGACGGTTGACCTCGGCGTTCGCCTGCTGCCGGTCCGCCTGCAGGTCATCGGCGGCGGCCGGCGAAAGAATCCGAAGCTCCGGGAACTCACGGAGGGTAGTCGTGAGTTGTGTCTGTGTGCGGGTCGTGCCGACGAGGACGGAGGAGGCGAGCGGGTTGTCGACGTGGCGGGCGACGAGGTCGTGGGCGAAGGTGAAGTCGCCGAAGCCGAGACCCCGGGCATAGACGGCGGCGACGGTGAGCGTGGCGGGGGTTCCGTCTCCGAGGGTGAGTTTCAGTGTGCTGCCGGGCGTCAAGTGGTGCTGGTCGGCGGCCAGTCGACTGATGGCAACGGTGTGCGGGCCGAGCCGGTCGAGGGAGCCGGCGGTGACCTGCGGGTCCCAGGTGCGGGTCAGGCCTGCCGGGGTGACGCCCTGCGCGGGGTACTTGTCGAGCCCGACGCGGATGGTCGTACGGACGACTTCGGTGACGGTGTCGTGCCGTGCGCGCAGCCGCTGTGCGGCCTCGGCGGGGACGCCGGGTCCCTGCGCGGTGACGACCCAGTCGGCTCGGACGCCGTCGCGGGCCTGGGCGCGGGCGGCATCGCCGAGGGTGGACTGGACGAACAGGACGGTGCAGGTCATGCCGACGAGCAGGGTGAGCGGGGTGACGACCGAGGCCATACGGGCGGCGTTGCCGCGCAGGTTGGCGGTGGCGAGACGGCCGCCGTGACCGGTGAGCCGGAGCGGGCCAGCGAGCAGCAGCGCGGCCGCCTTGACCAGCAGGGGGCCGAGCAGGGCGACGGAGGTGGACAGGACGACGACGGCGAGGAAGGTCACGGGAGTCGAGGCGGGCTCGGTGCGCAGGGAGGTGAGGACGACGACGAGGACGACTCCACCGGCGAGCAGCAGCAGTCCGGCGACGATCCGGCCCCATGCGGGACGGGTCCGCTCGGTCCTGGCCTCGGCGAGGGCCTCGGTCGGGCGGATCCGGACGATCCTGCGTGAGGCGATCCGGGCCGCGGCCCAGGCACCGAGCAGGGTGGCGGCGAGGGCGGCGAACGGCGGGAAGACGCTGACGGTGTGCTCGAGCGTGTCGGGTACGGCGCCCAGGGCGACGAACCTGGAGTGCAGCCAGCCGCCCAGGGGCAGGCCCAGCAGCGCGCCCAGCGTGCCTGCCGCGGCACCGACGATCAGCGCCTCACGGCCGAGCAGCCTGCGGATGTCCCCGGGTGTGGCGGCGACGGCACGGAGCAGAGCCAGTTCGCGGTGGCGCTGTTGCACGGTCAGCGCGAAGGTGCCGACGACCACGAGCACCGCGACCAGCAGCGAGGTCCCGCCCATGGCGCCGCCCATGCTGACCAGCCGGGTGCGGGCGGCGGCCGCGTCCAGGAACTCGACGGGTCCGCGGGCAGCTCCGGTGCTGACCTGGGCGGTGGTGCCGTCCAACGCCTGCTTCACCGCCGTCCGCACCTTCTCGGGGTCCGCTCCCTTGGCCGGCAGCACGCCGAACGCGCTGACCTCCCCGGGGTGCGCGGCGAGCCGGCGGGCCTCGGCGGCGGAGAAGAACAGGGACGTCTGGTGGCGCACGGCGGTGGCCGGGGTGGCGATACCGGTGATGCGGTAACTGCGGGGGGTCTGCGTGGACTGCACGGTGAGCCGGTCACCCGGACGCAGCCGGGCCCGTGCGGCGAGGTCGCTGTCGATGACCAGGTCGCCGTCGGACGCGGGCGCGGTACCGGAGGTGAGCCGGTACGGCGTCAACGCGGCGGAGTCCCAGGCATGTCCGTAGGCGGTACGGCCGCCGGTGCCGGCCGGTGTCAATGGCTGGGCGAGGAAGGTGAGTTCGGGCACGACCCGGGCCACGCCCGGGGCGTGGGCGAGCCTGGTGCGCAGCCGTTCGGAGATCCAGGCGCGCTCGGCGATGGGTTTCGCCTTGTGCTTGACCTTGGTCTTGCCCTTTTTGTGCTTGACGGTGGTCTGGTGGACGTACTGGTCACCGGAGACCACGACAGGAGCGGCGGCGTAGCGCTCGGTGCGGATGGTGCCGCGCAGGCCGGTGTCGAGGAGGGTGCCGCAGGCTGTGATCAGAGCGGCCGCGCACATCAGCGCGAGGAAGGCGCCGAGGAATCCCGCCTTCCGGGCGCGGACCGTCCTGAGGGCGTATCGCAGCATCATGGGGCGGGCTCTCTTCTGTTGTACGCGTCGGCAGGGTCGTACGCGACCGGCCGGCCGGCGTGGGTGCCGTGGTCCGGAGCGTGAGTACAGACTCGCCCGCGCGTGGCCGGGAGAGCACTGCGGTGGCCCGGCGTCTTGGGCTGGGGTTAACCCCCCTGCGCCCGTGGAGGATCCGGAGACGGCCGATGCCCTTCCCCGGCCCGGGGACTCAGAAGTCGCCTTCTCCGAGGAACTCGGTGTCGTCGCCCTCTTCCTCCAGGGCCTGCCGGACGACCCGGAGGGCCATGCCCTCGGGGTAGCCCTTGCGGGCCAGCATGCCGGCGAGGCGGCGGAGCCGCTTGTCACGGTCGAGGCCACGAGTGGCGCGTAGTTTGCGGGCGACGAGCTCGCGGGCCGTCGCCTCCTCCTGCTCGGAGTCGAGCTGGGAGACGGCTTCGTCGATCAGTGTCGAGTCGACCCCCTTGGTCCGCAGTTCCTGGGCGAGTGCCCGGCGTGCGAGTCCTCGGCCGTGGTGCCGGGACTCCACCCAGGCGTCCGCGAACGCGCTGTCGTCGATCAGCCCGACCTCCTCGAACCGCAACAGCACCTCCTCGGCCACATCCTCGGGGATCTCCCGCTTGCGCAGGGCGTCCGCGAGTTGCTTGCGGGTGCGCGGGGTCCCGGTGAGCAGGCGCAGGCAGATCGCCCGTGCCCGCTCAGCCGGGTCCCCCGAAGACTCCCCCCGCTCGGCCCTCGACGAGGAAGGGGCGCCTTCGTCCTCACTCGGCGCGTCCCCGAAGCCGCGCCGCCGCCGACCGCGCCCCCGGCCGGCCCGCGACCCGACGGCACTGCCGGAGCCACGGCCCGGGCCTCGGCCGGACGAGCCGTCCCCGGAGGCCGGCTCGTCGCCCCGGTCGCCCGGGTGGGCTGCGCCGAAGTCCCCGCGGTGCCCGCCCCCGCGGTGCTCGTCGTAACCCTCGTAACCGTCGTCCGGGTATCCGTCGTCACCGCCCGGTGCGAAGTCCGGGGAGCCCCCGGCGCCCCTCCCCCGTGGGGCACCGGGGGTGGCGTACTCGTACTCGGCCCAGTCGGTTCGTCGTGTCACGGTCAGCTCTTGGCTGCGGCGGCCTTGGGCTTGGTGGCCTTGGCCGCGGCCGGGGCGGGCACCGCCTTGGCGTCGTCGGCGGGCGCGGCCGTGACCGCGGCGTCCGCGCCCGGCTCGGCGGCGGGCTCCTCCGGCCGGACACCGACGCCCAGCTTCTCCTTGATCTTCTTCTCGATCTCGTTGGCCAGGTCGGGGTTGTCCTTGAGGAAGTTGCGCGCGTTCTCCTTGCCCTGGCCGAGCTGGTCGCCCTCGTACGTGTACCAGGCGCCGGCCTTGCGGACGAAGCCGTGCTCCACGCCCATGTCGATCAGGCCGCCCTCGCGGCTGATGCCCTGGCCGTAGAGGATGTCGAACTCGGCCTGCTTGAAGGGCGGGGCGACCTTGTTCTTGACGACCTTGCAGCGGGTGCGGTTGCCGACCGCCTCCGTGCCGTCCTTCAGGGTCTCGATGCGGCGGATGTCGATGCGCACGGAGGCGTAGAACTTCAGCGCGCGGCCACCGGTCGTGGTCTCCGGGGAGCCGAACATCACGCCGATCTTCTCGCGGAGCTGGTTGATGAAGATCGCGGTGGTCTTGGACTGGTTGAGCGCGCTGGTGATCTTCCGCAGGGCCTGGCTCATCAGCCGGGCCTGCAGACCGACGTGACTGTCGCCCATCTCGCCCTCGATCTCCGCGCGCGGGACGAGCGCGGCGACGGAGTCGATGACGATGAGGTCGAGGGCACCGGAGCGGACCAGCATGTCCACGATCTCCAGGGCCTGCTCGCCGTTGTCGGGCTGGGAGAGGATCAGGTTGTCGATGTCCACGCCGAGCTTGCGCGCGTACTCGGGGTCGAGGGCGTGCTCGGCATCCACGAAGGCGACCTGGCCGCCGGCCTTCTGGGCATTGGCCACGGCGTGCAGGGTCAGCGTGGTCTTACCGGAGGACTCCGGTCCGTAGATCTCCACGACACGGCCGCGCGGCAGGCCGCCGACGCCGAGGGCGACGTCGAGTGCGGTCGACCCGGTCGGGATGACCTCGATGGGCTCCTTCGACCGCTCGCCCATGCGCATGACCGCGCCCTTGCCGAATTGCCGTTCAATCTGCGCGAGCGCGGCGTCGAGCGCCTTCTCGCGGTCGGTTCCTGCCATGGGTTCCACCCGGTTTGCTTGAGTCGATCGCTTCACGTCAAAGACGCTAACGCCTGCCACTGACAATGCGCCCCGACGCAGGCCCAGCCTGTGGATAACCGAGGGGCTTCCTCCCGCAAAACGGGACGAAGTTCACTGCGCAATGCCTCGCCTGAGCCTCCATGAGAATGGATGTTCGATTTTCGTGTCAAGCGCACCACACGGTGCGCGGAACCCCCTCGTCAGCTGTTCGGCCGCGACCGGGGCAAAGCCCGGCTCGGGCCTGAGGAGTGAGCCAACGGCGTGCCTGTCAGTCGCGTCGAGCACAATGCGGCCATGAGCTACGACTTGGCTGTCTGGGAAGGCGTCCGCCCCGCCGACGATGCGACGGCAACGACGACCTTCCAGGACCTCTACCGCAAGCACATGAGGCGCATGGGAGGCCAGAAGACTCCGCCGGCCCCCTTGATCAGGCAGTACGTCGAGGCGCTGGTGACGCGCTGGCCCGACCTGAGCCCCGATGACGACGAAGAGGACGAGGACGCCAGCCCCTGGTCTGACGGCCCCTTGATCAACAACGCCAGCGGCCCACTGTTCTACTTCGGCATGGTCTTCAGCAAACACCAGGAGGCCTCGTCGTTTGCCGTAGATCTCGCCCGAACTCTCGGTCTCATCTGCTTCGACCCCCAGACCGGGCGTCTGACCTCCTGATCGACATCGCTGCCGTCACGGTCGACACGCGGAGGCACCGCCGCGGCGCGGGCATCGCTCAGACTTCGATGGCACGAGCTCGAACTTCGATGGCATAGGACATCAGCACCGGTCACCGCTACTCCCGGCGGTGTACGACGGGTGTCTTCGGCCGGACGACGACCACGGCGGGGCGCCCCGGGAGCCTTGGCCCATGAAGAATCCGCGCGCCGCCGATCGCCTCTGCCGCACGACGGGCCTCGCCCTGGTCCTGTCCGGTCTCGCCCACCTGGTGGTGTTCGCGGTCGACGGCGGCCCGTGGGACGGCCCCGTCTCCTGGCGCAAGCCCGTCACCTTCGGGGTCTCCTTCGGGCTGACGCTGATCGCGGTCACCTGGGTCACGTCGTACCTGCGCCTGGGCCCGCGGTTGCGCTCGATCCTGCTGCTCGTCCTCGCCGCCGACTGCGTGCTGGAGGTCGGCGGGATCACCCTCCAGGCGTGGCGCCGGGTGCCCTCGCACCTGAACATGGAGACCCCCTTCGACACAGCGGTGTCCATGTGCCTCGCGGTGGGCGGCGGTGTCCTGGTCGTCGTGCTCACGGCGTTCGCCGTGGCGTCCTTCCGGAACCGGCCGCGAGGCCCCGCCGGCATGCCGCTCGCCATCCGCTCCGGGTTCGCGATCCTGCTCGTGGCGCTGGCCTCCGGAGCGGCGATGATCGCGCGCGGGGTCGTACTGACCCGGGCCGGCCACCAAGAGGCCGCCTATCACTCGACGGCCCCGCTCAAGCCCCTGCACGGCGTGAGCCTGCACGCCGTACTCGTCCTGCCCACGCTGGCCTGGCTCCTGTCGCGCTCCCCCTGGGGCGAGGGAACGCGCCGGCGGATCGTGGCCACGGCGGTCGGCTGCTACACGGCGGCCGTCGCCGGAGCAGGAGTGTGGGCCGTGCTGACGTACCAATGACGGGACCCGTACCGCACCGACCCGAGACCCCTCCTCCCGTCACCGGACCACTACGTCCGCCTTCGGGATGCGCAGGGCTACGACGACTCCTCCGGTTCGGGCTGCACGGTCCGCGGCCGGCGTATGCGCGCCAGCATCCCGGCGCCGCCTGGCCCCCGGCCGCGGTGCCCGTGCACTCTCGGGTCGTCCGTGACGGCGTACCGCTTCACGTACGCGCCCAGGAAGGCCTGGAGGGTGGCCACCGCCGGGATGGCGATCAGCGCGCCGACGGCACCCAGCAGGGCGGTGCCCGCGATGACCGAGCCGAAGGCGACCGCCGGGTGGATGTCGACCGTCCTGGCCGTCAGCTTGGGCTGGAGCATGTAGTTCTCGAACTGCTGGTAGATCACGACGAACACCAGCACCCACACCGCGTACCAGGGCTCGACGGTGAACGCGATCAGCATCGGCAGCGCGCCGGCGAGGTAGGTGCCGATGGTCGGGATGAACTGCGAGACCAGCCCCACCCAGACACCGAGCACGGGCGCGTACGGCACACCGAGCGTCTGGAGCAGGATGTAGTGGGCGATGCCGGAGATCAGCGCCATCAGGCCGCGCGAATAGAGATAGCCGCCCGTCTTGTCGACGGCGATCTCCCAGGCGCGCAGCACCTCGGCCTGGCGCGCGGGCGGCAGCACGGAGCACAGGGCGCGGCGCAGTCGGGGGCCGTCGGCGGCGAAGTAGAACGAGAACAGCCCCACCGTCAGCAGTTGGAACAGCCCGCCGAGCACCTGCGCGGAGACGTCGAGGACGCCCGCGGCGCTGTTCTGCGCGTACTTGCGCAACCAGTCGGAGTGGAGCAGGCCCTCCTGGACGTCCACGCGCCGCAGATCCGTGTGGAAGGTCTCGTTGATCCAGTTGATGAGCGAGTCGAGGTAGGCCGGGAAGCCCTCGATCATCTTGATGATCTGGCCGGCCAGCATGGAGCCGAGCAGGGTCACGAACCCGGCGACAACGACCGTCAGCCCGAGGAAGACCAGGAAGGTGGCGAGCCCCCGGCGCATCCCGCGGGCGGCCATCCGGCTCACCGCGGGCTCGATCGCCAGGGCCAGGAAGAACGCGATCAAGATGTTGACCAACAGCCCGGTCAGCTGGTGGAAGGCCCAGGTGCCGAGCTGGAACGCGGCGATCAGCGCGAGGGCGAGCACCATGGCGCGCGGCAGCCAGCGCGGCATGCGGGCGGCCGGAGCGGCGGCGCCGGGGGCCGGGGGCCGCTCGGGCGCGGTCGTGCCGGTCGGTGCCGTGTTCCGGGTCGGCGACTCGTTGTCCTCGTCAGTGGGTGCCACGCGCCAAGTCTCGCCCACGCCACCGACAACCCGCGCCCACCTGCGGTCTTCGTGACCGATCGGTGGCGTACGGTCGAGCTCTTCATGGACAATCAGGGCGTTTCGGGCAGCTGGGCCGACGCCTCACCGCCGCTCGCCCGGCACGTCCATGACCGTGCAGACCACGCGCCACACGTCCTTCGCGTCCCAGCCGGCGTCCAGCGCCTCGTTCACCGTGCGCCCGCCGAGCTCCGACATGACGTGATCACGCGCGAAGGTGTCGGCGTACCCCGGACCGAAGTGTTCCGCCATCCGCTGCCAGAAGACCGTCAACCGCATGACACCAGTATCCCGCCCCTGGGGGTGGGCCCCGGCCGGGAGCGCTTGTCGAGACCGCTTTCCGTCCTACGGTCTGACGCATGGCCGAAACCGGAGTTTCCCCACTCCCCTCCACGCCCCCGGCGCGTTCCCCGCTCTTCCGCGCCGAGCAGTTCGTATGGCTCACCGCGCGCGTGCTGGAGCAGCGCCTTTTCGCGTACCACTTCCTGCACGGCACCCCGGACGCGGTGGAGGCGGCGCTGGACGCCTACCGCAACGAGGACGGCGGGTACGGGCACGCGCTGGAGCCCGATCTGCGCGGCCCCGTCAGTCAGCCGCTGCACGTCGCGCACGCGCTGCGGGTCCTGGACGCGATCGGACGCTGCGGCGGGCAGCGGGTCGAGCGCGTGTGCCGCTATCTGACCTCGATCTCCACCGCGGACGGCGCCCTGCCGGCGATCCATCCAGGTCAGCGCGGGTATCCGGCGGCGCCGTTCGTGCCGGTCGTCGACGACCCTCCCAGCGAACTGCTGGCCACCGGACCGGTGGTCGGTCTCCTGCACCGCAACGAGGTGTGGCACGCCTGGCTGTTCCGGGCCACCGACTTCTGCTGGCAGGCCGTGGAGTCCCTGGAGAAGTCCCATCCGTACGAGGTGGAGGCCGCCGTGGCCTTCCTGGACTCGGCTCCCGACCGCTCGCGCGCGGAGGCCGCCGCGGACCGGCTCGGCCGCATGGTCCGGGAGCAGCAGCTCGCTGCCCTGGACCCGGACCGGCTCGACGCGTGTCCGGTGGCGCCCGGCTACGCCCCGGGCGAGCACCACTTCCCGCACGACTTCGCCAGAAGCCCGGACTCACTCGCGCGCGCGTGGTTCACGGACGACGAGATCGCACGCTCCCTGGACCATCTGGCCGCCGAGCAGCAGGACGACGGCGGCTGGCCGGTCCGGTGGCGCCAGTGGGCACCGGCCCCGGCGCTGGAAGCCCGCCCCCTGGTGACGATCGAGGCGCTGCGCACGCTGCGGGCGTACGGGCGCTTCGTGGGCTGAGCCAGCCCGGGGCGGGGCGGACGCGCGTCATCCTCCGAGAGCCCGCACGCCCGCCGTCACCACGACGGCAGCCGCCACGACCAGCAGGAACGGCGCGCGCAGCACCAGCGCGACGGCAGCCGCCCCGAGCCCCGCCACGCGCGCGTCCAGCACGAGCGCGTGCCCGTCGGCGAACGTCTGCTGAGCCGTGAGCGCGGCCAGGAGGGCGACCGGCAGCAGGGCGGCGAGCCGCCGTACGAACGGCCGCTCCATGGCCCCCGCGGGCACCAGCAGTCCGGCGAGCTTGACGGCGTAGCAGCCGAACGCTGTCAAGCCGATCGCGATCCAGGTGTTCACCGGTCCTCCTCCGACTCCGGCTCCGCCGGTCCGCCCGCCGCGCGGGACTCCAGTAGGGCGCCCGGCTCCTTCACGGCGCCGGCCTCCGGCCGGCCACGCGCCCCGCGGCGGCCCTCGGCGACGAGGGCGATCGGTGCCGCCAGGGCCGCCACCAGGACCGGCACACCGGCCGGCAGGACGGGGAGCAGCCCGAGGCCGAGCAGAACCGCGAGGCCCGCGACCGCCCGCTCGGTGGTCGTCTTCAGCATCGGCGCGAGCAGGGCCAGGAACACGGCGGGGCCGGCCGCGTCCAGGCCCCACGCGCGCGTGTCGCCGATGGCCTTGGCACCGAGCGCGCCGAGCAGCGTGGTGAGGTTCCAGAGCGCGTACAGCGTGAGCCCGGTGACGGTGAAGCCGATGCGGCGGGCGCGCCGGGTCGGCTGTGCCAGGGTGACCGCAGTGGTCTCGTCGATCACCCACTGGGCGGCGAGCGGCCGTACCGCGCGCGGGAGGGCGAGCAGGTGCGACAGCCGTAGCCCGTAGAAGGCGTTGCGCACGCCGAGGAAGAAGGCGCCGGCGGCCGCCGTGAACGGATTGCCTCCGGCGGCCAGCGCCCCGACCAGGGCGAACTGGGAGGCGCCGGTGAAGACCAGCAGGCTGAGCGCGCAGGTCTGGAGCAGTCCGAGCCCGCTGCCCGCCGAGGTCACCCCGAAGGCGAATCCGGACAGGCCGACGGCGACGCCGACCCCGAGGGCGTCCCGTACGACCGCCCGGTCGGGTTTCTCGGTGTCGTCGGCGGTGCCGTCCGCGAGTGCTGTCCGCTGTGCCACGTGCCGGACGGTACGGGCAGGGCTCAGTCCGGGTCTTGTACGTTCTTGCGCCCGCGCACGTTCTTCGGCTCGCCCGCGTCCCTGCGCTCGCGCTGGTAGGCCCCCGGGGTCACCCCGACGATGCGGGTGAAGTGCCGGTTGAGGTGGGGCTGGTCGGTGAAGCCGACGGACACGGCCGCCTCGGCGGGGGGTGTTCCCGTGTCCAGCAGGAGGCGGGCGCGGCGCACGCGAGCGTCGGTGAGCCAGGTGTGCGGCGGCATGCCGTAGGCGTCGCGGAACGCCCGCAGCAGTGTGAACGGGCTGGTGCCGAGGTCCGTGGCCAGCCGTTCCAGGGTCGGCGGCTCGGCCATCCGCTCGTCCAGCACGGCACGCGCGCGTGCCGCGACACCGGCTCCGGCCGTGCGGACCTGCCGCTGCGGCAGCGGGCCGCCGTTCAGCCGCAGCAGCCTGGTCACGGCGACCCTCAGCAGGGTGTCGGCGGCCAGCGCGTTGCCCTCGTCGGCGGCGCGGAGCACCTCGTGCACGAGGCGGACGGTGTAGGGGTCGTCGAGGACGGGGCTGACGAAACCCGGTGTGCCCCGGATGCCAGTGGTCTCGGCCGCGATCGCGGCCACCACCTCGGGCGAAGGGTAGACCGCGCCGTACCGCCAGCCCTCGGGGACGCCGGCCCGGCCGGTGTGCGGGGTGTCCGGGTTCACCAGGGCGAGGGCCCCGGCGGGGACGTACACGTCGGAGCCGCGGTGGTGGAAGACCTCGACGCCGTCGGCTATGGCCGCGATCACGAAGTGCTCGTGGGTGTGCCGGACGAAGGTCTTGTGGACGTACCGGGCCCGCAGCAGGTCGACGCCCGGCAGGTCGTCGTACCGCCAGTGCCGCGCACGCTCCACCGGCCGACGCCCGGCCGTCCGCCCACCCGTCTGCCCACCCGTCCGCTCCTCGCCCCGCCGAGCTCCGTCCGCCATGGGCCCATTCTCCGCCCCGCCGCCCGCGAGCAGCCCCGCACGCTCCGCACCACCTCGCGTTTGCCCAGGTCAGCGCGATTGTCAGTGGGCGGGTGCAGGATGGACGCATGGTCAGCTCCGCACACCGAGCCCTCGACGGCTTCTCCCCCGCGACCCGCGGCTGGTTCACGGGGGCGTTCTCCGCGCCCACCGCGGCCCAGTCCGGCGCGTGGCAGGCCATCGGTGCGGGCTCGGACGTGCTGGTGGTGGCCCCGACCGGCTCGGGCAAGACGCTGGCCGCGTTCCTCGCCGCCCTGGACCAGCTGGCCTCGACCCCGCCGCCGGCCGACCCGAAGAAGCGCTGCCGGGTTCTCTACGTGTCCCCCCTGAAGGCCCTCGCGGTCGACGTCGAGCGGAACCTCCGCAGTCCGCTGACCGGCATCCGCCAGGAGTCCGTGCGCCTGGGCCTGCCCGAGCCCGAGGTCAGGGTCGGCATCCGCTCCGGCGACACCCCGGCGGCCGAGCGCCGCGCCCTGTCCACCCGCCCGCCGGACATCCTGATCACCACCCCCGAGTCGCTGTTCCTGATGCTGACCTCGGCCACGCGTGACGCGCTGACGGGCGTGGAGACGGTGATCCTGGACGAGGTGCACGCGGTCGCGGGCACCAAGCGCGGCGCCCATCTCGCGCTCTCCCTGGAGCGGCTGGACGAGCTGCTGCCGCGACCGGCCCGCCGGATCGGCCTGTCGGCCACCGTCCGCCCGGTGGACGAGGTGGCCCGCTATCTCTCGCCGCAGCGCAAGGTGGAGATCGTCCAGCCGGAGTCCGGCAAGGAGTTCGACCTGTCCGTGGTCGTCCCGGTGGAGGACATGGGCGAACTCGGCGGCGCCCCGGCGGCCGACGCGGGCGAGGGCGCGGAGCGGCCGTCGATCTGGCCCCATGTGGAGGAGCGGATCGCCGACCTGGTCCAGTCCCACCGCTCCACGATCGTGTTCGCCAACTCCCGGCGCCTCGCCGAGCGCCTGTGCAACCGGCTCAACGAGATCGCCTACGAGCGGGCGACCGGCGAGACCCTCGACGAACACCACTCCCCGGCCCAGCTGATGGGCGGCTCGGGCGCGGCCCAGGGCGCGCCCCCGGTGATCGCCCGCGCGCACCACGGCTCGGTCTCCAAGGAGCAGCGCGCCCTGGTCGAGGAGGACCTGAAGGCGGGCCGGCTGCCCGCCGTGGTCGCCACCTCCAGCCTGGAGCTGGGCATCGACATGGGCGCCGTCGACCTGGTCGTGCAGGTCGAGTCCCCGCCCTCGGTCGCCTCCGGGCTGCAGCGCGTCGGCCGCGCGGGACACCAGGTGGGCGCGGTCTCCACCGGTGTCGTCTTCCCCAAGTACCGCGGTGACCTCGTGCAGGCGGCCGTGGTCACCGAGCGGATGCGGACGGGCTCGATCGAGTCCCTGAAGGTGCCCGCGAACCCGCTGGACGTCCTCGCACAGCAGCTGGTCGCGATGACGGCACTGGACGCCTGGCAGTTCGACGACCTGCTCGCCGTGGTCCGCCGTGCGGCCCCGTTCGCGTCACTGCCCGAGTCGGCGTTCACGGCGGTCCTCGACATGCTCGCGGGCCGCTATCCGTCCGACGCGTTCGCGGAGCTGCGCCCGCGCGTGGTGTGGGACCGCGTGACCGGCGAGATCACCGGCCGTCCGGGCGCCCAGCGCCTGGCCGTCACCTCCGGCGGCACGATCCCGGACCGCGGCCTGTTCGGGGTCTTCCTCGCCGGTTCCGACCCCAAGAAGGGCGGCGGCCGGGTCGGCGAGCTCGACGAGGAGATGGTCTACGAGTCCCGGGTCGGGGACGTCTTCACGCTGGGCACGAGTTCCTGGCGCATCGAGGACATCACCCGTGACAGGGTCCTGGTCTCGCCCGCACCGGGCGTGCCGGGCCGGCTGCCCTTCTGGAAGGGCGACCAGCTGGGCCGCCCGCTCGAACTGGGCCGGGCGGTGGGCGCGTTCCTGCGCGAGGTCGGCTCGCTCCCCAAGGACGACGCCCGGCTGCGCCTGCTGGCGGCGGGGCTGGACACCTGGGCCGCGGACAACGTGCTGTCGTACCTGGACGAGCAGCGCGAGGCCTGCGGCCATGTGCCGGACGACCGCACGATCGTCGTGGAGCGTTTCCGTGACGAGCTGGGCGACTGGCGGGTCGTCGTCCACTCCCCCTTCGGCGCCCAGGTGCACGCCCCCTGGGCCCTCGCGCTCGGCGCCCGCCTGTCGGAGCGGTACGGCATGGACGCGCAGGTCATGCACGCCGACGACGGCATCGTGCTGCGCCTGCCCGACGCGGACCTGATGGGACTGGACCTCCTCGACCAGGCGCCCATGAAGGCCGGCACGGAGTACGACAGCGAGCAGGCGCCCGTCGGCGCGGCGGACGTCGCCTTCGACAAGGGCGAGGTCGACCAGATCGTCACCGACCAGGTCGGCGGCTCCGCCCTGTTCGCCTCCCGGTTCCGCGAGTGCGCCGCCCGCGCGCTGCTGCTGCCGCGCCGCAGTCCCGGCAAGCGCACCCCGCTGTGGCAGCAGCGTCAGCGTGCGGCCCAACTGCTCCAGGTGGCGAGCGAGTTCGGCTCGTTCCCGATCGTCCTGGAGGCGGTCCGCGAGTGCCTCCAGGACGTCTTCGACGTCCCCGGGCTCGTCGAACTGATGGGTGACATCGAGTCCCGCAAGGTGCGCCTGGTCGAGGTGACCACCCCGGAGGCGTCCCCGTTCGCCCGCTCCCTGCTGTTCGGATACGTCGCCCAGTTCCTGTACGAGGGCGACTCTCCGCTGGCCGAGCGGCGCGCCGCCGCGCTGTCCTTGGACTCCCGGCTGCTGGCGGAGCTCCTGGGCCAGGCGGAGCTGCGTGAACTGCTCGACGCCGAGGTGCTGACCGAGCTGGAGCGCGAGCTTCAGTGGCTCACCGAGGACCGCCGGGTCAAGGACGTGGAGAGCGTCGCCGATGTGCTCCGGCTGCTCGGCCCGCTGACCGACGCCGAGCTGGCCGCGCGTGGCGCCGACACGCAGTGGGCGCCGGAACTGGCCGCCGCCCGCCGGGCCATCAAGGTCCGGATCGCCGGAGCCGACCACTGGGCGGCGATCGAGGACGCGGGTCGGCTGCGCGACGCGCTCGGCACGGCCCTGCCGGTCGGCGTGCCCGAGGCCTTCACCGAGCCGGTGAAGGACCCGCTCGGCGATCTCCTCGCCCGGTACGCCCGCACGCACGGCCCGTTCACGTCGGCCACGGCCGCGGCCCGCTTCGGCCTGGGTGTGGCGGTCACCGAGGGCGCTCTGCAGCGGCTCGCCGCGAACGGCCGGGTCGTCCAGGGCGAGTTCCACCCGGCGGGCATCGGCCAGGAGTGGTGCGACGCGGCCGTACTGCGCCGTCTGCGCCGCCGCTCCCTCGCCGCGCTGCGCCACGAACTGGAGCCCGTGCCGCCGGCCGCGCTGGCCCAGTTCCTGCCGCAGTGGCAACACATCGGCAGGGGTCACGGTCTGCGCGGCATCGACGGACTGGTGCGCGCCATCGAGCAGTTGCAGGGCGCCTCCGTGCCCGCCTCCGCGCTGGAGAAGCTGGTCCTGCCCTCCCGCGTGGCGAACTACACGCCCTCGATGCTCGACGAGCTCACCGCCGCCGGAGAAGTGGTGTGGGCCGGCGCGGGCGCCCTG
Organism: Streptomyces sp. NPDC048191; assembly: GCF_040652655.1. Lineage (NCBI taxonomy): Bacteria > Bacillati > Actinomycetota > Actinomycetes > Kitasatosporales > Streptomycetaceae > Streptomyces > Streptomyces sp. NPDC048191. The sequence goes on from NZ_JBEZMO010000020.1 coordinate 147,537, forward strand.
CCCGGCAAGGACGGCTGGGTCTCCCTCTATCTGGCGGACGCGGCCCCCCTGCTGCTTCCCCCGCCCCATCCCCTGGAGCTCACCGCCCTCCACCAGTCCGTCCTGGACGCGCTCTCCGGAGGCTACGGCCTGTTCTTCCGCCAGATCGCCGACCAGGTCCGTGCCACCACTCATCCCGACGTCACCGACCCCCAACTGGCCGACACGCTCTGGGACCTGGCCTGGTCGGGCCGACTGACCAACGACACCCTCGCCCCGATGCGTTCCGTGCTGGGTTCGGGCCGTACGGCGGGATCGACCGCCCACCGCGCCAAGCGGTCCGTGCCGCGGGGGCGTTACGGCTCGCTGACGGCCGCCGCGCGCACCGCCTCCCGCACGGGCCCGCCGACCGTCGCCGGCCGCTGGTCACTGCTCCCCGTGGCCGAACCGGACGCCACCGTGCGCGCCCACGCGCTGGCCCGCACCCTCCTGGACCGGCACGGCGTGGTGACCCGCGGCGCGGTCGCCGCGGAGGGGGTCGAGGGCGGCTTCTCAGCGGTGTACCGGGTGTTGTCCGCGTTCGAGGAGAGCGGCCAGGCGCGGCGCGGCTATGTCGTCGAGGGCCTGGGCGCGGCCCAGTTCGCCATGGACGGGGCGGTGGACCGGCTCCGCGCGGTGTCCAACGCCCGCGACCGTGGTGAGAGCCTGACCGGCCCGGGCAACCGGAGCGGCTTCACTGAACCGGCTTTCCCGGACGCCTTCGGGGGAAGCGACGGCGCGCCCCACGACCACGCGCTGCCCGCCGCCTTCGGCGACACCGACGGCGGCTTCGCCCACCCCGGTCTCGACGGCGACTTCACCTGGCCACCGGCGGACCCCCCGCCCGGCTCCGGTGACTACGTCTCGCCCCGCGACCTCGCCGACCCCTTCGCCTCCCCCGGCTACGGCGGCCCCCGAGGAAGCGGAGCCGGCGGCTACGGCTCACCGGCGAACCGGGGATACGGCGGTCGCACGAACAACGCCGCGCCCGACCCCCGTGCCGTGGTCCTCGCCGCTGCCGACCCCGCCAACGCCTACGGCGGGGCCCTCTCCTGGCCCGAGCCGCCGACCGGTGCCGGACACAAGCCGGGCCGCAAGGCAGGCTCCCTGGTCGTCCTGGTCGAGGGCGAGCTGACCCTCTACATGGAACGCGGTGGCAAGACACTGCTGGCCTGGCCCGCCGCCCCGGACACCGCGCCCCCGGACGACCCCCGGCTGCGTACGGCCGCCGAGGCCCTGGCCGCGGCGGCCCGCGCGGGCTCCCTCGGCACGGTCACGGTCGAGCGGGTCAACGGCGCCCAGGCCCTGACCAGCCCCATAGGCGCGCTCCTGGAAGGAGCGGGTTTCGTGGCCACGCCGCGCGGCCTGCGCCTGAGACCATGACCGCCCCCGAGCGCCCCACCGCCGCCGACCGCCCGCCTCATCCGACCGTGGCACCCTTGACGCATGCCCGAAGGTGACACGGTCTGGCAGGCCGCGAAGCGGCTGCACGAGGCCCTCGCGGGCAAGACGCTGACCCGCAGCGACTTCCGGGTGCCGAAGTACGCGACGGTCGACCTCACGGGCCGTACGGTGCTCAGCACGATCCCGCGCGGCAAGCACCTCCTCACCCGGTTCGAGGGCGGCCTGACCCTCCACACGCATCTGCGGATGGAGGGGACGTGGAAGGTGTACGCCACGGGCGAGCGCTGGCGGGGCGGGCCGGCACACCAGATCCGGGCGGTCCTCGGCACAGCCGACCGCACGGCCGTGGGCTACCGCCTCCAGGTTCTGGAGTTGCTGCGCACGACCGAGGAGGAGCGGGTCGTCGGCCATCTGGGGCCGGACCTGCTGGGCCCCGACTGGGACCCCGGGCGCGCCCTCGCCAACGTGCTCGCCGATGCCGCCCGCCCGCTCGGCGAAGCCCTGCTCGACCAGCGCAACCTCGCCGGCATCGGCAACATCTACAAGAGCGAGCTGTGCTTCCTGCTCGGTGTCACCCCGTGGCTGCCGGTCGGCGCGCTGCCCGCGGACCGCGCCGAGAAACTGCCGACGCTCGCCAAGAGACTCCTGGAGGCGAACCGGGACCGGCCCGTGCGGCAGACCACGGGCCTGCACCGGCACGACCTGTTCGTCTACGGCCGCGCGCCCCGGCCCTGTCTGCGCTGCCACACCCAGGTCCGCGTGGCCGACCAGGGTGACGGCTCCCAGGAACGCCCCACCTACTGGTGTCCCACCTGCCAGACGGGCCCCGCTCCCGCCCCCGGTTCGCCACAGCGCTGGCGGGACCGCTACCCCCGCCGCACCCCCTGACGACGCACCGCGCGCCGCCGGCCACCCGATCGACGGCATCCGGGCGGAGTGTGCCCGGCCCGGAGCCGCCGACGTCCCGACCGACCAAGCTACGCACCCCACCGCCACAGTGACCGGGGACCCGGAACCGATCGCCGCTTCCCGCTAATTGACGGATCGTCAGATACGCTCGTACCGTCACTTCATGCCTCTGACGGCGTACGACCTCACCGGACGCACCGCATTCGTCACCGGAGCCGCCGCCGGCATCGGCCGGGCCTCCGCCGTGCTGCTCGCCGAGGCGGGCGCCACGGTGCACTGCGCGGACCGGGACGCGGACGGCCTGCAGGGCACGGCGGAGCTGATCGAGAAGCGCGGCGGCACGGCCCGTACCCACGTCCTGGACGTCACCGACCGGGCACGGCTCGCCGAGGCCGTCCGGTCCTGCGCGCGCCTGGACGTGATGGCGGCGATCGCCGGGATCATGCACAGCAGCCCCGTGCTCGAGACCCGCGACGAGGACCTCGACCGGGTGCTGGACGTCAACTTCAAGGGTGTGCTCTACGCCTGCCAGGAGGCGGCCCGCCTGATGCTGGCCCATGACACGCCGGGCAGCATCGTCACGATGGCATCCGGCGCGATCGACACCGGCGGCCCCGGGCTGCTCTGCTACGGCGCGGCGAAGGCGGCCGTGGTTCAGCTGACCAAGACGCTGGCCACCGAGGTCGGCCCGCACGGCATCCGGGTCAACGCGATCGCGCCGGGCTGGATCCGCACCCCCATGACCGACCGCCACGACCGCGAGGCCCAGGCGCACACCGAGGGCACGATGGCTCGCATGGCCCCACTGCGCCGGGTCGGCGAACCGGACGACGTCGCGCACGCGGTGCTGTATCTGGCGTCGGGCGCGTCGGGGTTCACGACGGGTCAGATACTTCGCCCGAACGGGGGTGTGGCGATGCCGTGGTGACGTTCCCCACCCGCCACGCGGCCACCCAGCGCCCCGTCGGCACGGCCCCGGCCGCCCGCCCCTTGGGCACACAGTGCACCGGCAGCAGGCTCAGCCCCCACCCGCCGGCCGCGACGGCTCCTTCCACGACACCGGCGCCCCGACCAAGGGCGAGCCGCAGCACGGCCCACCACCACACGGCCCCGAGCACCAGCCCGACCACCCAGCGCGCTGTCCGCCCCAGCATGCCCGCCACCACCTCCTGCCGGACGTTAGATCGCCGTCTGCCCGGCGCGGGAGGCGCACTGTGGGCTCACGGGGGCACACGCATCAGCCCGTCGGACCCCGGGACGAGGCCCGGTCCAACCGCTACGCGTTCTCCGCCTGGAACATCCAGTGGTGCTTCTCCAGGTCCGCCGTGATCCCGATGAAGATGTCCTGCGACACCGGGTCCGGCTCTCCCGTCGCAGCCACCCGCTCCCGCATCCGGGTGATCACCGCGCCCAGTGCGTTCACCATCGCCCCGACCGCGTCGCCGTCCTTGATCCAGCCCGCCGGAGTGGTGTCGATGCCGCTGCCGGAGGCCACCGTGGCGGCGCGCCCGTCGGGCGGGACGCCGAGGGCCGAGGCCCGTTCGGCCACCGTGTCGGAGTGGGTGCGTGCGGAGGCGACGACCTCGTCGAGCTGGAGGTGGATGGAACGGAAGCGGGGTCCGACGATGTTCCAGTGGATCTGTTTGGCGACCAGGGAGAGGTCCACCAGGTCCACGAGGGCGCCCTGCAGCGCCTCGGTCACGGTCTTCAGGTCCGCGTCGGCCAACGGGCTCTTCACGACGTACATCCGCTTCCTCCGGTGCTTCGGCGCCGTCACGTCCCTCCCACCATGACCGCACCGCACAAGCCCGGCAAACGGACGCATACAGGGCAGGAAACGGCAAAAACCCCGGCCGGCTGCTCCAGGTCAACCGGGAGC
>NZ_JBEZMO010000021.1:0-25146 GCF_040652655.1 Streptomyces sp. NPDC048191
GCGGTGGATTCCGGGTGTTCCAGGGGTGTGCGGCGGGTGTCCGGCGGATGACCCCGGCCTCGCCTTCGGCCCGGCCCTGCTTTTGATGCGCCTTTTACTTCGCGAGCGTGGCTTCCAGTGCCGCGCGCTGGTGGGCAGCGAGGTCGGCGCAGCCGGTGACGGCGAGGTCGAGCAGGGCGTCGAGTTCCTCGCGGGCGAAGGGCTCGGCCTCGGCGGTGCCCTGGACCTCGACGAAGCGGCCGTCGCCGGTGCAGACGACGTTCATGTCGGTCTCGGCGCGCACGTCCTCCTCGTAGCAGAGGTCGAGCAGCGGGACGCCGCCGACGATGCCGACCGAGACGGCGCTGACGGTTCCGGTGAGCGGCTGCCGGCCGGCCTTGATCAGCTTCTTGCCCTGGGCCCAGGCGACGGCGTCGGCCAGCGCCACGTAGGCACCGGTGATGGCGGCCGTGCGCGTGCCGCCGTCGGCCTGGAGGACGTCGCAGTCGAGGACGATGGTGTTCTCGCCGAGTGCCTTGAAGTCGATGACGGCGCGCAGCGAGCGTCCGATGAGCCGGGAGATCTCGTGCGTACGACCGCCGATCTTGCCCTTGACGGACTCGCGGTCGCCGCGGGTGTTGGTGGCGCGGGGCAGCATGGCGTACTCCGCGGTGACCCAGCCCTCGCCGCTGCCCTTGCGCCAGCGCGGGACGCCCTCGGTCACGGAGGCGGTGCAGAACACCTTGGTGTCGCCGAAGGAGACGAGGACGGAGCCCTCGGCGTGCTTGCTCCATCCGCGTTCGATGGTGACCGGGCGGAGCTGTTGGGGGGTACGGCCGTCGATGCGAGACATGGCGACGAGCCTAGCCGTACCTGCGCAAGGGGCTCGTCCCGCGTCGGGAAGAGCCCCTTTCGAGGTGAACCCGCCGGCTCACATCATGTCTTCGATCTCCGCGGCGATCGGGTCGGCGTCGGTGCCGATGACGACCTGGATGGCGGTGCCCATCTTGACGACGCCGTGGGCGCCGGCGGCCTTCAGGGCGGCCTCGTCGACCAGGGACGCGTCGGACACCTCGGTGCGCAGGCGGGTGATGCAGCCCTCGATCTCCTCGATGTTGTCGATGCCGCCGAGGCCGGCGACGATCTTCTCAGCCTTGCTGGCCATGTTCCTTCTCCCTGATCCGAACCGCTTTGTCGCAGTAACCCACAGTTGGCCCCTCTTCGCGAGCGGTCATGCCGCGCGTGCCGGATGATGGCGATCACGACAGCGGAACCGTCCGCCGACTGGTCTACACCACAGGGGGTACGGTCGCCAAACCGCGTCCGAGTCGAGTGGCCGGAGGACGCCATGAGTGCCGACAGTCCACCCGCCGACAGCACGGTCGGCCCGGCACGGGAACGCTGGAACCGCCTGTTCCAGGGTCTGCAGAAGATGGGACGCAGTCTGCAGCTGCCGATCGCGGTGCTGCCGGCGGCGGGCATCATCAACCGTCTCGGCCAGCCGGACGTGTTCGGCAAGGACGGCCTGGGCTGGACGAACGTCTCCAAGGTCATGGTGGGCGCGGGCGGCGCCCTGCTCGACGGGTCGATCGGGCTTCCGCTGCTGTTCTGCGTGGGCGTGGCGATCGGCATGGCGAGGAAGGCGGACGGTTCGACGGCACTGGCGGCGGTGACGGGCTTCCTCGTCTATTACGGGGTGCTGCACCAGTTCCCGCAGACCTGCCCCGGCGGTTCCAGGGCGATCCCGCAGGTCGGCTGTCAGGTGACGGTCGGCGCGGCCACGGGTGCGGTGACGCCCTTCACCTTCCAGAACCCGGGCGTCTTCGGCGGGATCGTGCTGGGCCTGCTGGCCGCCTTCTTCTGGGCCCGGTTCCACCGCACGAGGCTGGTGGACTGGCTGGGCTTCTTCAACGGCCGCCGGCTGGTGCCGATCATCATGGCGTTCGTCGCCATCGTCTTCGCGGCGCTGTGCCTGTGGATCTGGCCGCCGGTCGGCGGCGGCCTGGAGAGCTTCGGCAAGTGGCTGCGGGACGCCGGCTCCTGGGGTGCGGGCGTCTTCGGCGTCGCCAACCGGGCGCTGCTCGTCGTCGGCCTGCACCAGTTCCTGAACGTGCCCATCTGGTTCCAGTTCGGCAGCTACACCAAGCCCGACGGCACGGTGGTGCACGGCGACATCAACATGTTCCTGCAGGGCGACCCGCACGCCGGCCAGTTCACCTCGGGCTTCTTCCCGATCATGATGTTCGCGCTGCCGGCCGCCGCGCTGGCGATGACCCACTGCGCCAAGCCGCACCGCCGCAAGGAGGTCGGCGGTCTGATGCTGTCGGTGGCGCTGACGTCGTTCGTGACCGGCATCACCGAGCCGATCGAGTACTCGTTCATGTTCATCGCGCCGCTGCTGTACGCCGTCCACGCGCTGCTGACCGGCGTCTCGATGGCGGTGACCTGGGCGCTCGGGGTGCACGACGGGTTCAGCTTCTCGGCCGGCCTCATCGACTACGTCATCAACTGGCGCCTGGCGACGAAACCGTGGCTGATCATCCCGATCGGCCTGTGCTTCGCGGCGGTCTACTACGTCGTCTTCCGTCTCGCGATCACGCGGTTCGACCTGAAGACACCGGGCCGTGAACCGGAGGACGAGGTCGAGGACATCACCAAGGCGTGACCTCATTAGCACATCGGCACACCGCGTAGCGTACCGGTAGCGGATTTCGTGGTTCCTTATCCCACCTTCATCGTGCTACAACAGGTCTACACCACTGAGTGGTGTAGACCACCACCGATGGAGGAACCATTCCATGAGCACCGCCACCGCCACGGCGGCTCCCGCGAAGAAGCGGGGATCAGGCCTCTTCCAGGGCCTGCAGAAGGTCGGCCGCAGCCTGCAGCTCCCGATCGCCGTACTGCCGGCGGCGGGCATCCTGCTGCGCCTGGGCCAGCAGGACATCCACGACAAGCTGCACCTGCCGGACAAGGTCACGGCGGTCTTCGCCACGGCCGGTGGCGCGATCTTCGACAACCTGCCGATGCTGTTCTGCCTGGGTGTCGCGATCGGCTTCGCCAAGAAGTCGGACGGCTCGACGGCGCTGGCCGCCCTGGTCGGCTTCCTCGTCTACAGCAACGTACTGAAGGCGTTCCCGGTCACCGAGGCCAAGGTCCAGAAGGGCGCGGACATAGCCGCGACCTACAACAACCCCGGTGTCCTCGGCGGCATTCTGATGGGTCTGCTGGCCGCCGTGCTGTGGCAGCGCTACCACCGCAAGAAGCTGGTGGACTGGCTCGGCTTCTTCAACGGCCGCCGCCTGGTGCCGATCATCATGGCCTTCGTCGGCACCGCCGTGGGTGTCTTCTTCGGCCTGGTCTGGAAGCCCATCGGTGAGGGCATCTCCAACGCCGGTGAGTGGATCACCGGTCTCGGCGCGCTGGGCGCGGGTCTGTTCGGTCTGGTCAACCGTGCGCTGATCCCGGTCGGCATGCACCAGTTCGTCAACACCGTCTCCTGGTTCCAGATCGGCGACTACAAGAACTCCGCCGGCCAGGTCGTGCACGGTGACCTGAACCGCTTCTTCGCCGGTGACCCGCACGCCGGTATGTTCATGTCCGGCTTCTTCCCGATCATGATGTTCGGTCTGCCGGCCGCCGCGCTCGCCATCGCCCACGCCGCGCGCCCCGAGCGCCGCAAGGCCGTGCTCGGCATGATGATCTCCCTCGCCCTGACCTCCTTCGTCACCGGTGTCACCGAGCCGATCGAGTTCTCGTTCATGTTCATCGCGCCGCTGCTGTACGCGATCCACGCGGTGCTGACGGCGCTGTCCATGGCGGTCACCTGGGCGCTCGGCGTCCACGCGGGCTTCACCTTCTCCGCGGGCTTCATCGACTACGCGCTCAACTGGAACCTGGCGACCAAGCCATGGCTCATCATCCCGATCGGCCTGGTGTTCGCGGCGATCTACTACACGGTCTTCCGCTTCGCCATCGTCCGGTTCAACCTCCCCACCCCGGGCCGCGAGCCCGAGGAGGAGGTCGAGGACCTCACCAAGGCGTGAGCCAGGCCGCGACGGCATGAGAAGGCCCCGGAACCCGCTCGGTTCCGGGGCCTTTCCGCGTCCGCGTCAGATCTCGTACGTCACGCGCGGCGTGGCCAGTTCCACCGGCCCGGTGAACACCTCGCGCGCGTCACGGACGTTGATCTGCGGGTCCGTCCACGGCGGGATGTGGGTGAGGACCAGCCGCCGCGCGCCGGCCCGCGCCGCCGTCTCGCCCGCCTCGCGGCCGTTGAGGTGCAGGTCGGGGATGCTCTCCTTGCCGTGCGTGAACGCGGCCTCGCACAGGAACAGGTCGGTGTCCCGGGCCAGCTGGTCCAGCGCCTCGGTGACACCCGTGTCGCCGGAGTACGTCAGCGACCGCCCGCCGTGCTCGATGCGGATGGCGTACGCCTCCACGGGGTGCCGGACCCGCTCGGTGTGCACCGTGAACGGACCGAGCTCGAACGTGGAGGGCTTCACGGTGTGGAAGTCGAAGACCTCGCTCATGGACGAGGCGGAGGGGGTGTCGTCGTAGGCCGTGGTGAGGCGGTGTTCGGTGCCCTCGGGGCCGTAGACCGGGATCGGGTCGCAGCGGCCGTCGTGCCGGTAGTAGCGCGCGACGAAGTAGGCGAGCATGTCGATGCAGTGATCGGCGTGCAGATGGCTCAGGAAGATCGCGTCGAGGTCGTAGAGACCGCAGTGGCGCTGCAGCTCGCCGAGGGCGCCGTTGCCCATGTCGAGGAGCAGCCGGAAGCCGTCGGCCTCGACGAGGTAGCTCGAGCAGGCCGATTCCGCGGACGGGAACGACCCCGAGCAGCCGACGACGGTGAGCTTCATGAAGCAGAAACCTCCGTTGGCGGAAAGATCAAAAGGGCAGGGGAACGGGGGTCGTGCGGTTTGTTGAGCGTAAGGCGCGAAAGCGCGGGTCGCTCCTCCGCCAGGGGCCGTTGTGGGCGAACTCACCTGTGCTGTCACCGGTTCGGCTGGACCGAGGGCGCACAAGGTTCCGCAGAGGGCGCGCGATCCTCGGCGCGCGCCGGTAACGTCGTCGTATGGACACGTCCTGGTGGCTGGCGCTCGCGGCGGTGGTACTGCTCGCCCTGGTCGCCACGCTCATCGACGGCTGGGGACGCGGTCGCCGGTACGCGGGCCGGCACCTCGGCACGCTCGGCCGCGCGGGCGCGCACCCGGCGCGGGCCGCCCGGCCGGTCCCCGGGGACATCTGGTGGGCGGACGTTCCGCACGAGGACCGCACCGATGCCAAGGACCGGCCGTGTCTGGTGCTGGCCGTGCGCGGGAACCGGGCCACGGTCGCCAAGATCACCAGCAAGTATCACGACGAGCGCGCGGGCGTGATCCCGCTGCCGCCCGGCGCGGTCGGTGACGCCCGCGGCCGCCCCAGCTTCCTGGAGACCGACGAGCTGCGCGAGGTGCCGGTCGGTGACTTCCGGCGCCGGGTGGGTGTGGTGGACCCGGTGCTGTGGGACCAGGTCAGGCACCTGGCGGGCTGATCACTTCACGTTCACCGTCACGGCCCACTCCTGGATCCCCTTGCACGAGACCTGACCGGGGGCCGTCGGCTGGGCGCACAGCGGGCGCGAGGACGTCAGTTTCACCGTTCCGGTGGCCACCGCCTGGTAGGCGGCCGTGGCCTGGCCCGGCTGGATGACGAAGCCCGCGTTGATGCCCTTGAGCGCGGTGCCGGCGGCCATGACCGGCTTCCACGGGCGGGACTTGGTGCCGTCCAGGGCCAGGCGGACCTCGCCGCCCTTGGCCACACAGACGGTACGGCCGCTGTCGGCGGCCTTGAGCTGCACCAGCGGGGCGCAGCCGCCCTTGGCCGGTGCCGAGGCCGACGGCGACACCTTGCCGGCGTTTCCGTTGTCCGTGCCGCTCTGTGAGCCGCAACCGGCGAGGAGCAGCGCTGCCGCCGCGAGGGCGAGGGACGTCGTCGTACGGCGCATGGGGGTTCGCCTTTCTGCCGTGGCCGCGGGGGGAGCGGCCGCCTGGTGCAGATGTGACGTGCCGGCGCCACGAACGGATCCCGCACGCGGATGGTTTCCGCGTGCGGGATCGAGTGCTCAGTTCATACCGGTCAGCTGGTCGTCAGGGCGGTGTCGTCCACGACGAAGCTGGTCTGCAGCGAGGAGTCCTCCACGCCGTTGAACTTCAGGGTGACCGTCTGGCCCGCCAGCGAGGACAGGTCGAAGGTCTTCTGCGCGTACCCGGAGTTCGCGTTGACGTTGGAGTACGTCGCCAGGGTGGTCGAACCGGCGGTCACCGTCAGCTTGTCGTACGCGGTGCTGCCGGTCTCCGCGGTGTCGATGTGCAGGTAGAAGGTGAGCGTGGCCTTGCAGCCGGCCGGGATCGTCACCGACTGCGACAGCGTGTCGGTGTGCGAGGAGCCGTAGCCGTCCAGCCAGGCCTTGTAGGAGCCGCCGTGGGCGGCCTCACCGGAGTCGGTGGTGATCACACCGCTGGTCGCGGTCCAGCCGGTGCTGCCCGACTCGAAGCCCGGGTTGGCCAGCAGCTGCGAGGAGGAGCAGGTGCCGCCGGAGGAGCCGACGGTCCAGGTGAAGGAGGTCGAGCCGGAGGCGCCGGTGGAGTCCTTCGCGGTGACCGTGACCTGGTAGGTGCCCGCGGTGGACGCCGTACCGGAGATCAGGCCGGTGGAGCTGTTGATGGACAGCCCGGTGGGCAGTCCGGAGGCGCTGTAGGTGAGGGCCGCGCCCGCGCTGTCGCTCGCATGGATCTGCAGGCTGGCCGAGCCGCCCGTGGTGGTGGACTGGCTGCCCGGGTTGGTGACGGTCACCGTGTTGCCCGTGCTGGAGCCGGAGGTGAAGGCGGTGGTGCCGTTCGGGGTGCCCCAGCCGGTCGGGCCGTCGTAGCCGGTCCTGGCGGTGCAGAAGTACGAGGTGGAGCAGGAGCCGTTGGAGCCGCTGGTCACGTCGTACAGGTTGGAGGTGTGGGAGTACGGGTACTTCGCCGGGTAGTCGCTGGAGCCCGGGGTGCCCGCGAGGGCGTAGACCGAGGCGATGATCGGCGAGGAGGCGCTGGTGCCGCCGTAGACCGCCCAGCCGGAGCCGCCGTAGGTGTCGTAGACCGCCACGCCGGTGGCCGGGTCGGCGACCGCGGAGACGTCGGCCTCCATGCGCTTGGAGCAGCTGGTGTCGGTCTGCCAGCTCGGCTTCGGGTCGTAGGCCGAGCAGCCGGAGCCGGTGCCCTCGGTGGAGCTGGTGTTCCACACCGACTCGCTCCAGCCACGGGAGTTGGAGGCGGTGGTGAGGGCGGTGCCGCCGACAGCGGTCACGTACTGGGAGGTCGCCGGGTACTCGGCGCCGTAGCCGGAGTCACCCGCGGAGACGGTGATCGCGACGCCCGGGTGCTTGAAGTACTGGGTGTCCTCACTGGTCTGCGAGGACGACTCGGAGCCGCCCCAGCTGTTGGAGACGAACTTGGCGCCGAGCGAGACGGCCTCGTTCTCGGCGATGCCGAGGTCGGTGTCGTTCGCGGAGTTGGCCTCGACCAGGATGATGCTGCAGTTCGGGCAGACCGCGCTGACCATGTCGATGTCGAGCATCTCTTCACCGGCCCAGCCGGTGTCGTTGGTCGGCAGCGAGGTGGTAGAGCCGGTCTGGCTGACCTGCTTGAAGCAGCCGTTGGCCTTGGTGCAGGACGACAGGCCGTACGTGGAGCGGTAGGTGGCCAGGTCCGACTCGGCGTTCGGGTCGTTGTAGGCGTCGACGATGGCGACGGTCATGCCCGAACCGGCCGCGGTGGGCAGGTTGTAGGCGCTGTGCAGGTTGGCCGGGGAGAGGCCGGAGGGCGCGGCGGCGGCGAGCGCCGAGGCGAGCCGCTGCTTGATGTCGGTGCGGCGCTGGGCGAAGCAGGACGCGTGGCCCGGCTCGGCGGTGGCGCACAGGTGCTGGGTCGGCACCTTCTGACCGGCCTTGCCGGTGGCGTGGAAGGTCTGCCGCCCGGGGTCGGTCAGCGCTTTCGCGTTCTGCGTGACCTTGGAGACGTGGGGGTGCGCGCCGGCGGTCTGCGCACCGGCCGTGGGCGCGGCGACGAGTCCGGTGACGGTGAGGGCGAGGGCGGGGAAGGCGACGGTGAGAAGTCTTCGCAGACTCCGTCTCCGCCGGCTCGGGTGTGACTCACGCATGGGGTACTGCCTCCGGTTGACGTGGGGTTTCGCACTGGATTGGCAGGCCCGTGACGCGCGTAGCGGCGGTGGAACCGCGCAGTCATGAGCATGACACTCACAGACACCTGACCGGCCGCCGCGTGAGCGTGACATGTCAGGGTGCGGGAGGAACGTAGTCCTGGCCCCAGGGATAGTGGCAGTACTCAAAGGAATTCTTTGCCCTGCCATAGGAATGGCTTAGCCCCCTCATGAGAGGGGGCTGACGGGCACTTGGCGGGAAACTACGCCCAGAGCTGGCCCTGCAGCGTCTCGATGGCCTCCTCGGTGGTGGCCGCCGTGTAGACGCCGGTGGACAGGTACTTCCACCCGCCGTCGGCCACGACGAAGACGATGTCGGCGGACTCCCCCGCCTTGACCGCCTTCTTCCCCACGCCGATCGCCGCGTGCAGGGCGGCACCGGTCGAGACGCCCGCGAAGATGCCCTCCTGCTGCAGGAGTTCACGGGTGCGGGTGACCGCGTCGGCCGAGCCGACCGAGAAGCGGGTGGTCAGCACGGAGGCGTCGTACAGCTCCGGCACGAAGCCCTCGTCGAGGTTCCTGAGGCCGTACACCAGGTCGTCGTAGCGCGGTTCGGCGGCGACGATCTGGACGCCCGGCCGGTGCTCGCGCAGGTACCGGCCCACGCCCATCAGGGTGCCGGTGGTGCCGAGGCCGGCGACGAAGTGGGTGACGGAGGGGAGGTCGGCGAGGATCTCCGGGCCGGTGGTGGCGTAGTGGGCGCCCGCGTTGTCCGGGTTGCCGTACTGGTACAGCATCACCCAGTCCGGGTGCTCGGCGGCCAGCTCCTTGGCCACGCGCACCGCGGTGTTGGAGCCGCCCGCGGCCGGGGAGGAGATGATCTCGGCGCCCCACATGCCGAGCAGGTCCCGGCGCTCCTGCGAGGTGTTCTCCGGCATCACGCACACCATGCGGTAGCCCTTGAGCTTGGCCGCCATGGCGAGGGAGATGCCGGTGTTGCCGGAGGTGGGCTCCAGGATCGTGCAGCCCGGGGTGAGCCGGCCGTCCTTCTCCGCCTGCTCGATCATGTGCAGCGCGGGGCGGTCCTTGACCGATCCGGTCGGGTTGCGGTCCTCCAGTTTGGCCCAGATGCGGACGTCGGCGGACGGCGAGAGCCGCGGCAGGCGCACCAGAGGGGTGTTGCCCACCGCGGCCAGCGGGGAGTCGTAGCGCATCGCTGCTCAGCGACCGATCAGCGCATGCCGCCGGCCACGGCCGGCAGGATCGTCACGGTGTCACCGTCGGACAGCTTGGTGTCGATGCCGTCGATGAAGCGGACGTCCTCGTCGTTCAGGTACACGTTGACGAAGCGGCGCAGCTTGTCCTCGTCCACGATGCGGGCCTGGATGCCCACGTGCCGGGTCTCGAGGTCGGCGAACAGCTCGGCGAGGGTGTTCCCGCTGCCCTCCACCGCCTTCTGGCCGTCCGTGTACGTGCGGAGGATGGTCGGGATGCGGACCTCGATGGCCATGGCTCAGGGCTCCTGTCGGAAGGTGTCGGCGGTTCGGGCGTGCGGCGGCTCGCCGCGGCACACGGCCGTACGGCGGCAGGGAACGTCAACAGATGGCGCTGTTCAGCCTGCAAAGGTCGACGTGCAGCCGCGCCACGAGCAGCATGCCCCGCGCCTTCTCGCTCACGTCGTACAGAACCATGGGCTCATCGTATCGATTCCCGGTCCGGCTCCCGGAATGTGATCTCGTATCCCGGACAGTTCCCATCCGCAGTACGAGACCGGAAGGGAAGCTCAGTAGGCCTCCACGACCTTGACCTCCTCCTCCGTGACCTCGCCCGCGACGATCCGGAAGGAGCGGAACTGGAAGTCGCCGAGGCCGTCGGTGTCGGCGGTGGACACCAGGACGTAGTGGGCGCCGGGCTCGTTGGCGTAGGAGATGTCCGTGCGGGACGGGTAGGCCTCGGTCGCGGTGTGGGAGTGGTAGATGATCACCGGGTCCTCGTCGCGGTCGTCCAGCTCGCGGTAGAGCTTGAGCAGGTCGCCCGAGTCGAACTCGTAGAAGGTCGGCGACATGGCCGCGTTCAGCATCGGGATGAAGCGCTCGGGGCGGTCCGAGCCCGCCGGGCCCGCGACGACACCGCACGCCTCGTCCGGGTGGTCCTTGCGGGCGTGGGCGACGATCTGGTCGTGGAGGGCCTGGGTGATGGTCAGCATGACGGTCAGGATAAGCAGACGGGCCGCCCCGTACCGAGGTGTGGTACGGGACGGCCCACATGCCGGACGTCCTGAGCGGCGGCCGACGGGGGTGCCACGAGTACCCCCGCCGGCCGGACGTCCCTTGCGGTGGCCTGGCGGTGCTCAGCGCTTGCGGAAGGCCGCGGCCTGAGGGTTGCGACGCCTGAGCACCCAGTAGGACACGCCGAGGATCGCGGCCCACAGTGGAGCACAGTAAAGCGACACCCGGGCGTCCTTGTCGATACCCATCAGTACGATCACCATGAAGATGAACGCCAGCGCGAAGACGCTCGTGTACGGCGCACCCGGCGCGCGGAACTCGCTCTGCGGCAGCAGCCCGGCGTTCGCCTTCGCGCGGTAGCGGATCTGGCAGAACAGGATGACGATCCACGCCCACATGCCGGAGATGGTCGCGAAGGACACCACGTAGTCGAACGCCTTGCCCGGCCACTGGTAGTTGATCCAGACGCCGACCAGCATCAGCGCCGCGGAGAACGTGGTGCCGGCCAGCGGGGTACCGCTGCGCGTCAGCTTGGTGAAGAACTTCGGACCCTGGCTGTTGAGCGCCAGGTCGCGCAGCATGCGGCCGGTGGAGTACATGCCGGAGTTGCAGGAGGACAGCGCGGCCGTGAGGACGACGAAGTTCACGATGCCGGCGCCCGCGGCGAGACCCATCTTCTGGAAGGCGGCGACGAAGGGACTCACGCCCGGGTGGAAGTTCGTCCACGGCACGACCGACAGGATCATGATCAGCGCGCCGACGTAGAAGACGGCGATGCGCCAGGGCACGGTGTTGATCGCCTTCGGCAGCACCTTCTTGGGGTCCTTGGACTCGCCCGCGGTCACCCCGACCAGCTCGACGGCGAGGAAGGCGAACATGACCATCTGCAGGGTCATCAGCGTGCTGCCGACACCGTGCGGGAAGAAGCCGCCGTCGCTCCACAGGTGACTGACGGACGCGGTGTCGCCGGCGTCGGAGAAGCCGATCGTGAGGATGCCGGCGCAGATCAGGATCATGCCGATGATCGCGGTGACCTTGACCATGGAGAACCAGAACTCCAGCTCACCGAAGAGCTTCACGGAGATCAGGTTGGCGCCGTACAGCACGACCGTGAAGACCAGGGCCGAGACCCACTGCGGGATGTCGAACCAGTACGTCATGTAGGCGGCCGCGGCCGTGACCTCGGTGATGCCGGTGACCACCCAGAACAGCCAGTACGTCCAGCCGGTGACGAAGCCCGCGAAGGGGCCGATGAACTCGCGCGCGTACTCCGAGAACGAACCCGACACCGGGCGGTACATCAGCAGCTCGCCGAGCGCCCGCATGATCAGGAAGATGACGAGTCCCGCGACGGCGTACGCCAGGATCAGGCTGGGACCCGCCTTGGAAATGCCCTTGCCCGCGCCGAGGAACAGACCGGTGCCGATGGCCCCGCCGATGGCGATCATCTGGATCTGCCGGGACCCGAGCCCGCGCTGGTATCCCTCGCCGCCCTCGCTGTCGGCCCGCGCGGCCTCATTGCCGTCGCGAAGCTGGTCGACCTGCGATGAGGTCATGTGTGGTGCGCCTTTCTCCATGCCGACCCGGGCCTCGTCTCGGCCTCGGATCGGGTTTCGATCCCCCCGGATTGCTGGAGCTGGGCGGCTTTCCAGGTCCGCCCGTGCCTGGCCGACGGTCGTCGGCTCGGTGGCGCACCCGGCCCCACATGGGTGGTGTGGGCCGGGCGGTCGTGAAGATTTATCACGGCCGCAATATTGATCACAGGGGGGCAATGTGGCGCACTGCACAGGGAAAAGCGGGCAAAGAGCCCTCTAATGCTTCAAACCTGACCACAACGGTGACGCGATCGTTATCCGGATTTGAGCGTCCGCTGAGCGAACACTCGTGCACCGACAAAACGGCCAGGTCAGGGCATAAGGGTGTTGACCAGGGTCTCCTGAAGCCCGCCGAGCCAGAGATAGGCCATCACCATCGGCTTGCGCGGATCCTCGTCCGGGAGCCGGTAGAGCAGATCGGTGTCGTCCTCGTCGACGATCTCCAGCCGGGTGCCGATCGCGAGCCGCAGGTCGTTGAGGGCGCCGAGCCACTGCCGGGACTCCTGGGGCGCCAGCTTCAGCACCGCCCCGCCCTCGTCCACCGGGGCGAGCGCGTCCAGGCCGCGGATCACCGCGAGAGCGTTCTCCCGCTTGCCGGCCCGCAGGTCGTTCTCGGTGTAGCGGCGGAACTCGGCGGAGTGGGCCTGCCGCTCCTCGGCGTCGGCCGGCGAGTCCGGGGCCTGCTCCGGGTCACTGTAGGCGTCCGGGAGGAGCCGCCTGAGCACCGGGTCGGCGGGCGGCTCGCTCGGGCCCTCCGCGAACAGCTCGGCGAGCGGGTCCTCCGGGCTGTCGGCGCCGGGGCCGGGGCCGATGAGCTCGAGGAGCTGGACGGCGAGCGACCGGATGATGGAGATCTCGACGTCGTCGAGCGCGACGGCGGCACCGCCGCCGGGGAGCGGTTCGAAATGTCCGGGCATGTAAATGAGTTCGCTACTTCCGGTCCTGCTGCAGGGTGGCCCACAGACCGTAGCCGTGCATCGCCTGCACGTCGCGTTCCATCTCCTCGCGGGTCCCGCTGGAGACGACCGCCCGGCCCTTGTGGTGGACGTCGAGCATGAGCTTGGTGGCCTTGTCCTTGGAGTAGCCGAAGTACGCCTGGAAGACGTAGGTCACGTAGCTCATGAGGTTGACCGGGTCGTTGTGCACGATGGTGACCCAGGGGACGTCGGGCTCGGGTACGGCGAAGACCTCCTCCGCCGACTCGGTGCGTTCGATCTCTACGGGCGCGGGTGACGTCACAGTGCCCATGCTGCCACGGCCCACGAAAATCGTCACACCGACGAAAAGGGAGTACGATCGGTTGCCATGAACACAGCGGACCTTGGGCTGCCGGTGGACGTTCCCTCGACGGCGCTCTTCACGGACCAGTACGAGCTGACGATGCTGCAGGCCGCCCTGAAGGCCGGTACGGCCGAACGGCGGAGCGTCTTCGAGGTCTTCACCCGGCGGCTGCCGGACGGGCGCCGCTACGGCGTGGTGGCGGGCACCGGACGGGTCCTGGACGCGGTGGAGAACTTCCGCTTCGACGCGGACGTCATCGGCTTCCTGCGGGACCGGCGGATCGTCGACGAGGAGACCCTGAAGTGGCTCGCCGACTACCGCTTCCGCGGGGACATCTGGGGCTACCCCGAGGGCGAGGTCTACTTCCCCGGCTCGCCGGTCATGCGGGTCGAGGGCACCTTCGCCGAGTGCGTGCTGCTGGAGACGGTGATCCTCTCCATCCTCAACCACGACTCCGCGATCGCCGCGGCCGCCTCCCGGATGTCCTCCGCCGCCGGGGACCGCCCGCTGATCGAGATGGGGGCCCGCCGCACCCACGAGCTGGCCGCGGTCGCCGCGAGCCGCGCGGCCTACGTCGGCGGCTTCGCCACCACCTCCGACCTGGCGGCCGGGTTCCGCTACGGCATCCCGACCGTCGGCACCTCGGCGCACGCCTTCACCCTGCTCCACGACCACGAGCGGGACGCCTTCCGGGCCCAGGTCGACACCCTCGGCCGGGGCACCACCCTGCTCGTGGACACCTACGACGTCGCCGAGGCCGTCCGCACCGCCGTGGAGGTGGCCGGCCCCGAGCTGGGCGCGGTCCGCATCGACTCCGGCGACCTGCTGCTCGTGGCACACCGGGTGCGGCAGCAGCTGGACGAGCTGGGCGCCACGAACACCAAGATCGTGGTCACCTCCGACCTGGACGAGTACGCCATCGCCTCCCTCGCCGCCGCCCCCGTGGACGCCTACGGCGTCGGCACCCAGCTGGTGACCGGCTCCGGGCACCCGACCTGCTCCATGGTCTACAAGCTGGTCGCCCGCGCCGAGTCCGGCGACCCGAAGGCGCCGCTGGTGCCGGTCGCGAAGAAGTCCAGCGGCGGCAAGACCTCCGTCGGGGGCCGCAAGTGGGCGGCGCGCCGGCTGGACGAGGAGGGGGTGGCGGAGGCCGAGATCGTGGGCACCGGGCCGGTCCCGGCCGAGCTGGCCGACCGGCAGCTGCCGGTCGAGCTGATCAAGGGCGGGGACGTGGTCGCCCGCGAACCGCTGGACGTCCCACGGGACCGCCACATCGCCGTCCTCGCGAACCTCCCGCTCTCCGCCACCCAGCTCTCCCGGGGGGAACCCGTCCTTCCGACGGAGTACGTCCAGGGGCGCTCGGGTAGCTAAAGCGGGACCGCCGTCCGCCCCCCTCGAACGCCCCCTCCCGTACGGGCCCGTAATTCTCTAGGCTCAGTTACTTGACTCGTCGTCGAAGGACACCACCATGCGCCGCGCCTTGATCGTCGTAGACGTGCAGAACGACTTCTGCGAGGGGGGCAGCCTCGCGGTGGCCGGTGGGGCGGACGTGGCCGCCGCCATCACGGAGCTGATCGGCCAGACGGGCGGCACCGGATACCGCCACGTGGTGGCCACCCGGGACCACCACATCGCGCCCGGCGGCCACTTCGCCGACAACCCCGACTTCGTCCACTCCTGGCCCGCGCACTGTGTCGCGGGCACGGAGGGCGTCGGCTTCCACCCGAACTTCGCCCCGGCCGTCGCCTCCGGCGCGGTCGACGCGGTCTTCGACAAGGGCGCCTACTCGGCGGCCTACAGCGGCTTCGAGGGCGCCGACGAGAACGGCGTCCCCCTGGCCGACTGGCTCCGCGCCCGCCACGTCGACGAGGTCGACGTGGTCGGCATAGCCACGGACCACTGCGTACGGGCCACGGCCCTGGACGCCGTCCGCGAGGGGTTCCGTACGCAGGTCCTGCTGGACCTGACGGCGGGGGTGGCCCCGGGGACGACGGAGCGGGCGCTGGAGGAGCTCCGGGAGGCGGGCGTGGAGCTGACGGGCAAGCCCGTGGTCAGCGGCTAGGGGTCACTGCACCACCGCTGACCTGCGCAGCAACGCCCGAATGGGGTGCCACAGCTCGTTCACCATGACACCGTTGTCGGCCGGTGCCGTGCGCCATATCAGCCCGTCCGGGTGGTGCAGCACCGCCGTGATCTCGTCCGGCGTCGGAGGTGCGGCGTTCCCCCGGAGGTAGATCGCGCGCAACCCCAGGTTGCGGAGCCTGGTCAGGGCTCGGGCGCGGTTCTGGGCGTGCACCAGTACCCGCACCGCGGCGGAGTCGTAGGGCAGGTTCAGCGCCACCACGACGGTGCCGTTCGGCAGTTTGCAGAAGCCTCCAGCGGCCATGCGGTCACATCCCCGTTTCGGTCGGTGTCAATAAGCGGTCCACAGGACGCACCTAAACACGATCGGCGGCGACCCGCCAAGGGGTTGCCGCCGATATGCGTCTGACCTGCGAAAACGTGGACTACTTCACCGCAGGGCCGACCTTGAGCAAGATCGTCGAGCCGTTTTCGGCCTCCTTGACGATCTTGATCTTGGTGTTGGTGTCAGTGACCTTCACACCCCCGGTCGGGTTCGCCGGGTCGTAGTACGTGCTGGTGTGGTCGTTGAAGACCGGAACACCCTTCGACGCCTTGATCACCGTCGCGACGTCGGCCCTGTGCAGGGTGATGCCGTCCGTGCGGTACAGGCTGAACGGGGAGTCGTAGGCCTGCATGCGGTTGCGCATCAGCGTGCCGTCGGTCCACCTCAGCGCCGTCGGGTGCGAGTCGACCGGCAGGATCAGACCGGTGCCGGGGTGCCCGTTGGAGCTGTTGGTGTTGTTGTCCGCCTGGGAGGTGTCCCACTTCCAGATCAACAGGCCGTTCTGGTACGGGTAGTGCTCCACCCAGTCGGGCCGCTTGGCCGAACCGAAGTTGTACGGGCCGGTCTTGAGGGTCTTGTCGTACGACACGTACTGCCGGTTCTCGGCGATGTAGTACTGCTTGTAGTCCTTGGTGAAGGACGCGCCGATGCGGGAGAAGCCGTTCGTGGTCCAACCGGCGTCCTGCGTCTCGGCGTTGTCCGAGAAGACCGGCGCGCCGTCGGCGGTCACCGTGATCTCGTCGGCCGCGAAGCCGTTCTCCGCGACACCGCCGTCGGTGGCGTAACGGAAGCGCAGGTCGATCTTCTTGCCCGCGTAGGCGTCGAGCGGGTACGACAGCTTCTTGTGCGTCTGCGAGAAGCCGGTCAGCGCCGGCTTGCCGCTGCCGTCCTTCGGGAGGGCCTGGCCGTCGGCCGTGCCGTCCAGGGCGGTCCAGTTGGCGCCGCCGTCCGTCGACACCTCGGCGTACAGGTAGTCGTAGCCGTCCTCGATGGCCCACCAGCCGTCCAGGTCCAGCTTCGCCGAGGACTTGCCGGTGAGGTCCACGGACCGGGTCAGCGTGTTCTTCAGGTCGTTGCCGCTGCCGCTCCACCACTGGGCCTTGCCCTCGGCCGGCTGGGTGATCGTGGTGGTGACCGCCTTGTCCGGCAGGGTCACCACGAGGGCCTGCTTGTCCCAGGTGTTGTACTCGGCCACACCGAGCTTGTGGGTGGACTGCGTACCGGCCTTGGCCGTGTCGTAGTTCAGCCAGCCCAGCTGCAGCTTGTCCCAGGCGTTCATGTCGCCCGGCAGGTCGCCGATCGACTCCCTGCCGGTGCCGAGCCACGAACCGGAGGACATCAGGGTCCAGAAACCGGTGGAGTTGTCGCCGCCCGCGGTGTCGTACTCGTCCGGCAGGCCGAGGTCGTGGCCGTACTCGTGGGCGAAGACGCCGAGGCCGCCGTTCTCCGGCTGGATGGTGTAGTCGCCGACCCAGATGCCGGTGTCGCCGATCTGGGCACCGCCGAGCCTGTTGTCCGCGGGGCCGGTCGCGCCCGCGCCGGTGCCGAAGGCGTACCAGCGGTGGGCCCAGATCGCGTCCGTGCCCTGGGCGCCGCCGCCCGCGGACTCGTCCTCACCGGCGTGCACGAGCTGGAAGTGGTCGATGTACCCGTCGGGCTCGTTGAAGTTGCCGTCGTGGTCGTAGTCGTACCGGTCCCACTGGTCGTACTGGGCGAGGTCCTTCTTGATGGCGGCGTCGGACCTGCCGGCCGCCTTCTGCTGGGCGACCCAGGCGTTGACGCCGTCGCTGACCACGTTCCACACGCTCGGGCAGTTGGTCTGCCCGCACGCGTTGTTGCCGTAACGGGCCTCGTTGTAGGGGACCTTGACCCAGTCCGTGACCTCGCCGTCGACCGAGTAGCGGCCCGAGGACTGCTTCTCGTAGTACTTCTTCAGCGACTCGGTCTTGTCGCCGGTGCCGAAGTAGAGGTCCTGGTAGTGCTTCTGGTTGTAGTCCTTCTGCCAGGCCGTGGAGTTGTCCGTCTTGCGGTCCGGCGCGGCGATGGTGTTGTGCAGCGGGCCTGCCGTGCCGCCGTACTTGGGGTCGGTCTTGTCCCCGAACTCCACCAGAATGGTGAAGATCTTGTCGGTCTTCTCACGGCTGAGCTCGACGTACTTGCTCTTGCCCCGGTGGCTCTTGAGCGCCACGACCTTGGAGCCGTTGCGTTCCTGCGCCTTGGCCTTTCCCGATATGAGCTGGCTCAGCGCCTCCCGGCGCTGGGCCTCCTGGGTCTTGCTCAGCGGACCGTCGAGGTCGTGTGCCCGCTGCTTCACCGGGGCCGGGTCGTGCCGGTTGACGGCTGCGGACCCGGTCCGGGTGTTCGCCTCAGCGACGGCGAAGGTGGCAAACGTCGCGGAGGCCGCCGCGAGTGTCACACCGATCGCGGCCGCTCTGAACGTCCAGGATCTGCTGGTCACTTGAGTTCCTCCCCTGCGCCTGTTCGGCGCATGCCAAGTGACGTAATTTGACTAGAGGTTTAGAAGAAAAGACAGTCCTTGACTTGCTCTGGTCAAGTGCACTAGGCGGAGCATACGTTCGCTTTACGAACCTGCTCGCGGACTATGCCTCCACCCCATGACTCCGTGCGCCCCCTGTGCACCGGTACCCTGGGTTAGGTCATGCTTACCGGGCGCCCGGCTCGGGCATGCACGCGAAGAGAGCCGAATGGCACGCCCATCCGAAGAATCCCCCGAAGACTTCCGAGGACACGATTGTCATGCCTCGTCCGACTGCCGCACAGCTCGTTTACGGATCCTGCACCGTGATCTTCTCGACGCTCGCCATGCTGCTGCTGTCCCAGACGAGTTCGGGCCTCGGGGTCACCGTCATCGCCCTCGCGGCCCTGGCCCTCGGGCTGCTCGTGGCGATGACGGTGCCCCTGCCGAAGACCCGTACGACCGAGCTGCCGGCCGAGCCCGCCGAGCCCGCTCCGCGGGAGCAGCCGGTGTCCACGGCTCTGTGAACAGTGCGCGCACGAAAGCGGCGGGCCGTGACCTCACGGACCCGCCGCTTTCGTACGCGCAGCCGTCCCTCAACGCGTGCTGACCACCACCGTCTTCGCCGCCTTGTCGTGCAGGCCCTGTTTGTAGGGCTTGTCGAAGAAGCTCCAGCCGCCGCAGATCGCCGTCCAGATGCAGGCGCAGCAGAAGGCGAACGGCACCCACAGCACCACGGAGCGGATCAGGTTGGCCTGCACCGAGGGGGTGGCGCCGTTGTCCAGGTTCGCCACCCGCATGCCGAGCCACTTCTTGCCGAGGGTCTGGCCGTACTTGCTCATCATGAACGTGTCGTAGGCGATGTACAGCACGGCCGCGATGAAGGACTGCCCCACGGACTTGCCGACCTCGACGTGGTCGCCGTTGACCTGGTACTCGCGCACCCCGAACGCCCAGGTGAGCAGCCAGACGACGATACCGACGAGGATCATGTCGAAGATCCGGGCGAGCGTCCGCCTGCCGCTGTCGGCGAGCGGGGGCATACCGGCGAGCGGGTCACCGGGGTAGCCGCCGGGACCGGCGCCGTAGGGGCCCGTGCCGTAGGGGCCGCCTCCGTAGGGCCCGCCTCCGTAGGGGCCGCCGCCGGAGGGAGGGGGCTGGTCCCCGCCGTACGGGGGCGGTGGCTCGTTGCCGTACGGCGGCGGGGGTTCGCCGCTGCCGTACGGGGGTGGCTGGCCGCCGCCCGGAGGCTGCCCGCCGCCCGGGGGCGGGGGCTGCTGGGCGCCGCCGTACGGGGTGTCGTACGGCGAGCCCGACCCCTGGTCCGACGGGGGCCGCTTCCTGAACGGGTCGTCCTCGGGGGGCTGCTCTCCGGAGCCGGGGGGCGGTTCGCTGCTCATGGCCCGAGTGGACCGCGAACCTCCCGGCTCCGCATCCGGCGGACGGCCGTACGGGGTACCGGCCGACGGGGAGCCGTTCGGCCGGCGCTCAGCCCGCGACGAAGGTGTGCGCCGCCTTGTCGTGCCAGCACTGGTGCCAGGGCCGGTCGAACAGGCACCACAGCACGCCCACGATCCCGATGCCGAGCAGTCCGGGCACGCTGTAGGCCAGCCAGCGGCGCAGCGCCGCGCCGAAGGAGGGCGGCTCGTGCGCCTCGATGTCGCGCACCTCGATGCCCAGCAGCTTCTTGCCGAGGGTGCGGCCCCACTTGGCGGTCGGCAGCACCTCGTACACGACGCCGACGAGCAGCAGGACGGCGAGCACGATCCCGAGGCCGGTGCCGGTCGTGCCGTCGAGCAGCCAGACGGTGACCTCGTGGCCGGACAGCTTGGCCTCGTCGACCTTCTGCTGGATGTGGTCGACCGCCTGGATGCCGAGCGGTACGGCTGCGGCGGCCGTCACCGCGCCCACCACCAGGCTGTCGACCAGCCGGGCGGCGAGGCGCTTGCCGAGTCCGGCGGGCCGGGCGGCGGCCTGCCGGCGCGCGGCCGCCTGGAAGAGGTCCTCCACCGGCGGCTTCCACGGCGCCACGGGCTGCTCGTCACCGCC
The DNA here is from genome assembly GCF_040652655.1 of Streptomyces sp. NPDC048191. NCBI lineage: Bacteria > Bacillati > Actinomycetota > Actinomycetes > Kitasatosporales > Streptomycetaceae > Streptomyces > Streptomyces sp. NPDC048191. Next base: position 20,203 of record NZ_JBEZMO010000021.1, read on the forward strand.
ACCGGCCAGCTGGTGCACCTGCTGCGCCCAGGACGCCTGCCCGCCACCGGGACCGCTGGTCACCGGGGTGGCCGGGGGGCCGCTCTGGGCCGGCACGGACGGTGCCACGGCGGCGGGCCCGGGCTGGGATCCCTGCGGTGTCTGGGCGGCGGCACGTGCGGCGGCGGCCTTGCCGGCCCCGAAGCCGGGCCCGGCCGGGGTGGACGGGCCGGGTGGGCCGACGGGGCCCTGCGGCCCGAAGCCCCCGGGCGCCGCACCCGAGCCGGAGCCGGGCCCGCCGAACCCGGGCCCCTGGGCCGGGCCCTGCGCGCCGAAGCCTGAACCCGCGTCCGGGCCCTGCGGAGGGAGGCCACTGGCCGCCCCGGCGGTCCCCTGCGCCGAGCCGTGGGGACCGAAACCGGAACCCGAGCCGGCTTCCGCGCCCGAGGCCGGGGAAGCGGGCGTCCCGGGGCCGGAGGGCCGTGCGTCCGGCCGTCCTTGGCCGGGTACCGGACGGAACGTCATCGTGCCCTCGTCCCGGACGGCCGCGGGCCCCGGGACCGGCCGGCGGAAGAGGAACGTACCGCCGGGATCCTGGTCGTCGCCTTCCGCCGGCGGGGTCGATGCGGTGCCGTCGGCGCGCCCGCCCGGCTGGGCCGGGCCCTCCGCGGGTACCCGCGGGTCGGCGCCCCAGGCGGTACGCCCCTCGCCGTCACCGGCGGAACCGGAATGCCCCGCCGGCCGGCCGCCGGACCCGGACTGCCCGACACCCTGGCCGCCGGCCCCCGGCCGCCCGGCGCCCGCGGCATCCGAGTGCGGACCGCCCGGCCCGGGCTGCGACGGCGCCGCGTCACGGTCGCCGTAGCCGGCGTGGCCCGTGCCGCCGCGGGCGTCGGTGTCCCAGCCGCCGGGCCCGCTGCCGGCGTCGGCGGACGCGCCCGCGCCGTCCCGGCCGGAAGGCGTCGGTTCCGGGTCCTCGTCGAAGAAGTGCGGGCCGGTCTCCTCCACCGCCGGGGCGGCGGGACGGACGCCGGGCGGCGGGGCGAGCGGTTCGCCGTCCTTCGGCGCCGGGCGGCTGGTGCCGGGCACCCAGGAGGCGCCGTTCCAGTACCGGACGTATCCGGGGATGGACGGGTCCGGGTAGTAGCCCTCGCGGGGCCTGTCGTCGCCTGGGGCCGGGGTTGGGGCGCTCATGTCCGTCGTCCCGTATCTGCTCGGGGGTGGGATGGGGGCCTCCACATCTATCAGACCGGGGCACCCCGCAGCGCCAGTCCCGCAGGACCCACTCCTTTCCGGGCAACGCCGTACCCGGCTCTCACAGGTCCGCCGAAAAAAATTTCCCCGGACCCGCGTAATGGCCCGGCCCCTGTCCTCTCTCCGTTGGTGCGGGCCCGGTCCGAGCGGCCCGGACGGAACAGAAAGGCAACGTCATGCATCACACCGAGGTGGAACGGGAGCTGGAGATGAGGCTCATCCTGTCGCCGGAGCGCGGCATCCCGGTGCCGGCCCGGCTGCGCTACCGCTCCGACGACCCGTACGCCGTCCACATCGCCTTCCACATCAACTCCCTGTCCCCGGTCAACTGGACCTTCGCCCGGGACCTGCTGGTGGAGGGGGTGTTCCGGCCGTGCGGGCAGGGGGACGTGCGGGTCTGGCCGACGAAGGCGGACGGGCGCAGTGTCGTGCTGATGGCGCTGAGCTCGCCGGACGGGGAGGCGCTGCTGGAGGCGCCGGTCCCGCAGGTGTCGGCCTGGCTGGAGCGGACCCTGCGGGCGGTGCCGCCGGGCACGGAGGGCGGGCAGCTGGGCATCGACGACGCCCTCGACCAGCTGCTCGCCCGGTGAGCGGCCGTACCGGTGGCTCAGAGGACCTTGCCCGGGTTGAGGATGCCCAGCGGGTCGAAGGCCTGCTTCACGGCCCGCTGCATCTCGACGCCGACCGGGCCGATCTCCCGGGCCAGCCACTCCTTCTTCAGTACGCCGACTCCGTGTTCGCCGGTGATGGTGCCGCCCAGCTCCAGGCCGAGGGCCATGATCTCGTCGAAGGACTCGCGGGCCCGCCGGGACTCGTCGGGGTCCTGGGCGTCGAAGCAGACGGTGGGGTGGGTGTTGCCGTCGCCGGCATGCGCGCAGACCCCGATGGTCAGGTCGTACCCGGCGGCGATCCGCTCGACGCCCTCCAGCATCGCGCCGAGCTTCGAGCGGGGCACGCACACGTCGTCGATCATCGTCGTGCCCTTGACCGCCTCCAGCGCGGTCAGCGAGAGCCGCCGGGCCTTCAGCAGCAGCTCGGACTCGGCCGCGTCGTCGGCCGGGACGACCTCGGTGGCGCCGGCGGCCTCGCACAGGGCGCCGACGGCGGCGAGGTCGGCGGCCGGGTCGAGGGTGTCGAACGCGGCCAGCAGCAGCGCCTCGGTGGTCTCCGGGAGGCCCATGTGGGCCAGGTCGTTGACCGCCTTGACGGTCGTACGGTCCATCAGTTCGAGGAGGGAGGGGACGTGACCGCCCTCCATGATCCGGCACACGGCGTCGCAGGCGGCGGTCGCCGACGGGAACTCGGCGGCCAGCACCAGCTGCTGCGGCGGCTTGGGCCTGAGGGCGAGGACCGCGCGGACGACGATGCCGAGCGAGCCCTCGGAGCCGACGAACAGGCGGGTGAGGTCGTAGCCGGCGACACCCTTGGCGGTGCGGCGGCCGGTGGACAGCAGGCGGCCGTCGGCCAGGACGACGTCCAGGCCGAGGACGTACTCGGCGGTGACGCCGTACTTCACGCAGCACAGTCCGCCGGACGCCGTGCCGATGTTGCCGCCGATGGTGCACATCTCCCAGCTGGAGGGGTCCGGCGGGTAGTACAGGCCGTGCTCCTCGACCGCGCGGGACAGGGTCGCGTTGACCACGCCCGGTTCGACCACGGCGATCCGGTCGACGGGGCTGATCTCCAGGATGCGGTCCATCTTGGTCAGGGACAGCACGATGCAGCCGTCGACGGCGTTGGCGCCGCCGGACAGCCCGCTGCGGGCGCCCTGCGGGACGACGGGCACGCGCAGCTCGGTGGCGGTGCGCATGACGTGCTGGACCTGTTCGACGGTGCGCGGCAGTACGACGACGGCGGGGGCGCCGGCCGGGCAGAAGCTCGCCATGTCGTTGGCGTAGGAGGCGGTGACGGCGGGGTCGGTGAGGACGGCCTCGGCGGGCAGGCCGGCCAGGAGCCGGTCGGTCAGGTTGCCGGTGTCCACGGCGTCTTCGGAGCGGGGCGCTTCGATGCGGCTCATGATCAAAGGTTCGCACTCACGGCCATCGGTGTGAACCCCGTCCGCGCCTGCCTTGGGCCACCCGGGTCGGCTCGTCGTACGGACGCACAGTGAACGCCATGGACAACCGAGTGTGGGAGCCGGACACGTCCCCGCCGGTGGAGCCGCCGGCGCCGGGCCACGGGCGACGGTGGCCGCGCCGGCTGCTGGTGACCGCGCTGGTGGGCGCTCTCGCGGCGGCCGCGGTGTGGCTGCCGCCGCCCGCGGGACGGCAGCGGCGGCACGCCTCGGTCCGGCCGCCCGCCGCCGGTCCGCGGGCACAGGCACCGGCGCTGACGGCGGTGACCCCGGGGGTGCCGGCCACACTGCCGCAACTGGCGGCGCTGATCGGGCGGCAGGAGCGGCGGGTGCGGAGCCGGCCGCGGGACGCCCGGGCGTGGGCGGTGCTGGGGAGCGCGTACGTGGAGCGGGGGCGCCGGACGGCCGACCCGGCGGACTACCCGCGGGCGGAGCAGGCGCTGCGGACGTCCTTGAAGGTGCGGGGTGCGCGGAACACCGAGGCGCTCGACGGCCTGACCGCCCTCGCGCTGGCGCGCCGGGACTTCCCGGCGGCGAAACTGTACGGCGAGGAGGCGTTGCGGGCGGCGCCGCAGCGGTGGACGGCGTACCCGCCGCTGATCGACGCCTACACCGGGCTCGGCGACTACACGGCGGCCCGGGCCTCGCTGGACAGGCTGCTCAAGCTGCGCACCGGCGCCGCGGCACGGCCCGTGGTGCGGGCGCGGGCCGCGGCGGTGTACCGGGACCGGGGCTGGCGCAAGGACGCGGTGGCCCAGCTGACGGACGCGGCGGCCGCGGCCGGCACCCCGGCCGAGCGGGCCGCCTGTCTGACCGGGCTCGGACAGCTGGCCTGGGAACGCGGGGACCTCCAGGACGCGCTGCGGCACTACGAGGCGGCCGTACGCCTCGATCCCGAGCAGCGGGCGGCACAGGCCGGGCGGGGCCGGGTGCTGGCCGCGCTGGGCCGCACGGAGGAGGCGTACTCCGCCTACCGCGCGGCGCTCGCCCGGCGTCCGAGCCCGCAGGACGCCTATGAACTGGGCGAGCTCTACGAGGCACGCGGTCTGCCCGCGCGGGCCCGGGCGCGGTACGAGCAGCTGAGGACGCTGGTACGGCAGGGGGCGGCGGCCGGGGTCGACGAGGACCTGCTGCTCGGGCAGTTCGAGGCGGACCACGGGGACTCGGCGGAGGCGGTACGGCGGCTGCGGGCGGAGTGGCGGCGCCAGCCGGGGACCGAGGTGGCCGACGCGCTCGGCTGGGCGCTGCACCGCACCGGCGACGACGAAGAGGCGCTGACCTACGCCACCGCCGCGACGGACACGTCGAAGGGCGGCCTGCGCAGCCCGCTGTACGTCTTCCACCGGGGCCTGATCGAGCGGGAACTGCGCCTGCCGGCCCCGGCCCGCCGCCATCTCCAGGAGGCCCTGCGGATCAATCCGTACTTCTCGCCCCTGCGCGTGCCGACGGCGCTGGCGGCGTTGTCGGGGCTGGGCGGGGAGGCGCGGGAAGAGCGGGCGCCGCGGTGAGCGGGGCCGTTTTCGGCCGCTGATCCCGGCAGGCGGGGGGGCGGGGGGGGCGCGCGCCGGCGCCCGCGCCGCCGCGCGCCCCCCCGCCCGCGGGGGCCGGGGGGGCCGCGCGGGGCGGCCCCGCCAGAG
>NZ_JBEZMO010000021.1:25156-140554 GCF_040652655.1 Streptomyces sp. NPDC048191
TTGTGTTTTCAGGTGTGTACTCCGCCGCCGCCGGCCGGCGCGCGGCCCCCCCCCGTCCCGCCCTTCCCGCCCGGGCCTGTGCCTAGAGGTTGCCCCGCTTGGCCTGCTCCCGCTCGATCGCCTCGAACAGGGCCTTGAAGTTGCCCTTGCCGAAGCCCATCGAGCCGTGCCGCTCGATGATCTCGAAGAAGACCGTCGGCCGGTCCTGGACCGGCTTGGTGAAGATCTGCAGGAGGTAGCCGTCCTCGTCGCGGTCGGCGAGGATCTTCAGCTCGCGCAGGGTCTCGATCGGGACGCGGGTGTCGCCGACCCACTCGCCGAGGGTGTCGTAGTAGGAGTCGGGGGTGTTGAGGAACTCGACGCCGGCCGCGCGCATGGTGCGGACGGTCTGCACGATGTCGTTGGTGTTCAGCGCGATGTGCTGGACACCGGCGCCGCCGTAGAACTCCAGGTACTCGTCGATCTGGGACTTCTTCTTGGCGATCGCGGGCTCGTTGATCGGGAACTTGACCTTCAGGGTGCCGTCCGCGACGACCTTCGACATCAGCGCGCTGTACTCGGTGGCGATGTCGTCGCCCACGAACTCCTTCATGTTCGTGAAGCCCATGACCTTGTTGTAGAAGCCGACCCACTCGTTCATCCGGCCGAGTTCGACGTTGCCCACGCAGTGGTCGACGGCCTGGAAGGTGCGGTGGGCGGGCGGCTCGACGATGGGCGCCGCGGCGACGAAGCCGGGGAGGTAGGGGCCGTCGTAGCCGGAGCGGTCGACCAGGGTGTGGCGGGTCTCGCCGTAGGTGGCGATCGCGGCGAGGACGACGGTGCCGTGCTCGTCCTTCACCTCGTACGGCTCGACGACCGAGCGGGCGCCGTGCTCGACGGCGTAGGCGTGGGCGGCACGGGCGTCCGGGACCTCGATGGCCAGGTCGACGACGCCGTCGCCGTGCTCGGCCACGTGCTGGGCGAGGAAGTGGCCCCAGTCGGTGCTCGCCTTGATCACCGAGGTGAACACGAACCGGGCGGAGCCGTTCTCCAGCACGTAACTGGCGGTCTCGCGGCTGCCGTTCTCCGGTCCGGAGTAGGCGACCAGCTTCATGCCGAAGGCGGTGGAGTAGTAGTGCGCCGCCTGCTTGGCGTTGCCCACGGCGAAGACGACCGCGTCCATTCCCTTGACCGGGAAGGGGTCGGCCTGCCGGGCGGTGTCGGGAGTGTGGTGTGTGGTCTGCGTCATAGCGGAAGGGTGGCCCCACTCTGCAAGGTGCGCAATAGTTCGCGTATTCACTGGGCAATCTGTTCAGTGACAGGACCGCACTGACGGTCTTTCTGTACAGGATGCCCATCCCTGGGGGTGCCGTGGCGATCGATCATCTGGACGGGCGGATCATCGTGCTCCTCGCCCGGGAGCCGCGGATCGGCGTGCTGGAGATGTCCCGGCGGCTGGGCGTCGCCCGGGGCACCGTGCAGGCGCGTCTGGACCGGCTCCAGTCGAACGGAGTGATCCGCGGATTCGGTCCGCAGGTGGATCCGGCGGCCCTCGGATATCCGGTGACGGCCTTCGCCACCCTGCAGATCCGGCAGGGCCAAGGGCCGGACGTGCGGGCGTACTTGACCACCGTGCCGGAGGTCCTGGAGCTGCTGACGACCACCGGCAGCGGGGACATGCTGTGCCGGCTGGTGGCCCGCTCGAACGCCGATCTTCAGCGGGTGATCGACCGGGTCGTCGGTTTTGACGGCATCGTCCGGGCCTCCACGGCGATCGTCATGGAGAACCCCGTTCCGCTGCGGATCATCCCGCTGGTGGAGCAGGCGGCCGCGGACAGCGGCGAAGGGACGTAGGCCGATGCCGGGGTGAGCGCGGGAGAACGTCCGGCACGGCGGGCAGACGGAGAAGCCCGTCTAACAGCCCGGCACCGAGGACGCGTGCTTCTCCAGGGCCACCAGGGAGTTCACCGCGTCCTTCAGTGTGGTGACCGGGACCAGGCGCAGGCCCTTGGGGAGTTCCGCCCTGGCGTCGGCGCACTCGGCCTTCGGGACCAGGAAGACGGTGGCGCCGTCGCGGCGGGCGGCCTGGGTCTTCAGGGCCACCCCGCCGACCGCGCCGACCTTGCCGGAGGCGTCGATCGTGCCCGTGCCGGCGATGGTGCGGCCGGCGGTGAGGTCGCCGCCGGCGCCGTCGCCGTGCAGCTTGTCGATGATCCCCAGGGTGAACAGCAGGCCCGCGCTCGGCCCTCCGACGTCGGCGAGCTTCAGCGTGACCTTGACCTTGTCCGGGCTCAGCCCGAGGTACTTCAGCGCCGCCTGGCTCGCCGCGTCCTGGGACTGCCGCATCTGCGCCTCGTTGTGCTTCTCGATCTCCTTGACGGTGTCACCGCTCGGGTAGACCGCGTCGCGCGGCATGACGGCCCGGTCGGTGCGGAACCAGCTGCCGGCCACGTCCCCGAGGGTCACCCGGGCGTCGGGACCGGTCGCCACGATCGTGACCATCCGCAGCTGACCGCTGGTCCGGCGGACCGGCGCGCCGGAGACGGTGATCACCTGAGTGCCCTGGTTCGAGCCGAGCACGTTCGCCGTCATCCCGGGCTCGGCCACCGAGAACGGCAGCGGCGCGAGGGCGGCCGTGGCCAGCAAGGCCACGACGGGCAGGGCGCAGACGGCTACGGCCTGGGGACGCGTGAGACGTGAGAGCACGGGATCAATCTAACGCGACCACGACCTGCGCCTTATGCCGCGTACAGGTCCCGTCGCGCTCTGGTGAACCGGCGCAGCGCCTCCGGCCGGGGTTCGGTGCCGATTCCGGGGGTGGTCGGGACCGGCAGGTGGCCGTCCACCAGCACGAACGGCTCGGTGATGTCCTCGGCGAAGTAGCGCGAGGAGGCGGAGGTGTCCCCGGGGAGGGTGAAGCCGGGCAGGGCGGCCAGCGCGAGGTTGGGGGCGCGGCCGACGCCCGTCTCCAGCATGCCGCCGCACCACACCGGGACGCCGTGCGCGTGCGCCACGTCGTGGACCCGGCGGGCCTCCAGGTAGCCGCCGACCCGGGCGGGCTTGACGTTCACCACCCGGCAGGCGTCCATCGCGATCGCGGCGGCCGTGTCCGAGGCGTGGTGCAGGGACTCGTCCAGGCAGACGGGGGTGCGCAGGCGCTTCTGCAGCTGGGCGTGGGCGTGCAGGTTGTTCTCCTGCAACGGCTCCTCGATCAGCAGCAGCCCGAACGCGTCGAGGCGCCGCAGGTGCTCGGCGTCGGCGAGGGTGTAGGCGGTGTTTGCGTCGACCTGGAGGGGGAGCTCGGCGCCGAAGCGCTCGCGGACCGCGCGTACCGGTTCCACGTCCCAGCCGGGCTCGATCTTCAGCTTGATGCGGACGTAGCCCTCGGCGAGGTACCGCTCGACGTCGTCCAGCAGCTCGGGCACCGAGTTCTTGATGCCGACCGACACCCCGGCGGGCACCCGGTCGCGTACCGCGCCCAGATAGGTGGCGAGCGGCATGCCGTACGAGCGCAGCTCGGCGTCCAGCAGGGCCGTCTCCAGGGCGGCCTTCGCCAGCTCGTGGCCCTTGATCTTCGCCAGGGCGGGAGCGAGCGCGGCCGTCGTGAGGTCCGGCAGGGCGGTGACGCGCGGGATCAGGAAGTCGCGCAGCACGATCTCGGCGCCGGCGACGAACTCCGAGCAGTACAGCGGCTCGGGGTCGGCGGCGAACTCCGACCAGCCCTCGGCGGAGTCGGTGACGACGTGGAGGAGGAAGGTGTCCTTCGTCGTCATCGTGCCGAAGGACGTACGGAACGGGGTGACCAGCGGGATCGCCACGTGCACGATCTCGACGCGCTCCAGCTTCACGCGGCCTGCTCCGTCCGTGCCAGCGTGTACCAGCCGTCGCGGGACATCCCGGTGGCCCGGAACCCCTCCGTGAAGGCCTCCACGAAGACGTCCCGCACCGCGTACCGCCAGCGCAGGGCCAGCGCCGGGTCGGCGGCCCGCAGCTTGACGACGTCCTCGGGCACCCGGCACCACAGATGCCGGCCGTCTCGCCGGGCGAGGGGGTCGCCGTCGGGCGCCGTCCGCACGACGGGACCGCGGGCCGGGACCTCGTGCGCGCTGCCGGGCGCCGCCGCCAGATCCCAGGTCACGGTCAGCCGGTCGCTCTCGTCGCCGTCGTTCACGCCGTCGGCCATCGGGCCGTAGAAGTCGACCAGGTACTCCGTGCCGGTGGCGCCCAGCTTGGCCAGGTTGAAGCGGGCGTTGCGGCCCACCAGCGGGTCGAAGGTCCAGCGCATGGTGCGGGCGCCCGCGCCGAGGGCCCAGTCGCGCTGGGCGAGCTTCACGGCGTGCCCGAGCCCCCGGTCGGCGGCGGCCACCAGCGAGTACGTGCCGCGCTCGGGGCCGAGGACGGCGACGGACGCCCCGGCGAGCCGCTGCCCGTCGTACGCGGCGTGCACGGCTCCGCCGGCGTGCACCAGGCTGTGCAGGACCTCGGCCGGGTAGGGCGGGGCGGTGCGGGGGGTGCGCCAGACGTCGCTGAAGTGGTCGGCCACGGCCGCGAGGGAGGCGACGTCGTGGACGGTACGGATGGTGACTCCTGCTGTCATGGGCACGAGTCTCGAAGGAGCCGGCCCCGCGTGTGTTGTGCGAGTGGCCAACGCCTGCGTACGTTCGTTTCAGCATCCGCCAATCGCACATCCCGCCCCCGTCCCGCTCCTGGGAGCTCCTCATGGACGTCTGCACCCTCGGCGACCTCCTCGACGTCGTCGGCGGCCCGGCCCTGCGCCTGCACACGGCCCCCGCCGGTCAGGCCGCACCGGTCACCGAGGCGGTGCTCCACGACGGCCGCACCCCGCTCCCCCGGCTGCCCGGCGCGCTGCTGCTGGCGGTCGGCGTGCCCGCGGCCGAGGCCGGGCCGCTGCTGCGGGCGGCGGCGGAGGCCGGGCTGACCGGGGTGGTGGTGCGGGGCGAGGACGCGCCGGTCGCGGAGGCGCAGGAGCACGGGGTGGCCCTGCTGTCCGTCGCCGAGGACGCCCCCTGGCACCGGGTGCACCTGCTGCTGGCCTCGGCCATCGCCGCCCGGCCCGCCGCCGGGACCGCCGACAGCGGACTCGGCGACCTCTTCGCGCTGGCCGACGCGATCGCCACGGCGGCCGGCGGAGCCACCGCCGTGGAGGACCCCCGGCAGCGGATCCTCGCCTACTCCACGGTCCCTGGCCAGCCGGTGGACGAGGACCGCCGGCAGGGCATCCTCGGCCGCCAGGTGCCGGCCAGCGCGGAGAACACCGAGCAGTACCGGCGGCTGTTCGCCGCCGACCGCCCGCTCAGGCTGCCCGCGCTCTCGGACGGTGACCTGCCGCGGCTCGCGATGCCGGTGCGGGCCGGCGGGGAGACGCTGGGCTCGGTGTGGGTGATCGACTCCGGCTCGCTCGCCCCGGACGCCGAGGACACCCTCGCCCAGGGCGCCTCCGCGGCCGCCCTGCTCCTGCTGCGCGAGCGCGCGGCCCGGGAGCTGGCCCGGCACCGGGGCGGCGAACTGCTGCGCCGCCTGCTGGACGGCACGGCGGCGGATCCGGCGGCGGCCGCCGAGCGAGTGGGGGTCGTGGGACCCGCCCGGGTGGCGGCCTTCGTCCTGGACTCCGCCGCGAGCGTCCCGGACGCCGAGCGCACGGCACTGCGCCTGCTGGACGTCGTACGCCTGCAGTGCGAGGCGCGTTACGGACGGCACGCGGGCGTGCTGGCGGACGGGGTGGTGTACGCCGTGCTGCCCGGGCCCGGAGAGCGGCACCGCAGGCTGGCCGAGGACATCGTGGCGCGGGCCGGGCAGGCACTGCGGGTGCCGGTGCGGGCGGCGCTCGGCGAGGTCGTGCCGGACGCGGCCGGGCTCGCGGACTCCCGGGCGGACGCGGACCTGGTGCTGCGGGTGCTGGACGCGGAGCTGCCGGTGGCCACCGTGGACGAGGTCCGGCCCCGCGTCACACTGCTACGGCTGGCCGAAGTGATGGGAGAGCGAAGGGAGTTGAGCGCGGGCGCCTGGCGGCGGGTGCTGGCGTACGACGCCGCGCACGGCACCGAGTACGCGCGCACACTCGTCTGTTGGTTCGACGCGGGCTGCGACATGGCGGGCGCGGCCAGGCTCCTCGCCGTGCACCCCAACACCTGCCGCTACCGACTCCGCCAGCTCCAGCAGCACGCCGGGGTCGACCTGGACGACCCCGACGAACGACTGGTGCTCTGGCTTCAGTTGCGGGTGCTGGCGGGTCTCAGCCCAGCCATGCCGTGAGCCGCTCCGCGCAGGTGTGCAGGTGCTCGACGGGCACGTACTCCCCCGCGGTGTGGGCGAGGGAGGGGTCCCCGGGGCCGTAGTTGAGCGCGGGCACGCCCAGCGCGGCGAACCGGGCGACGTCCGTCCAGCCGAGCTTGGGCCTCGGCTCGGCCCCGAGCGCGGCGACGAGCCCGCCGACCCGGTCCAGGTGGGGCAGCGCCCCCGCTACGGCCTCGGTGACCCGCACCTCGTACTCCGGGAAGAGCGAGCGCACGTACGCCTCCGCCTCGCCGGGTGAACGGCTCGGCGCGAAGCGGCAGTTGACGGTGATCACGCACTCGTCGGGCACGACGTTCCCGGCGACCCCGGCCCGTACGGCGACGGCGCTGAGCCCCTCCCGGTACTCCAGCCCGTCGACGACGACCCGCTGCGGCCGGTGCTCGTCGAGGCGCCGCAGCACCCGGCCGGCCTTGTGGGCGGCGTTGACCCCCTGCCAGGCGCGTGCGGTGTGGGCGCGGGCGCCCTCGACCACGATGTCGGCGGTGAGGATGCCCTGACAACCGGCCTCCACACCGGCGTCGGAGGGCTCCATGAGGATGGCCAGGCCGGCGTCGGCGAGCAGCTCGGGACGCTCGGCGCCGATGCGGGCGAGCCCGTTCCGGTCGCCCTCGACCTCCTCGCACTCGTAGAAGACGTAGGTGAGGTCGCGGGCGGGTGCGGGCACGGTGGCCGCCAGCCGCAGGGCGACGGCGACCCCGCCCTTCATGTCGCAGGCGCCGAGCCCGTGCACCCGGCCGTCGGCGAGCCGGGAGGGCAGGTTCCCGGCGGCCGGAACGGTGTCCAGGTGCCCGGCGATCACGGCGCGTTCACCCCGTCCGAGAGCGGTGCGGGCGACGACGGAGTTGCCGACCCGCTCGACGGTGAGGTGGGGCAGGTCGCGCAGGGCCGTGTGGACGGCGTCAGCGATGGCGGCCTCCCGCCCGCTCTCGGAGGGCAGGTCGACGAGGGCGCGGGTGAGGGTGACGACGTCGGCGGAGAGGTCGAGGGCGGGGGCGGTCATGCGAGGTCTTCCCGGGTCCGGTCGAGCTTGGAGTGCCGGATGCCGTAGAGGCCGTAGATCACCAGTCCGACGGCCATCCACGCGCCGAACGCGATCCAGGTGTCGGCGCCCAGGCTGCCCAGCATGTAGACGCAGAAGCCGACGCCGAGCAGGGGCGTGACGGGCGAGAACGGCACCCGGAAGGAGCGCGGGGTGCCGGGGCTGCGCCGGCGCAGCAGCACGACGGCCAGGTTGACCAGCATGAACGCGAACAGGGTGCCGATGCTGGTGGCGTCGGCGAGGCTGCCGAGCGGGACGAGGGCGGCGAGCACCGCGATGAAGCCGGACACGATCACGGTGTTGGCGCGGGGCACTCCGGTGCGGGGATGCACCTTGGCGAACAGGGGCGGCACCAGGCCGTCGCGGGCCATCGCGAACAGGATCCGGATCTGCCCGTACTGCACGGTGAGCACCACGCTGGTGGTGGCGACGACCGCACCGGCGGACAGCAGGACCGGCCACAGGTTCCCGCCCCCGACGGAGCGTACGAGCACCTCGCTGAGCGTGGCCTCGGTCCCCGCGAACTGCTTCCACGGCATGGCGCCGAGCGCGGCGACCGCGACGAGGACGTACAGGGCGGTGACCAGGACGAGGGACAGGATGATGGCGCGCGGCAGGTCCCGCTGTGGATTGCGCGCCTCCTCGCCCGCGGTGGAGGCGGCGTCGAACCCGATGTAGGAGAAGAAGAGCGAGGCCGCTCCGGCGCTCATGCCGGCGGCGCCGAGCGGGAAGAGGGGGTGGAAGTTCCCGGCGCGGAAGGCCGTGAAGGCGACCGCGCAGAACAGCACGAGGGCGGCGATCTTGACGCCCACCATGACGGTGTTGGCGACCGCGCTCTCCTTGGCCCCGCGCAGCAGGACGACCATGGCGAGCACGACGATGAGGGCGGCGGGGATGTTGAGGGTCCCGCCGGCACCCGGCGGAGCGCTGAGCGAGTCCGGCAGGGTCACGTGGAGGGTGAGGTCGAGCAGCTCGTTGACGTACTGCCCCCATCCCACGGCCACGGCGGCGACGGACACCCCGTACTCCAGGATCAGACACCAGCCGCACACCCAGGCGACCAGCTCGCCGAGGGTGGCGTAGGCGTAGCTGTACGAGGATCCCGAGCCGGGGATCATGCCGGCCAGCTCGGCGTACGAGAGCGCCGAGAACAGGGCGGTGACGCCGGCCAGCACGAAGGAGACGACGATGGCCGGACCGGCCTCCGGCACGGCCTGCCCGAGCACCACGAAGATGCCGGTGCCGAGGGTGGCACCCACGCTGAGCAGCGTCAGCTGGGCCACGCCCATGGTCCGCCTGAGCGGGCTGCCGGCGGCTTCCCCGACGAGGTGTCGCACCGGCTGGCGCCGGGTGAGCCGACGTGTCCGTCTTACCTGTGGTCCGGCCTCCGGCCGGGTGCCGACTGTGTCCACCGCGGTGATCCCTCCGCCTCAGGGGTGTTTGGCCCTTGATGATGCGGAGGTACGGAGGGGGTCGGGTGGGCCGATCGGCCAAAGGTGCCAGCGGCTCTTTGGCCGGATCGGCAAGGGGGTGGTGGGCGCCGTGTGCCGGGCGCGGACGCGTTGTGCCCCTGAAGCACAGGCCGGCCGGTCAGCGCAGGGCCTCGGCGACCTCCCGCGCCGCCTCCACCACCCTCGGCCCGACCCGCTCCGGCACGGAGTCCGCAAGCATCACCACGCCCACACTGCCCTCGACCCCGGTGACCCCCACCAGGGGCGCCGCGGCGCCACTCGCCCCGGCCTCCAGTTCCCCGTGCGTGAGGGTGTACCCGGGATCCACGGACGGCGACTGCCGTGCGGACAGGATCGCCCTGCCCGCGGCCCCCCGGTCCAGCGGATGCCGGAAACCGGCCCGGTAGGCCACGTGGTAGTCGGTCCAGGTCGGTTCGACCACGGCGACGGCCAGCGCCTCCGTGCCGTCCACCAGCGTCAGGTGCGCCGTCGCCCCGATGTCCTCGGCGAGCGACCGCAGCGCGGGCAACGCGGCCTCCCGCACCAACGGATGCACCTGTCGGCCGAGCCGCAGCACCCCGAGTCCGACCCGGGCTCGCCCGCCCAAGTCACGCCGGACGAGGGCGTGTTGTTCCAGGGTGGCGAGCAACCGGTACACGACGGTACGGTTCACGCCCAGTTTCGTGGACAACTCGGTGACGGTCAGCCCGTGGTCGGTGTCGGCCAGCAGCTTGAGGACGCGCAGTCCCCGGTCGAGCGTCTGAGAGGTCTCCGCGGTCACGACGCCCACTCCTTTGGTGGTGAGGTCGGCGGACCCCTGAGCGACGGATGCGTCGCCGAGTCCCGTCGGCGACGCGCTTCAGAGGCCGCCGATCGGCAGGACGGTCCGGCGGCTCCGGGCCATGTCGCTTCACGGCTGCGCTCCGCGGCGGCGCTGCCACGGGGCGTGTGCGTAGCGGGACAGTAGCGAAGCTGGTTCGCTGAGCGGAAGCCTCCGTCCAGAATCCGGGCAAGACTACTTCCGGCCTGCCTGTATTCGTCCGGATACGCACACGCACCAGCATCCTGCACCGGCGGAACCCCGCACCGGGCGGAGTGTCACCGCATACGGGTCGCCCACTCCTGCACCTTGGCGATCCGCTGCCGCAGCTGCCCCGCCGTCGCCTCCGCGCTCGGCGGCCCGCCGCACACCCGCCGCAGCTCGGTGTGGATGACCCCGTGCGGCTTGCCGCTCTGGTGGACGTACGCGCTGACCATGGTGTTGAGCTTCTTGCGCAGCTCCATCATCTCCTTGTGCGAGACGACGGGCCGCCGCTCGGCCGGCAGTTCCAGCAGGTCGGCCTCGGTGTCCGGCTTCTTGCGGCTGTGCGCGATCTGCCGGGCCTGCCGCTTCTGCAGCAGCAACTGCACCTGGTCGGGCTCCAGCAGCCCGGGGATGCCGAGGTAGTCCTGCTCCTCCTCGCTGCCCGGATGCGCCTGCATGCCGAACTCGGCGCCGTCGTACAGCACCCGGTCGAAGACGGCGTCGGACTCCAGCGCCTCGAAGGGCAGCATGTCCTGCTCGCCGGTGTCCTCGTCCTGCTGCTTGTTCGCCTCCTCCATCTCCTTCTCGGATTCGGCGTACGGGTCCTCCTCGCCCTCCTTCTTCGGCTTGTCGAGGGCGTGGTCCCGCTCCTTCTCCATCTCGTTCGCGAAGGTCAGCAGGTCGGGCACGGTCGGCAGGAACACGGACGCGGTCTCGCCGCGCCGCCGGGACCGTACGAAACGCCCGACGGCCTGTGCGAAGAAGAGCGGGGTGGAGATGGTCGTGGCGTAGACGCCCACCGCGAGCCGGGGCACGTCCACGCCCTCGGACACCATGCGCACCGCGACCATCCACCGGTCGTTGCTCTCGCTGAACTCGTCGATCCGCTTCGAGGCGCCGGCGTCGTCGGACAGCACGAGCGTCGCCTTCGTCCCCGTGATCTCCCGGATCAGCTTGGCGTAGGCGCGGGCGGAGTCCTGGTCGGAGGCGATGACGAGGGCACCGGCGTCCGGAATGGCCTTGCGGACCTCGGTGAGCCGCTGGTCGGCGGCGCGCAGCACGCTGGGCATCCACTCGCCGCGCGCGTCGAGCGCCGTACGCCAGGCCTGGCTGACCGCGTCCTTGGTCATCGGCTCGCCGAGCCGGGCGGCGATCTCGTCACCGGCCTTCGTGCGCCAGCGCATGTTGCCGCTGTAGGAGAGGAAGATCACCGGGCGGACGACGTGGTCGGCGAGCGCGTTGCCGTACCCGTACGTGTAGTCGGCGGCGGAGCGGCGGATACCGGCGTTGTCCTCCTCGTACGTCACGAAGGGGATGGGGTTGGTGTCGGAGCGGAACGGCGTACCGGTCAGCGCGAGCCGGCGCGTGGCGGGCTCGAACGCCTCCAGACAGGCCTCGCCCCAGGACTTGGAGTCACCGGCGTGGTGGATCTCGTCGAGGATGACGAGGGTCTTGCGCTGCTCGACCCGGTTGCGGTGCAGCATGGGGCGCACGCCGACACCGGCGTAGGTGACCGCGACGCCGTCGTAGTCCTTGCCGAGGGGGCCCGCACTGTACTCGGGATCGAGCTTGATCCCTATTCTCGCGGCCGCCTCGGCCCACTGCTTCTTCAGGTGCTCGGTCGGCGCGACCACGGTGACCTGCTGCACGACGTGGTGGTGCAGCAGCCAGGAGGCGAGCGTCAGCGCGAAGGTCGTCTTGCCGGCGCCGGGCGTGGCGACGGCGAGGAAGTCACGCGGCTGCTCCTGGATGTACTTCTCCATCGCCCCCTGCTGCCAGGCACGCAGTTTGCTGGCGGTACCCCAGGGCGCGCGGCCGGGGAAGGCGGGCGACAGGTGGTGGGAGTGGGAGGAGGTGGCGGCGGTGGTAGTCACGGTCTCCGTTTAGTGGGGCTGGGCGGATCGGCTACGTATGACAACCGGGCCACCCTACCGGCGCCCCGACGCTGTCAACGCGCGAACGAGGCCGGGTCGCCCACGGGTGGGACCCACGTCACAGCCGCCGCAACCGCCCGGCGATCACCGTCACGTCACCGGCGGCCCCGGAGGCCACATCGACGACCAGGTCGTATGCGGTGTCCTGGTCGACGTCGGCGAGGTCGACGCCGTCGACGGCGAGGAAGGTGGCCATCGCCAGGTCCGGTCGGCGGTCGCCTTTCCCGGCTCGGCGGTCGACCGACTTCGCGGGTCAACGACCGCGCGCCCGCACCCGTGTCGTCACCCACGCCCCCACGAGCGCCACCCCGGCCATCGGCAGGAAGACGGCGGCGAAGGCGGCGGGACGGGTGCCGTCGGCGGCCGTGGCCGTGGCGGCCGCCGTGCCACCGCCACCGAGGGCGGCGAAGGCGGCGCCGGTCGCGGCGAGGAGGACGACGTTGGAGAGGGCGTCGGAGATCTGGAGCGCGGCGGAGTTGGCGCCGGCCTGCTCCGGCGCGGACAGCTTGAGCAGGAGGACGCTGGTGGAGGAGATCACCAGGCCCATGCCGAAGCAGCCGAAGGCCCAGGCGACGGCGACGGTCCAGACGGGCACGGAGTGCACCAGCACACCGGGCGCGGCGGTGATCGCGGCGGCGACCAGCACCATCCCGACGGTCATCAGCCGCTCCCGGTACGGCTGCACGCGCGGACGGGACTGCACCCAGGAGCCGAGCGCCCAGGTGCCGCCGCCCGCCGCCAGCGAGAACCCGGCGAGCGTGGGGGTGAGGCCGCGCTGGGTGACCAGCATCAGCGGGACGAAGGACTCGGCGGCGACGAAGGAGCCGGCGGACAGTCCGCGCAGCAGCACGACGGAGGGCAGCCCGCGGGCCGCCCGGTAGGTACCGCGCGGGAGGAGACCGAGCACGGCGGGCACCAGCAGGGCGGCACCGGCCAGCCCGGGGAGGAGGGAGAGGAGGCGCAGGTCCTGGGCGGCGTACTGGAGGAGGCCGGCGCCGAGGGAGATGCCGAGGGCGAGCCGGATCCGCCGGCGGTCGAAGGAGGGAGTGCCGGCCTCCTCGTCCACCGGGCCGGACGCCGTGCGTCGTATCTGCGGCAGGGCGAGGGCCAGCGGGAACACGACGAGGACGGGGATGCCGAGGAAGACCCAGCGCCAGCCGAGGTGTTCGGTGACGGTGCCGGAGGCGAGCGGACCGACGATCGAGGGGACGACCCATCCCGCCGCGAAGGCCGCCATGATCGCGGGGCGCAGCCGCTCGGGGTAGGCGCGGCCGACGACGACGTACAACGCGACGATGACGAGGCCGCCGCCCAGGCCCTGTACGGCGCGGCCGAGGATGAACACCCACATGCCCTGTGCGGTCCCGGCGACGACCAGTCCCGCGGCGAAGGCACCGATGCCGGTGGTCAGCGCGCCCAGGGGGCCGCGCCGGTCGGACCACTGGCCTGCCAGCACCATGCCGGACAGGCTGGTCGTGAAGTACCCGGAGAAGGCGAACGCGTACAGGGCGACGCCGTCCAGCTCCCGCGCCGCGACCGGCATGGCCGTCCCTACGGCGGTGGCCTCGAAGGCGATCAGCAGCACGACGGAGACGATCCCGATGCTGAGCGCCCGGTAGGAGCGGCTCAGGACGCCGTCGTCAGCTCTCTCGGCGGGTTCGGGCACGACAGCGGCGTCGCGGGGCTCCAGTGCGGTCATGTCCGTCAGGGTAAGGGCCGCAACCCGGTTTGACCCCTGTCGATGGTCGGGCCCGCACCGCGACCTTGGTCCTACGCCCCCGTTTCATGAACGCCGTGTGGCAGTCGCGTTGCGGCCCCGCCGATCCCCTTGAGCCGCTCGGCGCCGGCGCCGTAACTTCGTTTCCACGAACACGGCCGTGTGCCCGAGTGGTTCAGGGGCTCGCCTGCAAAGCGAGTTACGTGGGTTCGAATCCCGCCACGGCCTCCATTTTCCCTTGCGTTCAGCCCCGGAGCCGTTTCGTCCAGTAGTGCCGGTCGGCGTCGGATGCCGTGCTCGTGGGGTCGACGGCCGACAGGATGTGGATCATCACCGCGGCCACCTCGTCGTACGCCACGGTCGTCAGTTCGTTGCCCAGGTGCTCGTCGATGGTGCGCTCGTGGTGCAGGAGCCAGAGCGTGAAGGCGAGGGTGGAGACGTCGGTGTTGAGGCGGTGGAGCGTCGCCTCCGGCTCGCTGAAGGTCAGGATCGCGCCCGTCCTGCCGTCGAGCACCAGGCTGTTGGCCTCGGACAGCCGGCCCAGGCGGATCAAGTGGTCGGCGTGGGCCGGGAGTTCGGCCAGGGGGTGGTCGTCCGCGCACTCTTCGGCGAAGTACTCCCGGAGGGTCGGCAGCGGGACGTCCGTGTCGGCGTGGAAGAGGACCGCCTCCTCGGGCAGCCCGGTCTCGCGCAGGAAGCGCCGGGTCGGCTCGTGGGTGAGCGTCGCCGGGAAGTCGACCTCCTCGAAGCGGGCCACCCTGCCGTGCCCGAACTCCTGGTCCAGCAGGCGCGCGGGGACGTCCAGGGTGAGGCCGGACGTCGTGCCGGGGCCGGCGGCCAGGGCGAGCGGGCGGATGAGGGCCGCCACCTTCCAGTACGGCGGGACCTCCCCGTCCGCGCCCTCCGCGAAGAGGGACAGCAGACGGCGGGTGGCCTCGGCCACCGCCCCGGGGCCGTACTGTCCCGCGAGGGAGGCGAAACGGCCGCGCAGTCCGGCCAGTTCCTCGGTGACGGCGGCGAAGCGCAGCAGCGTTGCCAGGGAGGGCGCGAAGGGGCGGGGGGCGGCCGGGTCGAAGAGGTAGGCCGTCGTCAGCTCGCCGGTGCCGCCGTCGAGCAGGATGGACTCGCGTGCCATGCCCGCCGGGTTGAGGAGTTCGCCTATGACCAGGCGGTCGCGCAGCTCGTCCGCCACCCGGAACGGGCCGTCGGTGGCGTCGGCGAGCGTGCGCAGGCCGTGCGTGAGCAGGGGGGAGAAGGTCAGCAGGTCGGTGTCCAGAGGCAGCCCGGAGCCGCTGAGCAGGCCACGCGTCGGCGCGTGCGTGACATAGCGGTCCAGCTCCGCCTCGGTCAGCGTGATCGCCGGGATCCCGGCCTCGGTCGTGCTCATCGCTCCCCCGCGATCTTCCCCATGTGCGCCGACGTGCTGTGCGCCCGCGTGCGTACGTCGTCGTGCGCGGCGCTCACCCGGCCGCCCCCACTGCCCCGCACACTACGCCGCCCCACTGACAACGGCCCTCACCAGGAAGGACGTCAGGCGACCCGGGCACGTTGCGTCGGTGACGGGCCGACTGCCGCCGTGGCCGGTCTTCGCGCGGCCGTTCTCGCGGGCCCCGGCCTCGGGTCCTCGCCGAGCGGCACGTCCCGCACCACCCCCGTGGAGCCGGCCTCCGCGCACGCGTCCGTCGTCGCCGCCGACTGGCGGTGGCGCAGCCGGAGTCGGGGCGTCGCTTCCCGTTCCCCTCGAGGGGGTGCTCCGCCGGCCCCTCGCGGCCATCCGGCGGAAGGCGTCACACCGGACGGGCGCCGCGCGGCCGGGCTTCCGCCAGGAGCTGCGCCACCGTCGGCCCGCTCGCGGCCATCACCCCGTGACGACCACGGCATCGTCGATCACGTACGGCGGCGGCTCACTGGGCCGTCACCACCGCCGCCTGCGGGCGGATCGGGAGCCGGTTGACCGGGCGGCCGGTGGCCGCGCGGACGGCGGAGGCGATCGCGGCCGGCGCCGTGACGACCGGGACCGCGCTGACGGACTTCGCGCCGAAGGGGGCGACCACGTCCCGTTCCTCGACCAGTTTGACGATCCGGATGTCCGGGGCGTCCAGCGCGGTCGGCAGGGCGTAGCCGGTCAGGTCGGGGTGGCGGATCAGGCCACGCGGCGTGCGGAGGTTCTCCGTCAGGGCGATGCCGACGCCCTGGGTCACGCCCGCCTCGATACGGGCCGCCAGCTGGGTCGGGTTGAGGACGCGGCCCACGTCCTGGGCGACGGCCAGTTCCACCACCCGGACCGAGCCGAGCTCGATGTCGACGTCGACCACCGCGCGGACGGCGCAGAAGGCCAGGCCCACGAACGCGTCGCCCTGGCCGGAGGCGTTCAGCGGCTCCGTGGGATGCGGGCGGCACTGCGCCGTCGCCCACAGCTCCTTGCCGTCCATCGCCTCGGTGACGGTGGTCGACAGCACACCGTCGTACGAGGTGATCTTGCCGTCGGTGATCTGCAGCAGCTCGGTCGACATGCCGAACTTGTGCGCCAGGGGCTGCAGGAGCTGGGTGCGGACCATCTTCGCCGCCCGCTCCACCGCGCCGCCCGACACCCAGGTGTGCCGTCCCCGGCAGCCCGCGCCGGCCGGTGGCTGGTCGGTGTCGACCGGCGCCACGTGGACTTCCTCGATGCCGAGGGTCTCCTGGACGATCTGCCGGGCGAGGGTGGTGAAGCCCTGGCCGGTCTCCACCGCCGCGCAGAGGACGGTCGCGACACCGTCGTGCACCTTGACCGTCGCCGTGGACACCTCGTCGGCGCCCTCCGCGCCGAGCATGTGCACCATGCCGAGGCCGTAGCCGACGCCCCGGCGCACCGCGCCCGGTTCGCCCGCGCCCTCGGGGCCGCCGGGCAGCAGCCACTCGTCCTCGGGGGTGTCCTTGGGCAGGGCGGGCAGCGGGAAGTCCCGCACCGCCTGCAGGAGTTCGGCGACGGGGGCGGGGCACGTCACGGTCTGGCCGATCGGGAGCACGTCACCCGTCGCCAGCACGTTGCGCAGGCGCATCTCGGCCGGGTCCAGGCCGAGCTTCTTGGCCAGCTTGTCCATCTGCGCCTCGTAGGCGGCGCACACCTGCATGGCGCCCTCGCCGCGCACATGGCCGGAGGGCGGGTTGTTGGTGCGCACGGCCCAGCCCTCGATGAAGGCGTTCGGGACGATGTACGGGCCGCACGCGAAGGAGACGGCGGCGGCCAGGGCGTCGGAGGAGGTGTCGGCGTACGCGCCCGCGTCGAGCAGGATCTGCGCCTCCACCTTCACCAACTTGCCGTCAGTGTCGGCGTGGTGGCGGTAGCGCAGCAGGGTGGGGTGGCGGTGGGCGTGGCCGAGGAAGGACTCCTCGCGGGTCGCGGTGAGCTTCACCGGGCAGCCGGTCTTCAGGGCGAGCAGGCCGAGCGGCAGCTGGAAGCCCTGGTCCTCGCGGTCGGCGGTGGCGCCCGGCACCCCGGTGACGACGATCTTCACCCGATCGGGGGGCAGGCCGTAGCAGGCCGCGGCGGTGTTGCGGTCGGCGTGCGGGTCGGTGGAGGCCAGGTACAGCTCCACGCCGCCGTCGGGGCGGGGCACGGCGAGGCCGGCCTCGGCGCCGATGGGGGCCGGGTCCTGGCGCCCTATGCGGTACAGGCCCTCGACGACGACCTCGCCGACGGCCTCCGGGTCGCCGTGGTGCAGCGGGATGTGCCGGATCAGGTTGCCGTCGGGGTGCAGCGGCTCGGCCTCGAAGGCCTGCTCGGGATCGGTGACCGGGTCGAGTACCTCGTACTCGACGATGACGGCCGCCGCGGCCATCCGCGCGGTGTCCGGGTGGTCGGCGGCGACGGCGGCGATGGGCTCGCCGTGGTGCCGTACGACCTCGGAGGCGAACACCGGCCGGTCGGGCGCGCCCCGGCCGTGGCGGGGGGTGCCGGGCACGTCCTCGTGCGTGACGACGGCACGTACGCCGGGCATCTCGCGCGCGTGGCTGGTGTCGATGGAGACGATGCGCGCGTGCGCGTGCGGGGAGCGCAGGACGGCCGCCCACAGCAGGCCCTCGGCCCACAGGTCGGCCGCGTACGGGAAGGTGCCCTCGGTCTTGGCGCGGGCGTCGGCGTGCGGGAGGGAGGCGCCGAGGCCGTGCGGCAACGCCTCGGCCTCGGGAGCGGGTTCCGCGGCGGTCGTCGCCGTGGCGGCTTCGTTGCTCACCCCTGGCCTCCGTCCTGGCCGTAGTGCTGGTCGTGCGGGCCGTGCGGTCCCGGTGTGCCGTGCGGCGGTGTGCCGAACGGGTCGGGCGTGCCGTACGGCGGCGTGTCGCCGTAGCCGCCGGGAGCGGTCTGCGGCGTGTCGAACGCGCCCGGCGCCTCGAACGCCGACGGGTTGACGCCTCCGGCGCCGGGGCCCGCCTGGTGCGGGATGCGGGCCTCGTCCGCGTCCGGCTCGGCGTCGGCGCCATGGGAGGCCTCGCGTTCGGCGACGACCTCCTGCACGGCGTCCAGCACGCCCCGGTAGCCGGAGCAGCGGCACAGGTTGCCGCACAGCGCCTGCCGGGTCTCCAGTTCGGTCGGCGCGGGGTTGCCCTCGAGCAGGTCGTGCAGGGTCATCGCCATGCCGGGCACGCAGAAACCGCACTGCACGGCACCGCAGCGGGCGAGAGCGCGCTGCACGTCGGAGGGCTGCCCGTCGGTGGCCAGGCCCTCGACCGTGCGCACCTCGCTGCCGGCCGCGGTGACCGCCGGGACCAGGCAGGAGGCCACCAGCCGGCCGTCGACCTGGACGTTGCAGGCCCCGCACTCGCCCTGCGAGCAGCCGTCCTTGGCGCCCGCGAGACCGAGCCGTTCCCGCAGGACGTACAGCAGTGACTCGCCGATCCAGGCGTCGCCGACGGGCCGGTCGGCGCCGTTGACGCGCAGGACGTAGGAGGCGAGCGGGTGGTCGTCGTGCGCCGGCCGGGGTGCGGCGCTCTCCTCGGCGGCCTCGTCCTCGGCCGCCTGCGCGGCGGCGGTTGCCGCGTCCGCCGGGAGTTCCCCGGGCTGGTCCTCGGGGTGCTCCGGGTGTCCGGGGGCGCTGTGGGCGGAAGCTTCCGGGGTTGCGGCGGCGGGTCCCTCGCCGGGCTCCCCGGGCGCTTCCCCCGTCGTGTCGTGCGGGGCGCCCGCAGCGGCTCCGTGCTCGGGTGCGCCGGCCGTGTCCGCCGTTGTGGCGGCCTGCGGAGCGGAGCCGTGGCGTGTGGGGCCCTCGTGGCCCGCCGGGCCGTCAGCGGGGCTCTCAGGGGCCTGCGCGGGCGCCTGCGCGTCGGCGGGTGCGCCCGGACGGCCGGCCTCCACGTGACCGTGACCGGACTCCGCCCCGGAACGGTCGTGCCCGAACTCCGGGTGACCGGCCGCCGCCTGGGCCGTTTCCGCGGGGGCCGCGCCCGGCTGACCCGGTTCCGGGTATCCCGCCGGGGCGTGCCCGTACGACACCTCGCGCGCGTACGACGCGTCCTGCGCCGGCGTGTCGCCGGCCGGGTGGGCGCGGTCCGGCCCGGCGGCGGGTTCCGCGTCGGCCGGGCTCTCGCCCCAGGCGTGGCCCGCGCCGTCCGTCGCCCAGGGCGCGGGCGCGCCGCCCGGCAGGGTGGCCGGCGGGGTGCCGCCCCACTGCTCGACCAGGGCGGACGTGGTGAACTCGCCCGACTCGTCCGGCAGATCACCGCCGACGACGGGGATCGACCACTGCCCGGTGACGTCGTGCCCCTGCCCGGCGGGAGCGGCGGGATCCTCGAAGGTCCAGTGCTGGGTCGCGCCGGGGTTGTAGGTGAACCGGTCGTCCGCCTGCTGTGCCTGCGGCGTGACGTTCGGGTCGGGCCATTCGGCGCCGCCCGCGGGCGCGGCCCAGGTCCCGGGCGCGGCGGGGTCGCCGGTGCCGGGGTCGGCCGCTATCCGCGGCGGCACATAGCCGTGACCGGGCGCGGCCAGCGGGCTGTCGCCCGCCAGCAGGGCGTCGATGCCGCCCTCGGGGAGCTTGACGAAGGCGGTGGCGCCGTCGTCGTAGTCGCCCTGGGGCAGCGGGTCCCAGCGTCCGCCCTGGGGCCTGCCCTCTCCGTGCTGGTCGTCGGTCACGACAGCGCCCTCCCCAGTGCTCGTCGGGCCAGCGCGGCGACGGTGCGCCGCAGGTGCAGTACGGCGGGCGGGAGCGGGGCCACCGAGCCGTCGGGCTCCGGCGCCGGGTCCGGGATGCAGGCCGCGGCGACGTACTCGCCGAAGGCGTTCAGGGCCTCCGGGACGAGCGCGCGGTCGTTGTCCCAGTCGATCAGCTGGGCGACCCACTGCTCGGCCTCCAGGGGCCTGAGCGGCATCGGCGCTATGGCGCCGACGGCGCACCGCACTCCGCGCCGGGCGGGGTCGAGGACGAGGGCCACGGAGGCGAGCGCACGGCCCGGGCCGGTGCGTCCGGTCGCCTTCAGGAAGACCTGCGGGGCGTGCAGCAGCGGCACGCGCACGTACCCGATGAGTTCGCCGCCGCGCAGCATCTCCATGCCGGCCAGCAGGTGCGACACCGGGATCTCCCGGCGGGCCCCGCCCGGGCCCGCGATGATCAGCGTCGCCTCCAGGGCGGCCAGTACGGGCAGCGCGTCACCCGTGGGGGCCGCCGAGGCGATGTTGCCGCCGAGGGTGCCCGCGTTGCGGATGTGCGGCGGGCCCGCGGCACGCGCGGCGGCGGCGAGCGCCGGGATCAGGGCCGCGAAGTCGGGGCGGCCCATGCGCGCGTGCGTGAGGCCCGCGCCGAGCAGCGCGTGGCCGTCCTGGTACTGCCAGCCGCGGATCTCGCTGATCCGCCCGAGACCCACCAGGGCGGCGGGCCTGAGCTGACCGGAGTTGACGGCGGCCATGAGGTCGGTGCCGCCCGCGACGGGCACGGCGGCGGGCATGGCGGTGAGGGCCGCCACCGCCTCGTCCAGCGTCGTGGGCAGCGTGACGGCCTGCGCCGCCTGCGGTGCGTGCGTGGTCAAACCGGCTGCCCCTTCCCGCTGCCCCACCTGGTCCCACCTGTGTGGCCGTACGGTACGTGCTCACAGGGCGGACGTGGCAACTCTGGCACATCTTCGCAAGGGCCGAACGCACGGGTCCGCTAGGAGGCGCTAGGAGGCATTCGCCCACCTCATCGCAGAGATGGTCCGTTTTCGCACGGCATCGCCGGTGCGCTCCGATTGACACTCTTCGGTGACCCTTGGAGCGGTTTTCCGGCACTTGTTCGGGAAAGACGCCTGGACCGGGCGGTCACTTGTTCGGCGGCCGTCCCTCGATCGGGCGGCCGAGCACGCCGGGCCGCTTCTGCCACGGCCGGGGCCCGGTGGGCGGCCGGTAGGCGACTCCGAGGGCGTCGAGGCGCGCGTAATGGACGTCCATACGGCACTCGAAGCCGGCGAAGTCCCGTTCGGCGGGGGCGGGCAGCCGGCTCCAGGCCACCTCGGCGAAGGCCGCGAGCCGGGGGAAGGCCTGGTAGTCCACGCGCCCGGCGTCCTCCAGCACCTCGGTCCAGACGTTGGCCTGAGTGCCCAGCACATGCCGGGCCTCGTCCTCGGTGAGGCCGTCCGGAACGGGTTCAAACCGGTAGACGTCCTCCAGGGTGCGCACGAACCCGATCGGCACCGGCTCGTCCTCGCCGGGGGCCTGACGGTGGTCCAGATACACGTACTGCTCCGGGCACATGACGACGTCGTGGCCGGCCCGCGCGGCCGCGATCCCGCCGCCGTAACCGCGCCAGGACGACACCGCCGCGCCCTCGGCGAGCCCGCCCTCCAGGATCTCGTCCCAGCCGATGAGCCGGCGGCCGCGCGCGGCGAGCCAGGCGTCGAAGTGCCCGATGAACCAGGACTGCAACCCGTCCTCGCCGGCGAGAGCGAGTTCCGCGATCCGGGTCTTGGCGGTCACCGACGCGGTCCACTGCTCCTTGCGGCACTCGTCGCCGCCGACGTGGACGAACTGTGAGGGGAACAACTCCAGAACCTCCTCGAACACCCCCTCGTAGAAACGCAGGGTGGTGTCGGTGGGGGCGAGTACGTTGGCGGAGATCCCCCAGTTGTCCCAGACGTTGAGGGCGGTGGTGTCGATGACGTCGGTGTTGCCGAGTTCCGGATACGCGGCGATGGCGGCCTGCGAATGGCCCGGTACGTCGATTTCCGGGACGACGGTGATGTGCCGCTCGGCGGCGTAGGCGACGATCTCCCGGATGTCGTCCTGGGTGTAGTAACCCCCGTGCGGTTTCTCGTCCCACAGGGGCGAGGCCCGGTGACCGAATTTCGACCGCGACCGCCAGGATGCGGTTTCGGTCAACTTCGGATACCGCTTGATCTCGATCCGCCAGCCCTGGTCGTCGGTCAGATGGAAGTGGAAGACGTTGAGCTTGTGCGCGGCCATCAGATCGAGGTAACGCAGCACGCCCTCCTTGGGCATGAAGTGCCGGGCCACGTCGAGGAGCAGACCGCGCCAGCGGAACCGCGGGGCGTCCCGGACGGCGACCGCCGGGAACTCCCACTCGGTCCGGCCGCTGACCGGAGCACGCCGGAAGGCCTCCGGACCGAGGAGTTGACGGAAGGTCTGGGCGCCCCAGAACAGGCCGGCCTCGCTCGCGCCGTCGACGCGGACGAGCAGGCCGTCCGCGCACAACTGGTAGGCCTCGGGACTGCCCAGTTCGTCCGCCAGCGAGGGCCTGATCCGCAGCAGGACGCGGGAGCCGCCGTCCCGGTGCGGGGACAGCGGCAGCCCGGTCGCCGCGCCGACGGTCGTCCGCAGCCAGTGCGCGACCCGCCCGGTGCCCTCGGTGGCCTCGATCCCGGTGTCCGCGTCGAGGACGAATCCGGTGCCGCCACCGGGCAGCGAGGCCGAGAGGCGGCTCGGCGCCGGGATCAGCGCCACGTCGGGTTCCGGGGAAAGGGGCGTGTCGCTCATGTCGTCGTCAGTCCTCTGCCGCGCCACCAGGAAGGGCATTGCACCATGCGCAACGGCCATTTCGCCACGCACAACATCGTGAGGCTACGGACTCCCCGGCCCCGCCCACAAGAGGTCTGAACCACTCGTCCCGGGCACCCACGCGAAGGCCCCCGGCACACGCGCATCGCACACGCACCGGGGGCCCACGACCGCGGGCGGACCCTTACTTGTCGCCGCCCTTGTCGTCGCCACCGCTGCCCATGGACTCGTAGATCTCCTTGCACATGGGGCACACGGGGTACTTCTTCGGGTCGCGGCCCGGCACCCAGACCTTGCCGCACAGCGCCACGACGGGGGTGCCGTCGAGGGCGCTCGCCATGATCTTGTCCTTCTGGACGTAGTGGGCGAAGCGCTCGTGGTCGCCGTCGCCGTGGGACACCTGTGGCGTCGGCTCTACGAGGGTCCCCGTACCAGTCCCGCGCTCGGGCTCAAGAGTGCTCATATCAGCAAGAGTAATCAACCGCCCGGGACTGTGGGCCCAGGGCTTGCACAACGAGCGTCACTGGCTGTGACACGGCGTTTGCGTCCAGTCCTACCGGGAGACTTCCCGGGAAGGTCAGGGGCGGCCGACTGCGCCCCGCGTCGCCACAACGCCCATGCACGTGCCTGGATGTTGCGGGAGCTGTTCCGGTCCGCGTGATCAACGAATCCACAGTTCCGGCACGCGAACCGGGCCTGCGAGATCCGGTTCGCCTTGTCGATGTGCCCGCACTGGGCACAGGCGCGGGAGGTGTACGCCGGATCGACATACACGACCGGCACCCCCGCCTTGCGGGCCTTGTACGAGATGAACTGCCCCAGCTGGGCGAAGGACCAGCTGGAGTGAGTGGCCCGTTGGGGCTTGCGAAGCCGTACCCGTCCGCGGATGCCCGTCAGGTCCTCCAGGGCGATCCCACGGCCGGTGCGTTCCGCCTCGGCCACCACATGCTTGGCGATCTTGTGGTTGATGTCTCTGGTCCGTCGCGCCTCCTTGCGCCTGCGCTTCTTCAGGCGCCGCTTGGCGGAGGAGGTGTTCTTGCGCTGCAGCTTGGTGCGCAGCTTCCGCTCACGCACGCGCAGGCGATTGAGCTCGCGCCCGGCCATGATCTCACCGTCGGAGGTGGTCGCGATGTTCACGATGCCCAGATCGATGCCGAGGAAGTCTCTTGGCTCGGCGTTCAAGGGCGCTTCCGGGACCTCACACGTGGCGTTCAGGAACCACATACCGTCGCGGCGCACAAGGTCCGACTCGCCTTTGCGGCGCAGGGCCAGGGTGGCCAGGTGCTCGGGCCTCGCGGTGAACACCACGTCCTTCAGCCGCCCGGCCACCGTCCAGATCGAGATCCTGCGTTCCGGGATCTGCCAGGACAGCATCCGGTCGTCGTACGGCTGGGCCCCCTCCGACCGGAAGACAATCGGTTTCTCCGAGGCTCGCCGATACCGTTTCGAGCCCGGTTTGCCGAAGTTGCCGGCCCTCAGGTTGGCCTTGAGCGTGGCGTATGCATCGCACGTCTTCTTGATCACGTGCTGGGCGGCCTGCGCACCAAGCCCCCACCTGGCCTTGACCTCGGCGTAGGTGTGCTCGCGCAGCGCGAATTTCCTCTTCACGTCGTTTTCAAACGCCACCTCGCTGACCCAGGTGGCCGCGTCGTTACAGGCGCGCAGGGTCGCCTCAAGCGCAGCCGCCTGCACGGGGGTGGGCACCAGCTTCACCTGCACGACCAACTTCACACTCGCCAGGTTATGCACCGAAGTCGGACCTGCTTTTCGAGAGCACAGACGACTTACCCGAAAGAGTGATCCATCGCTGCCTGGCTCTGCGTCCGCACCCGCATCAGTTGAGCGAAGGGTCGTCCGGATACGTGGCCACCATCGCCAGCTCGTTGCGCTGGCGGCGCAGCACCTCGCGCCACAGGCGCTCGGGGGCCGGTGAGGACACGTCGCCGGGCTCCGACTCGACCACGTACCAGGCGCCCTCGACCAGCTCGTCCTCCAGCTGGCCCGGGCCCCAGCCGGCGTATCCGGCGAAGATCCTCAGGGAACCGAGGGCCGCGGCCAGCAGTTCCGGCGGGGCCTCCAGGTCGACCAGGCCGATCGCGCCGTGCACCCGGCGCCAGCCGAGGGGGGCGAGGTCGCCGTTCGCGCCGCCCGGGATGACCGCGACGCCGAGCGCCGAGTCCAGCGAGACGGGCCCGCCCTGGAAGACCACTCCGGGCTCGCCGGCGAGGTCGGCCCAGCCCTCCAGGATGTCCCCCACGTCCACCGGCGTGGGGCGGTTGAGGACGACGCCGAGGGAGCCCTCCTCGTCGTGGTCGAGAAGGAGCACCACAGCGCGGTCGAAGTTCGGGTCCGCCAGGGCGGGAGTGGCCACGAGCAGCCGCCCTGTGAGCGAGGACACCTCGGTCATGCCAGACATGATCCCGCATCTTCCCCTCCGGTGGGGAGCCAATCGGAGTGCGGGAGTGAACGCAGCTCAGGGAGCACGGAAGCGTCCCGGGCGCACATCCGTGTCCGGTGACCCCATGTGCCCGAAAGGGAACGGTTCGTGTTGTGACACAGCTATGACGCGGTTGGGTGGTACTCGGGCTTACGGACGGGGGGTAATCGGCGATTACCCTGTCTTCCCGGCCCCTGCGCACAGTGATCGGCCGGCCCCTGCCCAACTCATCGGAACGCGAGATACATGACCGTCAACGACGATGTCCTGCTTGTCCACGGCGGAACCCCGCTGGAGGGCGAGATCCGTGTCCGCGGTGCGAAGAACCTCGTACCGAAGGCCATGGTCGCCGCCCTGCTGGGCAGCGCGCCGAGCCGCCTGCGCAACGTTCCCGACATCCGTGACGTGCGGGTCGTCCGTGGCCTGCTCCAGCTGCACGGGGTGACGGTCCGCCCGGGCGAGGAGCCCGGCGAGCTGGTGCTCGACCCGACGCACGTCGAGAGCGCCAACGTGGCTGACATCGATGCCCATGCGGGGTCGAGCCGCATCCCGATCCTGTTCTGCGGGCCGCTGTTGCACCGTCTCGGCCACGCGTTCATCCCCGGCCTCGGCGGCTGTGACATCGGCGGCCGGCCCATCGACTTCCACTTCGACGTGCTGCGGCAGTTCGGCGCGACCATCGAGAAGCGCGCGGACGGCCAGTACCTGGAGGCCCCGAAGGGCCTGCGCGGTACGAAGATCCGGCTGCCGTACCCGTCCGTGGGCGCGACCGAGCAGGTGCTGCTGACGGCCGTACTGGCCGAGGGCGTCACGGAGTTGTCCAACGCGGCCGTCGAGCCGGAGATCGAGGACCTCATCTGCGTGCTGCAGAAGATGGGCGCGATCATCGCGATGGACACCGACCGCACGATCCGCATCACCGGTGTGGAGAAGCTCGGCGGCTACACGCACCGCGCCCTCTCGGACCGTCTGGAGGCCGCCTCCTGGGCTTCCGCGGCGCTCGCGACCAACGGCAACATCTACGTCCGCGGCGCCCAGCAGCGGTCGATGATGACGTTCCTGAACACCTACCGGAAGGTGGGCGGTGCCTTCGAGATCGACGACGAGGGCATCCGTTTCTGGCACCCGGGCGGCCAGTTGAAGTCCATCGCGCTGGAGACGGACGTGCACCCCGGCTTCCAGACCGACTGGCAGCAGCCGCTGGTGGTGGCGCTGACGCAGGCCACGGGGCTGTCCATCATCCACGAGACGGTCTACGAGTCCCGGCTGGGCTTCACCTCGGCGCTGAACCAGATGGGCGCGCACATCCAGCTCTACCGCGAGTGCCTGGGCGGCTCCGACTGCCGCTTCGGCCAGCGCAACTTCCTGCACTCCGCGGTCGTCTCGGGCCCGACCCGGCTGCAGGGCGCCGACCTGGTCATCCCCGACCTGCGCGGCGGCTTCTCGTACCTGATCGCGGCCCTGGCGGCCGAGGGCACGTCCCGCGTCCACGGCATCGATCTGATCAACCGCGGCTACGAGAACTTCATGGAGAAACTGGTCGAGCTCGGCGCGAAGGTGGAACTGCCGGGCAAGGCGCTGGGCTAGTCCGCGTCAACGGCGAAAGGGCGGCCCCCCTGCGAGGGGGGCCGCCCTTTTCAGCGTCTTCGGCTCAAGCGCCCCAAGGGGGCGCGGGGAACTGCGCGACCAGCCACGACGGGCCCGCAGCCGCCCACGGCGCTCCACCGCAGCGGCACTCCGGTGGACCGGCGCTCGAAGCGGAGCGCTTACTTGCCCTTGGCCGCTTCCTTGAGCTTGGAGCCCGCGGTGACCTTCACGCTGTAGCCGGCGGGGATGTTGATCGGCTCGCCGGTCTGCGGGTTGCGCGCGGTGCGAGCGGCACGGTGGGTGCGCTCGAAGGTCAGGAAGCCGGGGATGGTGACCTTCTCGTCGCCCTTGGCGACGATCTCGCCGACGGTCTCGGCGAACGCGGCCAGCACGGCGTCGGCGTCCTTGCGGGTCACCTCGGCGCGGTCGGCCAGCGCGGCCACCAGCTCACTGCGGTTCATGTTGTTACTCCCGTGTTTTTCTTGCCGTTGGGGTGTGCCACGCGGCGGATCCGCCCGAGGCACTGCGATGCCGATGCGCTCGCGCCCTTGGGGGTGCCCCCGGGGGACGTAGTCCCTGGGGGAGCATCCTGCCCCTACCTGCGGCGGTAAAGCCAATCCGGCACCCGTAGGAGTCGTGAGAACACCCAGGGGAGTCACACGAAAGGCGCCCGCTCGGCGTCACCCTAGAGCGCGCCCGGCATCAGCTGGTTCCACGACGCGCCGGTACGGGCGCCGCCGTGGTGATCCTCACAGCCCCTGCACAGTACGACACGCCGTCACCGGGCCGACGCCCGGCCGCCGCTTTTCCTTCACCCGGCCGGGCACGCGGCGGCGCCCGGACCGGATCCCGGTGCGGCTAGGCCGTCGCCCCGGCGGCCTTCGCGGCCTCGCGGACCGCGCCGGCGACGGCGCCCGCGACCTTGTCGTTGAAGACGCTGGGGATGATGTAGTTCGGGTTGAGCTCGTCCTGGCTGACCACGTCGGCGAGGGCCTTCGCGGCGGCGAGCATCATCTCGGTGTTGACGGTGCGGGACTGGGCGTCCAGCAGGCCGCGGAAGACGCCCGGGAAGACCAGCACGTTGTTGATCTGGTTCGGGAAGTCGGAGCGGCCGGTGGCCACAACGGCGGCCGTCTGACGGGCGATTGCCGGGTCCACCTCGGGGTCGGGGTTCGCGAGCGCGAACACGATGGCGCCGTCGGCCATGGCGGCCACGTCGGTGCCGTCGAGGACGTTCGGGGCGGAGACGCCGATGAACACGTCGGCGCCGCGCACGGCCTCCTTCAGGGTGCCGGTGAGGCCCTCGGGGTTGGTGTTGTCGGCGATCCAGCGCAGCGGCGAGTCGGCCGGGGCGTTCACCAGGTCCTCGCGGCCGGAGTGGACGACACCGTGGATGTCGGCGACGACGGCGTTCTTCACGCCCGCGGCGAGCAGCAGCTTGAGGATGGCCGTACCGGCCGCGCCGGCGCCGGACATGACGACGCGGATGTTCTCGATGGCCTTGTCCGTGACGCGCAGGGCGTTGGTCAGGGCGGCGAGGACGACGATGGCGGTGCCGTGCTGGTCGTCGTGGAAGACGGGGATGTCGAGGGCCTCGCGCAGGCGGGCCTCGATCTCGAAGCAGCGCGGCGCGGAGATGTCCTCCAGGTTGATGCCGGCGAAGCCCGGGGCGATGGCCTTGACGATCTCGACGATCGCGTCGGTGTCCTGGGTGTCCAGGCAGATGGGCCAGGCGTCGATGCCGGCGAAGCGCTTGAAGAGGGCCGCCTTGCCCTCCATCACGGGGAGGGCGGCCTTCGGGCCGATGTTGCCGAGGCCGAGCACCGCGGAGCCGTCCGTCACGACCGCAACGGAGTTGCGCTTGATGGTGAGGCGGCGGGCGTCCTCGGGGTTCTCGGCGATCGCCATGCAGACGCGGGCCACACCGGGCGTGTAGACCATGGAGAGGTCGTCACGGTTGCGGATCGGGTGTTTCGACGCCATCTCGATCTTGCCGCCGAGGTGCATCAGGAACGTACGGTCGGAGACCTTGCCGAGGGTGACGCCCTCGATGCCGCGCAGCTTCTCGACGATCTCCTCGGCGTGGGCCGTGGAGGTGGCCGCGATGGTGACGTCGATGCGGAGCTTCTCGTGGCCGGACGCGGTGACGTCGAGGCCGGTCACCGAGCCTCCGGAGGACTCCACGGCGGTGGTGAGCTGCGAGACGGCGGTTCCGCTCGCGGGCACCTCCAGCCGGATGGTCATCGAGTAGGAGACGCTGGGCGCCGTTGCCATGGCCGACTTCCTCTGCTTTCACCGTGTCGCGAGTTGTGCCGTCCGATCGTCGCACCTACCGCGGAGTACGCGGTAGTCGCCCTGGATTGCGGACGTTTTGTTCATGAGCGGTGCCTGATTGCCGCACGGTTTCGGAAAACCACTTCCACCATACGAGAGACGATCAGACAAAGAAAGAGACCCACGTCACACAGACGTGGGCCTCTCTCACGCTTACGACACCGACCCGCCATGCTCGCCTCGCGGCAAGTGGTCCCTCGCAGGGACGAAGGTTGGGCCCGGGGGCTTGGATCGAGCCGGTGCCGCAACC
Organism: Streptomyces sp. NPDC048191; assembly: GCF_040652655.1. NCBI lineage: Bacteria > Bacillati > Actinomycetota > Actinomycetes > Kitasatosporales > Streptomycetaceae > Streptomyces > Streptomyces sp. NPDC048191. The sequence continues at coordinate 54,177 of NZ_JBEZMO010000021.1, forward strand.
AGGCTAACAAACGGATGCCGAGGACCATTCCCCTCGCGGGGAGTTCACAGAAATCTCAGTCTCTCAGCAGATCCGGCACCCCGGCCGCGTCCGGCTCGTCCCGCTCCCCCGACACCACCGTCAGCTGCTGGGTGGCGCGGGTGAGGCCCACGTAGAGCACGCGCAGGCCGGCCGGGGACTCGTCGGCGATCTCCGCCGGTGAGACGACGACCGTCGCGTCGTACTCCAGGCCCTTGGCCTCCAGGCTGCCGAGCGCCACCACCCGGTCGCCGAGCCCGGCCAGCCAGCGGCGGGCCTCCTCGCGCCGGTGCATGGCGACGACCACGCCGACCGTGCCGTCCACCAGGTCCAGCAGCCGCTCGGCCTCGGCCCGTACGGTCCGCTGCAGCGAGTCCCGTACGACGGTGAAGCGCGGCTCGACCCCGGTGGAGCGGACCGCGCTGGGCGCCTCGGAGCCGGGCATGGCGAGCGCGAGCACCTTGGCGGCCAGCTCGGCGATCTCGGCCGGGTTGCGGTAGTTCACGGTGAGCTGGAAGCGGCGCCGGGGCCGGGTCCCGAGGGCCTCGTCGCGGGCCTCGGCGGCCTCGTCCGGGTCGGACCAGGAGGACTGGGCCGGGTCGCCCACGACCGTCCAGGTGGCGTGCCGGCCACGGCGGCCGACCATGCGCCACTGCATCGGTGTGAGGTCCTGCGCCTCGTCCACGATGACGTGCGCGTACTCGGTGCGCTCCTGTGCGAGGCGCTCGGCCCGCTCGCGCTGCGTCTCCTCGCGCACCGGCATCAGCTCCTCCAGGCCGGTGAGCTGGTCCAGCGGGTCGAGCTCGCGCTTCTTCTTCGGGCGGGCCGGGGCGCCGAGGATCGCCTGGAGCTCGTCCAGCATGGCGATGTCGTGCACGGAGTGGCCGTCGCGCTGGAGGGAGCGGGCGACCTTGCGGATCTCGCCGGGGTTCAGGGTCCGGCGGGCCCAGCGGCCGAGCCGCCGTTCGTCCGCCATGGCGGCGAGGACCGCCTTCGGGGTCAGCTCGGGCCACCAGGCGGCGAGGAAGGCGAGGAAGGAGTCCTCCGAGGCCACGTCCTCGTCGAAGGAGGAGCGCAGCTCGGCGGCCAGCTCCGGGTCGGAGTGCCGGGTGGCCGCTCCGGACTTGGCCCACAGGGCGTCCAGGAGCAGCTTGCGGGCGCGCGGACGGAGCAGGTTGACGGGCGCGGTGCCGCCGAGGGCGGTCCTGCGGATACGTTCCAGTTCCTCCGCCTCCAGTTCGAGACGGCGTCCGAAGGCGACGACACGGAGGCGGGACGGCGGCCCGTCGAAGGGGCGTGGCCCACCGTCCTCGTCCGCCGTGCGGGTGTCGGCCGGCCCGAGTTCCAGGGCGCCCCGGGCGGCCTTCCGCAGCACCTTCAGCATCCGGTACGAGCCCTTGGCGCGGGCCACGGACGGGGAGTCGTACAGCGTGGCCTCGACGCCGTCGACGAGGGAGCCGATCGCGCGGATCGCGACCTGGCCCTCCTCGCCGAGCGAGGGCAGCACGCCCTCGGTGTAGGCCACGAGCAGCGGAGTCGGGGAGACGATGAGGATGCCGCCCGCGTACCGGCGTCTGTCCTGGTAGAGCAGGTAGGCGGCGCGGTGCAGGGCGACGGCGGTCTTGCCGGTGCCGGGGCCGCCCTCGACGTAGGTGACGGAGGCGGCGGGGGCGCGGATGACCAGGTCCTGCTCGGCCTGGATGGAGGAGACGATGTCCCGCATGGTGTGGGTGCGGGCCTGACCGAGGGCGGCCATGAGGGCGCCGTCGCCGATGACGGGCAGCTCACGGCCGTCGAGGAAGGCGGTCAGCTCGGGGCGCATCAGGTCGTCCTCGACCCCGAGCACGCGGCGCCCCTTGGACCGGATGACCCGGCGCCGTACCACCCGGCCCGGCTCCACCGGGGTGGCCCGGTAGAAGGGCGCGGCGGCGGGCGCCCGCCAGTCAATGACGAGTGGCGCGTAGTCCGCGTCGAGCACGCCGATGCGCCCGATGTGCAGGGTCTCGGCGATGTCGGCGGTGCTGTCGTCGCGCACGGCGCCGTCGGCGGGTTCCACTGCGGTGTAGGCCCCGTCGGGGCCCTTCTTGCCGTCCTTGCCGAGGAGCAGGTCGATCCGCCCGAAGAGGAAGTCCTCGAACTCGTTGTTGAGCCGGTTCAGGTGGACGCCGGCCCGGAAGACCTGCGCGTCCCGCTCGGCCAGCGCGCCCGGGGTGCCGACCTGGCCCCGCTTGGCCGCGTCGTTCATCAGGAACTCGGCTTCGTGGATCTTCTCCTCGAGCCGCCGGTACACCCGGTCCAGGTGTTCCTGCTCGACGCTGATCTCCCGGTCACGGACGGAATCCTGTGCGTCGTGTACCGAGCCGACCGCGGACTGCTGAACCTGAGCGGCCACCGGGCCCCCTTCTGACGTGCTGAGCAACCGTCAACCGTACGCGAAGAGGGTCCGTCAAAGCTACGGGACGACACCTTCCCCGGGGGCGCGGGGCGGTGTCGTGTGCGGCTGCGCCGCCCGGGCGCGCCCAGCCGGGCGCGGGCGGCCGGCACTCGGCCGGACACGCCCGGCCGAGTCCGCCGCGGGTGCTACGCGTCGACCTGCACGAGCTTCTTGCCCTGGAAGGTCACGACCTCGAAGTGGTCGATCTCGTTGGGCTTGAAGGCCGCCGCGCCGCCGATGTAGAGCGGTTTCTTGGACTCCGGCGTCTTCCCGTCCGGGATGCCGTAGCCCGCGTCCGGCACGGACCAGGAGGACATCGTCACGCGCTGCCCGTTCTTCGCGACGAGCACCAGGGAGCACTTGATCGGGCCCTTGGCGTTCTTCAGCTCCAGGACCGCCTGGGTGCCCCAGTCCTTCCGTGCCATGCCGACGGTGGCGCTGATCTGCGACGACGGGTCCGTGGCCGACTTCTTGTCGGGCATGGACTCGAAGGTGGTCTGCGCCGAGGAGGCGGCGACCTGGCCCCCGCCGCCGTCGGAGCCGCTGTTCGCCGCCACCGCGGCCAGCGGTCCGGCGATGATCAGCGCGGCCGCCGCCGCGATCATGTAGAAGCCGCGCCGGCGCTTCTGGGCGCGCTTCTCCGCGACCTCGTCGACCAGCTTCTCCACGATCCGCGGGCTGGGCCTGGCGGACAGCGACTCGCCGATCGCGGGGGTGCTGCCGGAGCCCGGCAGGTCCGCGAGCGCGGCCAGCATCGGCTCCATCCCGGCCAGCTCGTCCAGCTGCTGGGCGCACCACTCGCAGCCTGCGAGATGCGCCTCGAAAGCGGTTGCCTCGGCGTCGTCGAGAATTCCGAGGGCATAGGCGCCGACGGTCTCGTGCTCGCTCGGCACCGAAGATCCCGATTGGGGGCTCATGGGCCCAGACATACCCGGACCACCCGCACCGAATCCCTGCATCCCCCCGTAACCACTGCTCATCACGCCGTCACCCCCCGCTCCTCCAGTGCCAGCTTCATCGACCGCAGGGCGTAGAACACCCGAGAGCGCACCGTGCCGCTGGGTATACCAAGCGTCTCGGCCGCCTCATTGACCGTACGCCCCTTGAAGTACGTCTCGACGAGGACCTCCCGGTGGGCCGGGGTCAGGTCGTCGAGCGCGTCCGACAGCGTCATCAGCCACAGCGCCTTGTCGATCTCGTCCTCCGCGGGGATGACCTCCAGCGGCGACGGATCGACCTCCTGCGGCCGGGCCTGCCGGCTGCGGTGGCCGTCGATGACGATGCGGCGCGCGACCGTCACCAGCCAGGGGCGTACCGATCCGGTCGCCCGATTGAGCTGACCGGCGTTCTTCCAGGCACGGATGAGGGTTTCCTGTACGACGTCCTCGGCGCGCTGCCGATCACCGGCGACCAGCCGCAGGACATACGCAAGCAGAGGTCCGGCGTGCTCTCGATACAGCGCACGCATCAGCTCCTCATCCGGTTCCGAGGGCTGTGAGGACATGCGATGTCGGGCCCTCGATCCACGTTCATTGGCCACGGCCGCATCCTTGCGCACGCCCACCTCCGGTGTCCGGGGGTTCCCCCAGTCGGTCGCTCGCCCACCCGTACGGAAGGGAGCGGCGCGGTGTTCAAACGGAGGTGACAGTTTTCTCGGGGGTGACGTGACGAGGGGGACATGGCCGCACATACCCCCCGCGTGATCTTCACAATTCCGACACGCCACCGAGGGTGATCACAATTTCCGGTGTACGGGCCACTCAAACGCGGTGTTGCGAAAATCACGCCCTCGCGAGCGCGGCCCGTCGCCGGTGCCGGGCCACCCGCTCCCGGTTCCCGCAGACCTCGCTGGAGCACCACCGCCGGCGCCGCCCCCGGGACGTGTCCAGGTACACGAGCGGGCAGTTGTCCCCCTCGCACTCCCGTACGGCCGCCCGCGCGACGGGATCGGTGAGCAGTTCCACGGCGTCCCGCGCGACGAGCGCGAGCAGCCCCGCGCAGGCCGGCGGCTCGGCCAACTCCCGGACCAGAGCGCCTCCCTCACCGCGTACGGCGCGCAGGACCGGGGGCGCGGCTCGGGCGAGCTCGTTGACCCGCCCGAGCGCCCGCACGGACGAGGGCGTGTCCACGGCGTGCGGGCTGCGCACCAACTGCCCGACGTACACGCGCAGTTCCCGGAAGGGGGCCGGCCACGAGGCGTCCGCGTGACCGAGCGCCGTCCCCTCCGGCACCAGTCGGGCTCCGCCGATCCACGCGCACAACCCCTCGACGGAGTCCAGCCGTTCGGCCGGGTGCGTGGTCGCGAGGAGATCGAGACAGATCCGTCCGGCGTCGAACCGCGGCTCGTAGGGGGGCGTGGCCGTACCCAGTGCCATGTGCCTGTCACCGCCTAGGCAGGAAGCGTGGGGTCTTCCCTTCACAGTGCCTTCCCCGGCGCCCGGCCGGAACCCCTCGTACCGGCTGGACGCACACGCATGCGGACGCGCGCCTCGGCCATGTCCGGGTGCCGGGGTCTCCCGGTTCCCTGGGGGCATGACGAACACGACGAACCAGACCACCCCAGCGGGCGCGATCACCGCGACGGCCACGCCCGGCAGGTCCGCCGTCCTGATCGCGGCCACGATCACCACGGGCCTGAGCGCCGGGGTCTTCTACATCTTCGCCTGCGCGGTGATGCCGGCCCTCGCCCGCAGCGACGACCGGACGTACGTCGAGGTCATGCGGAACATCAACACCGTGATCCAGAGCCCGGTGTTCTTCCTGTGCTTCATGGGGGCGCTGCTGCTGACCGGCCTGTCGGCGTGGCAGCTGCGCCGGTCCCCGTGCGGGAGATGGGTCCGCGCGGCCCTGCTGGCGTACGCCCTGGTCCTCCTCGTCACGACGGCGTTCAACATCCCGCTCAACAACGCCCTGGCGGCGCAGGGCGATCCGGCCGCCCTGCGCGAGCACTTCGAGGGCCCCTGGGTGGCGTGGAACGTGGTACGGGCGCTCGGCTCGACGCTGTCCCTGGGGCTGCTGAGCCGGGCCCTGATGCTGTACGGCCGCTCCGCCCGCTCCGCGTAGGAGCCCGGCCGGCGGACCTCGCTCGCTACGCGTCCGCGTACTTCGCGTCCGCCGCCGGGTCCAGGGCCAGCCGGTAGCCCCGCTTCACCACCGTCTGGATCAGCTTCGGCGCCCCGAGAGCCGTGCGCAGGCGGGCCATCGCCGTCTCCACCGCGTGTTCGTCGCGGCCCGCGCCCGGCAGGGCGCGCAGCAGGTCAGCCCGGGGCACCACCCAGCCGGGACGGCGGGACAGGGCCCGGAGCAGGGACATGCCGGCCGGGGGAACCGGTTTCAGGGCGCCGTCCACCAGGACCGCGTGCCCCCGGATCTCCACCCGGTGCCCGGCGATGGGCAACGCGCGGGCGCGGGCCGGGAGTTCCTGGCACAGCAGCTGGACCAGGGGGCCGAGGCGGAAGCGCTCCGGCTGGACCGTGTCCACGCCGTGCGCCTGCAGCGGCAGCGCCGTGACCGGGCCGACGCAGGCCGGCAGGACGTCGTGGGAGAGCGCCGCCAGCAGCTCCGGCAGCAGGCGGCGGTCCTCGGCGCGGGACAGGAGGGATGCGGCGGCCGGGGCACTGGTGAACGTCAGGGCGTCCAGGGACCGCGCCACCGTCGCGTCCAGCAGGCGGTCCAGCGGGGTGACGTCCTCCGGGGGCATCCAGCGGTACACCGGCACCGGGAGCACCTCCGCTCCCCCGGCACGCAGGGACTCGACGAACCCCGGCAGCGGTTCGCCGTGCAGCTGTACGGCGATACGGCGGCCGTCCACGCCCTCCTCGAGGAGGCGGTCCAGGACCTCGGCCAGGGATTCCGACGACGGCGACCACTCCTCCGTCAGACCGGCCGCCCGGATCGCCCCCTTGACCTTGGGACCCCGGGCCAGCAGCTCGGCCTGCCGGAGCCGGCCCAGCAGCGGATCGCCCAGGCCCCAGCCCTCGGCCGCCTCGACCCAGCCCCGGAAGCCGATCGCCGTGGTGGCCACGACCACGTCCGGGACGCGGTCGATGATCTCCTTCGTGGCGGCGAGGAGTTCGCCGTCGTCGGCGAGCGGCACGATCCTGAGGGCCGGTGCGTGCAGGACCGCGGCACCGCGCCGGTCGAGCAGGGCGCTCAGCTCCTCGGCCCGGCGCGCGGCCGTGACGCCCACGGTGAATCCCGCGAGCGGTCCGTGCTCGGGGTGCTGCTCTTCGTCGTACATCGGCTCTCCTAGCTGACCGGCGCGCCGTTCGAGCCTGTCAACGGTGCGTGACAGGCTCGGTTCGGCTTGATGTCACCGGTGTTACGTCACACTTCGGCGTAGCTGAGCTGCGGCTTTGTCTCCGCTGCCGGCACTGTCCCACCCTGCCGCGCCGCGCGGCGAAGGTATACGGCCCACGTCACCGCGAAGCAGAGGGCGTAGAAGGCGAGGAAGGCGACGAAGGCGCCGGTGCCGGATCCGTAGGAGAGGAAGGACTGGCGGAAGGCCAGGTTGATGCCGACGCCGCCGAGCGCGCCGACCGCGCCGATCAGCCCCATCGAGGCGCCGGACAGCCGCCGTCCACAGGCCACGGCCGCCTCCCCCGTCAGCCCCTTGGCCAGGGCCTTCGCCTGGAAGATGCCCGGGATCATCTTGTACGTCGAGCCGTTGCCGAGCCCGCTGAGCACGAACAGGACGACGAAGACGGACACGAACAGCCCCAGCGACTTCTCCCGGCTCGCCACGATCAGTACGGCGGTGGCGGCGGCCATGGCGACGTAGTTCCACAGGGTGATGCGGGCGCCGCCGAACCGGTCGGCGAGCCGGCCGCCGAGCGGGCGGATCAGGGAGCCGAGCAGCGGGCCGATGAACGTGAGGTAGGCCGCCTGGAGCGGGGTGCGGCCGAACTGGATCGTCAGGACCTGGCCGAAGGCGAAGCTGTAGCCGATGAAGGAGCCGAAGGTGCCGACGTAGAGGAAGGACATGATCCAGGTGTGGGCGTCCCTGGCGGCGTCCTTGGCCGCCCCGGTGTCGTTCTTCACCGTCGCCAGGTTGTCCATGAACAGGGCGGCGAGGGTCGCGGCCACGACGATCAGCGGGATGTAGATGCCCAGCAGGACGCGCGGGCCGCCGTTCGCGCCGATGACGGCGAGGGCGACGAGCTGGATGACGGGCACGCCGATGTTGCCGCCGCCGGCGTTCAGGCCGAGCGCCCAGCCCTTGCGCCGCAGCGGGAAGAAGGCGTTGATGTTGGTCATGGAGGAGGCGAAGTTGCCGCCGCCGATGCCGGCCAGCAGGCCGACGAGGAGGAACGTGGTGAAGGACGTTCCGGGTTCCATGACCGCGAAGGCGGCGATCGTCGGTACGAGGAGGAGGCAGGCCGAGATGATCGTCCAGTTGCGGCCGCCGAAGACCGCCACGGCGAAGGTGTAGGGGACGCGCACGACGGCACCGACGAGGGTGACCATCGAGGTCAGCAGGAACTTGTCGGCGGGGGTGAGCCCGTACTCCGGGCCCATGAAGAGGACCAGCACGGACCACAGGGTCCACACCGAGAAGCCGATGTGCTCGGAGAGCACGGAGAACCAGAGGTTCCGGTTGGCGATCCGCTCGCCGGTCGCCCTCCAGAATCCCTCGTCCTCCGGGTCCCAGCGCTCGATCCAGCGGCCACTTCGTCGGGTGGGGACTGGGGCTGTCATCGCTCCTCCAGGGGGCTCCGGGCTGCTCTGTCTGCCGTACGACTCACTGAGCCCGAAGGTAGGGAGGACGCGTTTCCGTGCCTGTGGCTGCGGGTGACCGGAAGGGAACGTTGCTCTCACTCGCGGGGAGGCGGCCCGGTGAGGGCGGGCCGCCGGGAGCTCAGGACGCGATGCGGTACCGGTGCTCCGGACGGCCCGTCGCCCCGTAGCGCAGGATCAGCCGGACCATGCCCTCCTTGACGAGGTACGACAGGTAGCGCTGGGCGGTGGCCCGGGAGACGCCGGTCAATTCCGCGGCCTCGGCTGCCGACAGGTCGCGGTGGGCGGCCCGCAGCGCCTGCTGGACCAGCGCGAGCGTGGGCGCCGAGTGGCCCTTGGCCGGCACCCGGGGGACGGCGGGTGGCCGGACCGCGCTGAACAGGGCGTCCACATCGGCCTGTTCGGTCTCCGTGGTCTGCCCGAGGGTGTCGACGCGGTGCTGGAGTTCGCGGTACGAGGTGAGCCGCTCGGCGAGGTCGGCGGAGCCGAAGGGTTTGACCAGATAGCCCACGGCGCCGAGTTTCATGGCGGTGCGCACCGAGGCGATGTCCCGGTCGGCGGTGATCATGATGGCGTCGGGGCGGGCACCGCCCGCGTCCCCGGTCAGCCGCCGCAGGACGTCCAGTCCGCTGCCGTCGGGCAGGAAGACGTCCAGCAGGAGCAGGTCGGGGCGGAGTTCGGAGGTGGCCTGGAGCGCCTCGGTCACGGTCGCCGCCTCGCCCACCACCTCGAAGCCCCGGACCCGGGAGACGTAGTCGCAGTGGATGTGGCTGACCCGGAAGTCGTCGTCCACGACCAGGGTGCGGATCATCAGCGGTCACCTCCCACGGGCGACGACTTCGTCCGCCCGGCCGTCACGAGGTCCGGCAGGGGCAGTCGTACGGTGAAGACCGCCCCGGGGCCCTCGCTGACGGTGATCGCACCACCGTGCCGCGACACCAGGCGATGGACCAGGGCCAGGCCCAGGCCGCGTCGGGCGGTGCCCCGGTCGGGGCGGGTCGACCAGCCGTCCTCGAAGATCGTGTCGTGGGCGCCGGGCGGAATGCCGGGGCCGGAGTCCGCCACCCGTACGGTCGTGCCCCGCTCGTCCTCGGCGAGCGTGAGCCGCACCGCGCGCCCGCCCGCCGGAGGCGGCCCGTCGCCCGCCGCGTCGATCGCGTTGTCCAGCAGGTTGCCGACGATCGTCAGCAGCCGCGGCAGATGGGGCGGGTCCTGGCCCAGCGCGGAGTCGTCGTCGAGTTCGACGCACACCCCGCGTTCGGCGGCGACCGTGGTCTTGGCCACGACCAGGCCGACCATGAGCGGGTTGCCGATCCGCCCCCGCACGGACTCGGTGAGCGCCTGCCCGCCGCCCGCCGACTCCACGGCCAGCTCGTACGCGTCGTCGTGCGCCCCGATGTCCAGCAGCCCGGCGACCGTGTGCATCCGGTTGGTGAACTCGTGCTGCTGCGCCCGCAGCGCGTCGGTCAGCCCGCGCACCGAGTCCAGCTCCCGCAGCAGCCCGACCAGTTCGGTGCGGTCGCGGACGGTCACCACCGCGCCCAGTGCGCGCCCGTGCAGGGTCACCGGCATCCGGTTGACGACCAGGCAGTGCTCGTCGGTCAGCACGCTGATGTCGGTTCCGGTCAGCGTCCCGTCCAGGGCCCGGCGCAGCCGTCCGTCGGGCAGCACCTCCGCCAGGGTGCTGCCGAGCGCGGTGCCGAGGCCGAGCAGGCGGCGGGCCTCGTCGTTCACCACGGTGATCCTGCCGTCCGGGGCGAAGGCGAGCACACCCTCCCGGATGCCGTGCAGCATCGCCTCACGGTCCTGCAGCAGCCCGGCGATCTCCTCCAGCTCCAGCCCGAACGTGGTCCGCTTCAGCCGCCCGGCCAGGCCGAACGCGGCCACCGAACCGAGCGCGGTGGCGATCGCCGCGTACACGGCGAAGGTGGGCAGCTCGTGCCACAGTTCGCCGAGCACGTCGTGTTCCGGGATGCCCACCGACACCTCGCCGACCAGTTCGCCCGTCGGCCCGTACAGCGGGACCCGGCCGTTGGCGGACCGCCCGGTGGCGCCCTGGTCGGTGCCGACGTGCGGCCGGCCGTCCCGCGCCACGACCGGCTCGGACACCCGCGAGCCGACCAGTTCCGGCATGGGGTGCGAGTGGCGGATGCCGCGCAGGTCGATGACCACCACGTACGACGCACCCGACGACTGCCGGATCCGCTCGGCGACGGCCTGGACGACGTCACCGCCGCCCTGCTGCATGGCCCGCCGGATCTGCGGGTCCGCGGCCGTCGTCCGGGCGATGGCCACGGCCCGCTCCTCGTAGGTGCGGTCGAGGGCGGAGCGTTGCGCGAAGGCGAACAGGACGAATCCGATGACGCCCGTGAGCGCCAGGATGACGAGCTGGCTGACCAGGATCCGCGCGGACAGTCTCCCCCTCCCGCCGCGCCCGGTCCGTATACGGATGGGTGTCACAGGTGCCTCTTCGCCCCTGTTCCGGTTGCTGCCGGGCCGGCCCTGCGCCGGACCCGTGGTGGCGTGATTGTGCCTGATGGCCGAAATCCTGCCCACCCCTGGAGCGCTGAGCTAAACGAGCAGAACCCCGGTTTACGCGGCTATCGCGGGATACCTCGGAAACAGCGACGTCACACCGGGTGGCCTCTAGCGTCTGCCTTCCTCGACCCCGACGAGGTGTGGAAGGAGAGGCCTCACATGGCTTCGCGAAACGATGTCGCGAAGAGCCCGAACGCCGGCGGCGGCACCGCTGCGGCGGCGCGCGAGGACGCGCGCATCGAGATATCCGGGCTCACCAAGCGATTCCTGACCCCTGCCGGTGAGGTGTTCACAGCGCTGCAAGGCGTGTCGTTCACCGTGGAGCCGGGCCAGTTCTGTGCGGTGGTCGGTCCCACCGGCTGCGGCAAGTCGACCACGCTGAGCATGGTGTCCGGGCTCGACCGGCCCAGCGAGGGCTCGGTCCGGGTCGGCGGCCGTGAAGTGGACGGCATCACCGACGGCGTCAGCTTCATGTTCCAGGCGGACGCCCTGCTGCCCTGGAAGACGGTCCTCGGCAATGTGCTGATGGGACCGGTCTTCCGTGGCGTGCCCAAGCAGCAGGCGCAGGCCTCGGCCCGTGACTGGTTGCGCCGGGTGGGCCTCACGGGGTTCGAGGACCGGTATCCGCACCAGCTCTCCGGCGGTATGCGCAAGCGCGTGGCGATGGCCGCGGCGCTGATCAACGAACCCAAGATCCTGATCATGGACGAGCCGTTCGGCGCCCTGGACGTGCAGACCAAGGCGATCATGTCGACCGAACTGCTGGGCCTGTGGGAGCAGATCCGCCCGTCCGTCGTCTTCATCACCCACGACCTCGACGAGGCCGTGGCCCTCGCCGACCGGGTCGTCGTGATGACCTCCGGCCCCGGGTCGGTCAAGGCGGTCTTCGACATCGACCTGCCGCGCCCGCGCGGCTCCGTCCAGGAGATCCGCTTCCAGCCCCGCTTCATCGAACTCCAGCAACAGATCTGGGAAACGCTGCGCGAAGAGGTCGAGCGCGCCTACGCACGCACCGCAGGAGGCACCGCATGACCACGACGTCCACCGCGCCCGACTCGGTCACGGGCGGCGGACAGGCCTCGGCGGCGGCCGCCGCCAGGCAGGCGGCCCGGCGCCGCGTCGCACGGGTGTGGGCGGGCCGCATCGGCATCGCGGCCCTCGTCATCGGCGGCTGGCAGGCCTTCACCGCCTGGGGCATCGTCGACCCGTTCTTCTTCGGGCAGCCGTCCGGCATCTGGACCCGGCTGCTCGACCTCTTCCAGAACGGCACCGAGTTCGGCTCCTTCTACACGAACATCTGGACCACCATCCAGGAAGCGCTCGTCGGCTTCGCCGTCGGCGCCGTCACGGGAGTCGTCTTCGGTGTGGCGCTCGGCCAGAGCCGCTACCTGTCCGACGTCCTCGGGCCCTACATCAAGATGGTCAACGCGATCCCGCGGATCGTCCTCGGCTCGATCTTCATCGTCGCCTTCGGCATCGGCGTGACCCCGAAGATCCTGCTCGCCGCCGTGCTGGTGTTCTTCATCGTCTTCTTCAACGCCTTCCAGGGCGTCCGCGAGGTCGACCGCAACATCCTCGCCAACGCCCGGGTGCTCGGCGCCTCCCAGACCCAGATCATCCGGCACGTCATCGTGCCCTCCGCGCTCACCTGGATCATCGCCAGCCTGCACAGCGCCTTCGGCTTCGCCATCGTCGGCGCGCTGGTCGGCGAGGTGCTCGGCGCGCAGAGCGGCCTCGGTCTCGTGATCAAGACCGCGCAGAACAACTTCGACCCCAACGGTGTGTTCGCGACGATGCTCGTCATCGCCGTCATCGTGCTGGGCGCGGAGTGGCTGATCGGCAAGCTCGAACACCGGCTGCTGGCCTGGCGCCCGCCGGCCGCCTCCGAGGCCAACTCCCTGTGAACTCCCCCTCCACCTCCCTCTCCCCGCGTTGCGCGTCCCCGTACCCCCGAAAGGAAAGAGCCGCCATGTTCAGCAGAGCCCTCACCGCATCGCTCGTCACCGTCCTCACCCTCGGCGCGGCCACCGCGTGTTCCAGCAGCTCGGCCGGCTCCGGTTCGAGCGGCTCCGGCGGCACCCCGACCGTCAAGCTCATGGCCGGCGGCATCGACAAGCAGATCTACCTGCCGTACCAGCTCGCCCAGAACCTCGGCTTCTACAAGAAGTACGGCGTCAACGTCGTGCTCAGCACCGAGCAGGACGGCGGCACCGGTGCCGAGGACGCCATGGCCTCGGGCCAGGTGGACATGGCGGGCGCCTGGTACAACCACACGATCGACTTCCAGGTGAAGGGCAAGGCCGTCGAGGACGTCGTCCAGCTGTCCGGGGCGCCGGGTGAGCGGGAGATGTGCGCCACGAAGAGCGGAGTGCACTCGGCCGCCGACTTCAAGGGCAAGACCCTCGGCGTCACCGACCTGGGCTCGGGCACCGACACTCTCACCCAGTTCCTGGCCGCCAGGAAGAACGTCAAGACGGGCGACTTCCACCGGATCGGTGTCGGCGCGGGCTCCACGGCCATCGCCGCGCTGCAGAACGGCAAGGTCGCCTGCGTGATGACGACGCAGCCGACGGTCGCCGCGATCGAGAAGAAGGGCGTCGGCTTCTCGGCGGTCGACGTGGCCACCACCCAGGGTGCCAAGGCCGCGACGGGCGGCGCCTGGCCGGCCGCGGGTGTCATCGCCCGGACCGACTGGGTGAACTCGCACAAGGACGCGGTGCAGAAGGTCGTCGACGCGCTCGTGGCCACCATGCACTGGATCAACACCCACAGCGCGGCCGACATCGCGGACAAGCTGCCGCAGTCGTTCGTGCAGAACCAGCTCGTGACCAAGGCCGACTACGTCAAGGCCCTGACCGAGGACAAGGGGCAGTTCCTCCCGGACGGCATCATGCCGGCGGGCGGCCCGAAGAACGTCCTGGCCACCGAGGTCCTGGTCGGCCACGCGACCTCGAAGGTGAACCTCGCCACGACGTTCACCAACGACTTCGCCATGGCGGCCAACAAGAAGGAGGGCCTCACCACCACGACGACCCCGGCGGGCGCGGACGGCTGATCCCGGGCTCCGGCGCCGGCTACGGCCGGCGCGGAGCCTGCCCCCGGCCGGCGCTCATCGTCCTGTCGTCCGTCGCGGGGATCCAGCTCCCGCCCGGCCGGCGCAGCCAGCCCTCCGCCTCCGCGATCCGGGCCGCCGCCCCGCGCAGGGCGTCCAGCCCGGGATGGACCAGCCCCCTGCGCCACACCAGGGAGACCGGTGACAGCGGCACGGGATCGACCAGGGGGCGGAGGACCGTGCGGGGCAGGGCGGGGAAGTCCACCACGGCCAGCACCGGATGCCGGCTCTTGGCCATGATCCGCTCGAACTCCTCGTCCCCGACGGCCAGCGGCAGGGGCGGGGCGAGCCGGACGCCGTACTCCTCGAAGAGAGCGCGGGCCAGATCGGTCCACTCCGGGGTGCGCGGGTTCCCGGCACCGGCGTACACCGTCTCCCCGGCCAGCTCGGCCACGGGCACCTGGGGCAGACCGGCCAGCCGGTGGTCCTCGGGCAGGACGACGGCCATCGGCTCGTACCGCACCGGCTGCTGTTCGAGGCCCGACCTGAGCGCCGGGTCCAGGCCGGCGAAACGGCCGAACGAGACGTCCAGCCGACCGGACAGCAGCTGTTCGGCGGCGCCGGTCAGGCCGCTCTCGTAGCGGGCCATCAGCTCGCAGTCCGGGGCGAGTTCACGGGCCCGGTGCAGCACCCGGCGGCCGGTGACCAGGCCCGGAGAGTTGAGGTCCACCAGCAGCGCGCGGGCCTGTCCGAAGGCCGCGAGCAACTCGTCCTGCGCCGCCAGGACCCGGCGCGCGTACGGCAGCAGCCGGACGCCGTCGGCGGTCAGCGTCACCTGCCGGGTGGTCCGTACGAGGAGTTCGGCGCCCAACTCCCGTTCCAGCCGCCGTACGTCACGGCTGAGGGCCTGCTGGGCGACGTACAGACGGGCGGCCGCCCGGGTGAAGTGCAGCTCCTCGGCGACGGCGACGAAGGCACGCAGGAGACGGGGGTCCACGGGGTCGGGCACGGCACGCAACTTACAACACGGGTGCGTGAATCGGCGCCGAGAAGGTGTTGGACCCCTTGATCCACTCCGGGCGAGGGTGGACCCATGCCCCCGCTCATATCCGCGACCCGCGCCTACCGCCGTCTCTTCTCCCTCCCCGGCTCCCGGGCCTTCACCACCGGCAACCTCCTCGCCCGCCTGCCCATGGGCATGTTCAGCGTGAGCGCGGTCGTGATGATCGCCGGCTCGCGGGGCTCGTACGCCCTGGCCGGCGCGGTCACCGCGACCGGTCTCGCGGCGACCGCGCTGGCCGGGCCCTGGATCGCGCGGCTGGTCGACCGGCACGGGCAGGCCCGCATCGCCGTACCGGCCACGCTCCTCTCCGTCCTCGGCAGCCTCGCGCTGCTGCTGTGCGTGCGCTACGGCGCCCCCGACTGGACCCTGTTCGCCGCGTACGCCGCGACCGCCGCCACCCCCAACATCGGCGGCCTGTCCCGCGCCCGCTGGGCGCACCTGCTGGGCGACGACCCCGGTGCGCTGCACACCGCGAACTCCTTCGAACAGGCCGCCGACGAGCTGTGCTTCATGCTCGGCCCGGTGCTCGCATCCTTCCTCACCGGCACGTTCTTCCCCGAGGCGGGCACGCTCACCGGCGCGGTGCTGCTCTGCGCCGGCATGCTGCTGTTCGCCGCCCAGCGCGCCACCGAGCCGCCGCCACGGGCCGGTTCACGGGCCCGGTCACCGCTGCGCAGTCCGGGTCTGCCCCCACTGCTGGTCTGTTTCACCGCGACCGGGGCGGTGTTCGGTTCGATGGAGGTCGTGACGATCGCCTACGCCGACGCGCTGGGACATCGCGCGGCGGCGGGCGCCGTCCTCGCCCTGCAGGCGACGGGCTCCTGCGTGGCGGGCCTGGTGTTCGGGGCGATGAAGCCGGCGGGTGTGCGGCTGGGCCACTGCCTGGCGGGGATGGCGGCGCTGATGACGCTGCCGTGGGCCGCCGCGGGGACCGCCGGTTCGCTCTGGGCGCTGGCCGGTGCGCTGCTGGTGGCGGGGATGGCGACGGCACCGACGATGGTCACGGCGATGACGCTGGTACAGCGACGCACCCCGGCCGACCGCCTGAACGAGGGCATGAGCCTGGTGGTGACCGGTCTGCTCACGGGGATCGCATGCGGCTCGGCACTGGGGGGCTGGGCGGCGGAGCACCTGTCCCCCACCGCCGCCTACGCCGTCCCGGCGAGCGCCGCTGCCCTGGCCCTGGGGGTGGGCACTCTCACCGGCGCCGACCGGGTGCCGCCGCGCCGAGAGGCCGACGGCACCGCGGTTGCCTAGGGGCGCGGGGAACTGCGCGGCCAGCCGCCAGGCACCCGTACCTGGCGACGGCGAAGCGCCCCCACGACAAAGGCCCCGCCGCTGAGGAGCGACGGGGCCTTGCCCACATGGGGTGAACCCCCGGAGGGGTTTGGTGGAGATGGCGGGAATCGAACCCGCGTCCAACGGTGCGGAATCAGGGCTTCTCCGTGTGCAGTCCGCTGCGCTTTTCTCGGCCCCGGCGATCACGCGAACAAGTCGCCGACGGGCCCAGTCACTGTTTGGTTTCCCTCTTCACCCCGTGACCGGGATCAAGGTTTAGTTCCCTAGCTGATGCCAGGATCCGGGTCGGGAACAGCCCCGGGCTGACACTTCGCAAGTCGCTACTTAGGCAGCGAGGGCGAAGGAATCGCGCTTGGTGTTGGCGATTATTTTTTGCGACATATGGTTTACGAGATCATTGCCGCTTCCTCGACACGCTTCCCCTGCTTCGACAGCCGCTGTCGAAACCGATCATCCCCATGTTGCTGTGTTTAATTAACAACAGTTCGATCCCTCCGTGGAGGGTCCGCGCACCCTCTGTGGAGTGCACTGCCATCGTACGTGACCAACGCACGACGGTGCCAGCCTATTCCCCGGCGGTCGGCCGGCTAGACGCCGCGCTGCCTGCGCTTCGCCGCCGCGATCGCCCGGTCCGACTCCCGCCGGTCCTGCTTCTCCCGCAGCGTCTGCCGCTTGTCGTACTCCTTCTTGCCCCGCGCGAGGGCGATCTCGGCCTTCGCGCGGCCGTCCTTGAAGTAGATGGCGAGGGGCACGATCGTGTGACCCGTCTCCTGGGACTTCGACTCCAGCTTGTCGATCTCCTCGCGGTGCAGGAGCAGCTTGCGCTTGCGGCGCGCGGAGTGGTTGGTCCAGCTGCCCTGGTGATACTCGGGGATGTGGGCGTTGTGCAGCCACGCCTCACCCCGGTCGATCTGGACGAAGCCGTCGGTCAGCGAGGTCCGCCCCTCGCGCAGCGACTTGACCTCGGTGCCCATGAGCACGAGCCCGGCCTCGTAGGTGTCGATGATCGCGTAGTCGTGCCGGGCCTTCTTGTTCTGGGCGACGATCTTGCGCTTGCCGCCCTTCTCGCCGTCCCGGGCCTTGGCGGCCCCGCCGCCCTGCTTGGGCTGGGACTCCTTCGGTACGTACATTCCCTTGCTCATAGTGCCGACCATTTTCGCACCACACCGGGGGTGTGAGTACAGCCGATTACGAGTGGCTACGAAGCGTCGCCCAGGCCGGTGAGGACCGTCGCGGCCCGCCGCAGCGCGTCCGGGCCGGAGTCCAGGTCGGGGGTGATGCCCCGGCCGTCGACGGCGTGGCCGGAAGGGGTGCGGTAGTGGCCGACGGTCAGCTCGGCCACCGAGCCGTCGGGCAGGTCGGTCGGCATCTGGATGGAGCCCTTGCCGAAGGTGCGCGAGCCGATCACCACCGCGCGGCCGCGGTCCTGCAGGGCCCCGGTGAGCATCTCGGCCGCGCTCATCGTGCCGCCGTCGACCAGGGCGACCAGGGGCCGGTCGGTGTCGCCGCCGGGTTCGGCGTGCAGGGAGCGCTGGGCGCCGTCGACGTCGTAGGTGGCGACCAGGCCGCCGTCGAGGAAGGCGGAGGCGGTCTCCACCGCCTCGGTGACCAGGCCGCCGGAGTTCCCGCGCAGGTCCAGGACGACCCCGCCGTCGGCCGGGGCCTGCCGGACCGCCGCGCGGACGGCGTCCCCGGAGCCCTTGGTGAACGCGGCGATCCTGATGACGGTGACCCCGCCGGGCAGCCGGCGCACGGTCACGGAGTCGGTGGACAGGCTGGCCCGGCGCAGTGTCTCCGTCCACGCGCGCGTGCCGCGCTGCAGGCCCAGCGTGACGGGCGTACCGGCGGACGCGTCGTCGGCGTCGCCGCGCAGTAAGGAGACGACCTCGGTGACGGGCCGCCCGTCGACCTTGCCGCCGTCGACGCTGCGCAGCCGGTCGCCCTTGCGGATCCCCGCCTCGGCGGCGGGCGAGCCGGGCTGCACCTTGGTCACCTCGATCCGGCCGTCCAGCTCGCGTCGCGCCCACAGGCCGACACCGGTGTAGCGGCCGTCGAGAGCCTCCTGGAACTCCTGGTACTCGCCTTCGGAGTAGACGGCGCCCCACCTGTCCCCGCTGCGGCTGACGGCCTGTTCGGCGGCGTCCATCGGGGACTTGCCGTCGGCCATCGCGTCGGCGGCCGCCTTCTGGACGTCCTCGTGCCGGCTGGCCGTGGGCGCAGGTCCGGCGGTCGCCCTGCGCACGGAGGCGGCGGGCTCGGTCTCCGGGAAGGAGCCGGTGGCGGCGCCGGTGACCAGGACGCCGGCGAAGACCAATGTCAGGGCGGCCCCGCGGCGGAAGCGACGGGGCTGACAGAACAGGTCTCGGCCTGACATGGCGGTGAGTCTAGGACAACGCGAAGGGCCGCACGGGCCGATGCCCGTACGGCCCTCTTGGGATGCGTCACACCTTCAGGTACTTGCGCAACGCGAAGAACGCCGCCAGCGACGGCATCACCACGCTCGTGGCGAGGATCAGCGGCAGCTTGGTCAACACCGCGTCCCAGCCGACGAAGTTGATGAGCGTGAGCTTCGTGGACAGGGCCATGCCGTGGTCGATGGTGAAGTACCGCCCCACCACCAGGGCCACGCAGGCGACTCCGCCGCCGATGAGTCCGGCGACCGCGGCCTCGGCGATGAACGGCGCCTGGATGTAGAAGCCCGAGGCGCCGACCAGGCGCATGATCCCGGTCTCGCGCCGGCGGCTGAACGCGGAGACGCGCACGGTGTTGACGATCAGCAGCAGCGCGACGATCAGCATCAGCGCCATCACGCCGAGCGCGCCCCGGTTCATCAGGTTCAGCAGCGTGAAGAGGTTGTCCAGGATGCCCTTCTGGTCCTGCACGGACTGCACACCGGCGCGCCCGTTGAAGGCCGAAGCGATCACCTGGTACTTCTGCGGGTCCTTCAGTTTGATCCGGTACGACTCCTGCATCTGGTCCGGCGTGAGCGAGCCGGCCAGCGGGGAGTTGCCGAACTGCTCCTTGTAGTGCTTGTACGCCTCGTCCTGCGACTCGTACGCCACCTTCTCGACGACCGGCATCTTGTGCAGGTCCGAGAGGATCTGTTTCTTCTGGTCCTCGGTCACCGCGCCCTTGGCGCATTTGACGTCCGAGTCGGCGTCGTGCTTGTTGCACAGGAAGATCGAGACGTTGACCTTGTCGTACCAATAGCCCTTCATGGTGCTCACCTGGTCGCTCATCAGCAGCGAACCGCCGAACAGCGCCAGGGACAGGGCGACGGAGACGATGACGGCGAAGGTCATCGTCAGATTGCGGCGGAGACCGACACCGATCTCCGACAGGACGAACTGGGCGCGCATGGCGTCTGGTCGAGCCTTTCCGTCGTGAACTTGCTTAGTGCTGGTAGCCGTAGACGCCGCGGGCCTGGTCGCGGACGAGGCGGCCCTTCTCCAGCTCGATGACGCGCTTGCGCATCTGGTCCACGATGTTCTGATCGTGAGTCGCCATGATGACCGTGGTGCCCGTCCGGTTGATGCGGTCGAGCAGCTTCATGATGCCGACGGAGGTCTGCGGGTCGAGGTTGCCGGTGGGCTCGTCGGCGATGAGCAGCTTGGGCCGGTTGACGAAGGCCCGCGCGATGGCGACGCGCTGCTGTTCACCACCGGACAGCTCGCCGGGCATCCGCTCCTCCTTGCCGCCGAGCCCGACGAGATCGAGCACCTGCGGCACGGACTTGCGGATCTCGCCACGGGACTTGCCGATGACCTCCTGGGCGAAGGCCACGTTCTCGGCGACGGTCTTGTTCGGCAGGAGCCGGAAGTCCTGGAACACCGTCCCCAACTGGCGGCGCATCTGCGGCACCTTCCAGTTGGAGAGGCGCGCGAGGTCCTTGCCCAGCACGTGCACCTGACCGTGGCTGCACCGCTCCTCGCGGAGGATGAGCCGCAGGAAGGTGGACTTTCCGGAGCCGGAGGACCCCACGAGGAACACGAACTCGCCCTTCTCCACTTCCAGGGAGACATCCCTGAGTGCGGGGCGGGTCTGCTTGGGGTAGACCTTGGAGACGTTGTCGAATCGGATCACGGATGCACCACGGGTAGCCGGGGGTAGATGAGCGTGACCATACGCGAACCGGGAGTGCAAGTGCAGTCGCAGGTCGAGGTTGGGTAAGGCTTGTACGTTTTTGTACCGGCCCCTGTGCCCGCCCGGCTCTCCAAGGCCCCGCGCACGGGCTCCGCGAACCTGGCACAGTGGAGGGGGAACGTTCTCGTTCCCGTGAGCGTTGTACGAGTGATGGCCGGTGCGAGGAGGGCGAGCGCATGACGTACGACCGGTTGGTGTGCGCGAACTGCGCGGCGCCCGTGAGCGAGGGCCGGTGCCCGGTGTGCCGTGCCAACCGCGAGCGACTGCAGCAAGAGGGTTTTCTGGGCGGGGTCAACCCCATGGCGCTGATCGCGCTGCTGGCGGTGCTCATCGCCGCGCTGGCGCTGCTGGCACACCAGACCGCGTAAGAAAAGCCCGAGAAACCCGTCAGGGCCCGGAGCGTCGAGCTCCGGGCCCTTCCGTGTGCGCCTCGGGCGCGCTGCGTGACCGTGTGGCTACGCTCAGGCGGCCGCGCCGCCCCGGCCGTTCACCAGACGCGGCAGGACGCGGAAGCCGATACCGCCGGCGATCATCGTCGCGGCACCGATGACCAGGAACGCGGTCTGACCGGCACCGGTCTCGGCGAGCTGCTTGTCACCGCCCTGGGGCTTGCTGTCGGAGCCCGTGTCGGTGAGGGTCGAGGAGCCCTGGTCCTGCGAGGTGTTGTTGTTGCCGCCCTGCGGGGTGTCGTTGTTGCCGCCGGTGCTGCCGGAGCCACCGGAGGTGCCGGTGCCACCCGTGTTGCCGGAGCCGCCGCCGGTGGTGCCGTTGCCGCCACCGTTGCCGTTGCCGCCGCCGTTGTCACCACCGGTGGTGCCGTTGCCGCCACCGTTGCCGTTGCCGCCGCCGTTGTCACCACCGGTGGTGCCGTTGTCGCCACCGGTGGTGCCGTTGTCACCGCCGGTGCCGTTGTCGCCTCCGGTGGTGCCGTTGTCACCGCCGGTCGTGGTGTCGCCGCCGCCGATGACACCGCCGATGGTGACGTCACCGCCAGTCGTGTCGGTGCCGCCCGTGGCGTCGCCGCCGGTCGTGTCGGTGCCGCCCGTGGCGTCGCCGCCGGTCGTGTCGGTACCACCCGTGGCGTCGCCACCGGTCGTGTCAGTACCGCCCGTGGCGTCGCCGCCCGTGGTGTTGGTACCGCCTGCGGTGCAGATGCCGAGGTTGCAGCCGCCGTCGTCTCCGCCGTCAGTGCCGCCGTCGTCGTTCCCAGCGTTCGTGTGCACACCCAGGCTGATCGGGCCCGCCTCGACACCGAGGTCCAGGGCGGAGGCCGCGCCGGCCGCGGTCAAGGACGCACCGGCCGCGATCACGGCGCCGGCGGCTATCCGCGCGACCCGGATCCGCGTCTTCTTCGTCATATGGTTGCTACCCCCAGTAGCTGTTCGTCAATGAGGCGTCGCGTGGGGCGTGCCGTGATCGACGGGAGGCAGCCGGTGACGAAGTCCGCGTCAACTCATTCCCCCGGTTCACATGCGCCCCTTAAGTACGCATGCCGCGCCTCACCTTTCCGATTTTTCAAAGCAACGTCAAGGCCGTTGCGGGCGCGATGTCCCCTCAAGGGGCGTTTGCGATGAGTTGAAGCCTGTGAGTGTGATGTAAAACCCAGACAAAAGACAACTGCCGCCTCTCGGGCGGCAGTTGTCATGTCGACAAAATTACTTCTCCTGCTGCTTGCGCCAGCGAATGCCGGCCTCCAGGAATCCCTCGATCTCACCGTTGAACACGGCCTCGGGGTTGCCGACCTCGTACTCGGTGCGCAGGTCCTTGACCATCTGGTACGGGTGCAGGACGTACGAACGCATCTGGTTGCCCCAGGAGTTGCCGCCGTCGCCCTTGAGGGCGTCCATCTTGGCCTGCTCCTCCTGCCGGCGCCGCTCCAGCAGCTTGGCCTGGAGGACGTTCATGGCGGTCGCCTTGTTCTGGATCTGCGACCGCTCGTTCTGGCAGGAGACGACGATGCCGGTGGGCAGGTGCGTGATGCGCACCGCCGAGTCGGTGGTGTTCACGCCCTGACCACCGGGACCGGAGGACCGGTAGACGTCGATGCGCAGGTCGGACTCGTCGATCTCGACGTGGTCGGACTGCTCGACGACGGGAAGCACCTCCACACCCGCGAAGGAGGTCTGGCGGCGGCCCTGGTTGTCGAAGGGCGAGATGCGCACGAGGCGGTGCGTGCCCTGCTCGACGGACAGGGTGCCGTAGGCGTACGGCGCCTGGACCGAGAAGGTGGTCGACTTGATGCCGGCCTCTTCGGCGTACGACGTCTCGATCAGCTCCGTCTTGTAGCCGCGCTGCTCGGCCCAGCGCAGGTACATGCGCTGGAGCTTCTCGGCGAAGTCGGCGGCGTCGACGCCACCGGCCTCGGCGCGGATGTTGACCAGCGCCTCACGCGAGTCGTACTCGCCGGACAGGAGGGTGCGGACCTCCATCTCGTCCAGCGACTTGCGCACCGCGGCCAGCTCGGACTCGGCCTCGGCCCGGGTGTCCGGGTCGTCCTCCTCCTCGGCCATCTCGAAGAGGACGGCGAGGTCGTCGATCCGGCCCCGCAGCGCCTCCGCCTTCCTGACCTCGGCCTGGAGGTGGGAGAGCTTGCTGGTGATCTTCTGCGCCTCGTCCGGGTTGTCCCAGAGGGACGGCGCGGCCGCCTGCTCCTCGAGCACGGCGATGTCTGCCCTCATCCTGTCGAGGTCCAGGACGGCCTCGATCGACTCCATGGTCGAGGAGAGGGACTTCAGCTCTTCGGATACATCGACGACTGCCACGGTTCCAGCGTAACGGCTGTTGCAAGCGACCTGGCCCGTGCGTCTCCCGGCGCCGCGGTCGGCCCCGGGTGGGTCAGGGGGCCGACGTGCTGTGGGTGTCCCGGGCCGGCGGGTCGTCCCCGCCCGAAGAGGCGAGCCACGCGCCGACGCCCACGACGGCCGCCAGCACCACTCCGGCCACTCCCAGCGTCACCCTGCGCCGCCGCACCGCCGCCCGGTGCTTCGCCGACCCCGGCCGGGGCGCACCGGCGGCCCGGGGGGCGCGAGCGGTCCCGTGCGCGCCTCCCGCGAGCTCGTCCGGGCCCGGCACCCTCATCGACGTGTGCGTGTCCCGGTTGGAGTCCGGCTTGGCGCCCGGCACCAGCGACACCGCGCCCCGCCGCCGTACCGGCTCACCACCCGGTGGCACCGCCGGCGCCGGCTCGTCCTGGGCCGCCTGCTCCAAGAGGTCCGGCTCGTCCACGTCCAGCGGCGGTATCCCGGCCAGCACCGGCAGCTGCTCCCGCAGCCGCGCGGCCAGCTCCGAGGCGCGCAGCCGGGAGGCGGGAGCCTTGGCCAGGCACTGCACGAGCAGCTGCCACAGTTCCTCCGGGATACCGGGCAGGGGTACGACGGTCTCGGTGACGTGGCGGCGGAGGACCGCGCCCGGGTGGCCCCCGCCGAACGGGGTGAAGCCCGCCAGCAGCTCGTACAGGACGGTGGCCAGGGCGTAGATGTCCACGGACGCGCGCGGCGGCAGGCCCTCGACGATCTCGGGGGCCAGGTAGTCCGGCGTGCCGATGATCTTCGTGGCCCGCGTCCGCTTCGGCGAGTCGATCAGCTTGGCGACGCCGAAGTCGGTGAGCAGGGCCGGGTGGGCTCCGCCGGGGCCCAGCGGGCCCTGCATGTCGAGGAGGACGTTCTCGGGCTTGACGTCCCGGTGGACGACGCCGGCCGCGTGGGCCGCCGCCAGCGCGTCGGCGATGTCGGCGACGATCGCCACGGCCGCCTCGGGGGCGAGCCGCCGCTCGCGCTCCAGGCGGGTGCGCAGGTCGGTACCGCGCACGAGGTCCATGACCAGGGCCAGGTCGTTGCCGTCGACCACCAGGTCGCGCACGGTGACGATGTGCGGATGCTCCAGGCCGAGCAGGGCGGTGCGCTCCTGGACGAAGCGTCCGACGAGCTCCTGGTCGGAGGCGAGGTCCTCGCGCAGCAGCTTGACGGCGACGGGACCCTCCGGCCCCTCGCCCAGCCACACCGTGCCGGCGCTGCCCCGCCCCAGGATCTGGTTCGCGGTGTACCGGCTGCCGATCTTCCGTGCCAAGACTGCTCCTACAGACGCGTGTTGTCGCTAAAACTACGCGCCTGACGAGCCAACCTTCACCGCGGAGACGGAAATCACCCGCCAGATGTCGACAAATCCGCAAACTCGCAGGGGGTTACCGCGAGTTCGCCCGTTCAGTTGCCGCCGCCGGAGGAACCGCCCAGGTCCTTGATCCACCTGCCGACCTGATGGGTCCAGTGGCTCACCTCGTGCCAGTAGCCGCGGCCCTGGCCGATCCAGGTGTGCACCGGGGTCAGCTCATAGATCAGCCAGCTCGCCACGACCAGGATGACGATCGTGAACAGACAGCCCTTCAGGCAGCCGAGTCCCGGGATCTTCATCGGGTTGGCACTGCGCTGCCGCGGCGCGCGGGGCTCGCGCGCGGGCCGCTGCGGCTCCGGCGCGTACCGCTGCGGCGGGGCGTACTGCTGGGGCTGCTGCTGCGGCGCATAGCCGTACCCCTGCTGGTACCCCTGCTGCCGGCCGCGCGGCTGCGGCTGCTGGGGGCGCCCCTGCGGGGCCTGCCGCGGCTGCTGCTGGGGACGGGCGACCTGTCGCTGGGGCCGGTGGCGCAGCGGGTCGTCCTCCGGGGACAGGTACTGGACCTGGGTCTGCTCGTTGCGGTCGCGGGCGGCGCGCAGCTGGGTCTGCCAGGGGTGCGGCTGCTCGGGCTGCTGCCCCTGCGGGCCCGTGTTCGGCAGCACCGCCGTGGGGTCCGCCGTACCCGTGTTCGGCAGTACGGCGGTGGGGTCGGCCGCGCCGACGGGGCCGCCGGTGTGCGGCAGCACACTGGTCGCGGCGTTCGGGTCGTACGCGCCCTGGGGCCCGGTGTTCGGCAGCACCTGGGTGGGGTCGGCGGCACCGGGCACGCCCGGGACGGCCGTCGGGGCCGGGTCGGGGGCGAGCAGCGCGCCCACGCCCTCGGCGGCGGCGATCTGCGCGGCGTTCGCGTGCACGCCGACGCCCTCGGCGACGACCCTGAGGCCCCGCGCCAGGTTCTCGGCGCTCGGCCGCTCGTCGGGGTTCTTGCGCAGGCAGCGCTCTATGACCGTCCACAGCGGGTCCGGGACGGTGGAGGGGCGGCGCGGCTCGGCGCTCAGGTGCTGGTGCAGCACCTCCAGGGCGGTGCTGCCGGCGAACGGCGGGCGGCCGGTGACCAGCTCGTACAGCAGGATGCCGGCGCCGTAGATGTCGACCGCCGAGGTCTGCGGGCGGCCCTCGGCGGACTCCGGTGCCACGTACGCGGGCGTGCCGACGAACTCCTGGGTGCGGGTCAGGCCCGGGGAGTCAGCGAGGCGGGCGATGCCGAAGTCGGTCAGCATCGGGTGCATCTGCCCGTCGTGCTGCTGCAGCAGCACGTTGGCGGGCTTCAGGTCGCGGTGGACGACGCCGTCGGCGTGGCTCGCGGCGAGCGCGTCGGCGATCTGTGCCGTCAACAGCGCGGCGGCCACCGGCGTCAGGGAACCGTTCTCGCGCAGGTAGCGGTGCAGGTCGGGGCCGTCGACGAGGTCCATGACCAGCGCCAGCAGGTCGCCCTCGACGACCAGGTCGCGGACCCGGACGATGTTCGGGTGGGTGAGCCGGAGCAGGACGGAGCGCTCGCGCAGGAAGCGCATCACGATGTCCGGGTCGCTCGCCAGCTCCTCCTTGAGGACCTTGATGGCGACCGTCTCGCCGGGCTGCCCGGGCACCGCCGCCTCGGCACCCGCCGTCTCGCGCTGGCGGGCACGCCAGACGGTGCCTGTGGCGCCGCGTCCGAGCGGCTCCTCAAGCAGGTACTTGCTGCCGACTGGCCGCACGTCACGCGCTCCCTGCTGCTTGCTGATGCTTGCTTGCCTGCATTCCGGTAATCGTTCCGGTTGTTCCGACCCACTGTAGTGCCGCCCCCGAGGGCACTACGTAAGCGTTCCCGAGCATGTTCGATGTGTTCGACGGAAAGACGCTCATGTCGGTCCACCGGTTGCCGCAGGGCGGACGTGACCGATCTCAAATGATCGTTTGCGCGGCACTGGTCAGGCACTTTTGGGGGCAGAGCCGACCAATCAAGATCACTTGTCACCGGGTGCCGGGCGCGTTGTCAGTGGCAGGTGCGAGGATGCCTTTCAGTACTGGCTGACGTGCTCGTGTGGGGTGGGGATGCAGATCCGGCTGACCGTCGTAGACCCGCTGGGCCCGGTCCCGCAGCGGGGCCGCCCCGCGAGCCGCGACGTGCTGGTCACGGCGCCCACCGGCACGGATCTGGCCGCGGTCACGTCGGCGCTGGCCGCGGCGGTGGCCGGTGAGGGCCGTGACGTCTCCGGCTCCCCCGTCGTGCTCTACGCCGGCGCCGAGCGCCTCGACCCGCGCCGCTGCACCCTCGGCGAGCCCCCGCTGGTCGACGGTGCCGTGCTGTCCCTGGGCGCCCCGGCGGCCGCCGAGCCGCATCCCGAGCTGGACGACGCGCCGACCCAGCTGCACGTCGTCGCCGGCCCCGACGCGGGCGGGGTCCATCTGCTGCACGGCGGCCGCATCACCGTGGGCCGCTCGGCCGACGCCGACGTACCGCTGGACGACCCCGACGTCTCCCGGCTGCACTGCGAGGTCACCGTCGGTACGGACGGCCGCATCTCGGTCGCCGACCTCGGTTCCACCAACGGGACCACGCTGGACGGGACGCGGTTGGGCGAGCGCCTGGTGCGGTTCCCCGCCGGGAGCCTGCTGCGGATCGGGGAATCGGCCCTGCGGGTTACGCCGTCCGGGGGACCGGGGGCGCGCGTACGCACCGTCTCCGACGGTGAGGGGTGTGTGCGGGTCGTCGGGGACGCTGCTTCGCGTGCGGATGCGTCCGGGGCGGGTTCCGGATCCGGGTTCCCGGTCGCACCACCCGTGCGGGAGTCACCGTCGGCGACTGCGGGCGGTCATCCGGGGGACGGGGCCGCCGGTGCGGGGGCTGCCCCCGCGGCCGGGCAGCACGGCTACGACTCCGGTGGCTGGGGGACGTCCGGCAGCGGAGGGCAGGAGCACCGCCGGGCGGAGTCCGCCGTCGTGCCGGGGCAGGCCGGGGCGCCCCGGATCGAGAGCGCGCCCGGCGCCGCGGCCGGCGGGGACACGCACGCGGGGCGCCTCGGCATCGGAGGAAGGGACGAGGAGCCGCTCGACGACGGCCGTGGAGCAACCCCCGGCAGAGGCATCGACGCCCCTCAGGGCGCACGCCGGCGCGGCCTCGGCGCGTGGGCGCGCCGGCTGGCCGGCGCACGCGCCGAACAGCCCCCGGGCCCGGAGGCCCACGGGAGCACCACCGCCCGCACCGACGCCGGCCCGGTGGCCGTCGCCCCGCAGCAGCCCGAGACCTGGCCTGACCCCGCCGCCCTGTTGCTGACGGCGCTCGGGCCAGGGCCCCGGCTGTGGGAGCGCGGGACGCGTCATACGGAGGCGCTGACCGTGCGGCTGGGCACGGCCGACCGGAGCACGCCGGACGGCTCCGGCCTGCTGCCCGCGGTGCCCGTCACGGCGGCACTGCGCGAGGCGGGCGCGCTGGGCCTGGCCGGTCCGCGGCCCCGGCTGTCCGGACTGGCCCGTGCGGTGCTGGCCCAGCTGGCGGCGCTGCACTCCCCCGACCTGCTGGAGATCGTCCTGATCAGCGCCGACCGCTCCCGTCCGGTGGCGGAGCGCACGGCCGAGTGGTCGTGGCTGGGCTGGCTCCCGCATGTCCGGCCGGGCCACGGCCAGGATTGCCGGCTGCTGCTGGCCTACGACCGTGAGCAGGCGGCGGCCCGCACGGAGGAACTGCTGCGCCGGGTGGAGGACCACGCGGCGACCGGCAGAAGCGCGGCCCGTCCCGCGTCCGTCTCCGCCCGCGTCCCGGCACCCGGCACCGCGCCGGACGCCCCCGCACACGTCTCCCCCACGGCTGCCGAGGGCCAGGTGTGCCCCGCACCCGGCCCCGGCGCGGGTGCCGCAGGCCGGACGTTCCCCCCGGGTGCGCCCGCCCAGGGCCCCTCCCCCGAGGCGTTCGGCGCCCCCGCGCAGGCCCCGGCCACCGGCGACCGCGGCACCTCCGGCCTGCCGGACACCCCGGCCCAGGGACTCGTGCCCGGCCGTCCCGGTGCCGCCACCCCCGTCGCCGACGCCCCCGGCCCGCGCGCCCAGCACCTCTCCCCCGGCCGCACCTCCCCGCACCCCGCCGGCAGTGCCCCGGCCCGGGGAGTCGTCGCCGGCCACCCCGCCACCACCGAAACCGCCACCACCGAAACCGCCTCCGGCGGCCCCGCCCAGGCCGTCCCCTCCTCCGACGGCGGGTACGCCCTGCGCGCCCACCCCCCGTCGGGCGCCCCCACCGGCGCTTCCTCCGGCCCCGCGCACCGCCCCTCCTGGGCCAGGGAGGGCGACGACGCCGGCGGTACCGGGGGGTTCCCCGGGCCGTACACCGTCGTCGTCGTGGACGGGGATCCCGGTGGCAGCGCCCTGCGGGAGGCCGTGGCGCGGCTGGCCGTGGCCGGACCGCGGGCCGGGATCCACGTGATCTGCCTCGCCGAGACCGAGCCCGCCTCCCCCGCCTCCCCCGTGACGCTGACGTACGAGGCCGCGTGTGCGGTGACACCGACGTTCCGGCACTGCGGTGCCGTGGCGCTGCTCGGCGGTGACGTCGCGACGGCACTGCATCTGCTGCGGGTGGCGCCGAGCGGTCCCGTCGGCCAGGGGACGCTCGCCGCCGTGGACGCCGTCTCCGTCGCCTGGGCGGAGCGGTTCGCGCGGGCGCTGGCGCCGCTGCGTCCGGACGGCCCGGCCGGCGGGCGGGACACCCGCGTGGCGGCGCCGTTGCCGCAGTCGGCGCGGCTGCTGGACGAGCTGGGGCTGGCCCGGGCCACCCCGGCGTCGCTGATGGCGCGCTGGGCGGACGCGGCGGACGACACCCGGGCGCTGGGCGGCCGGGCGCGGGCGGTGCTCGGTGCCGGTCCGCGTGGGCCGCTCACCGCCGACCTGGTGGCCGACGGGCCGCATCTGCTGGTCGAGGGGCCGGCCGGCAGCGGTCGTACGGAGTTGCTGCGGGCCGTGGTGGCCTCGCTGGCCGCCGCCGAGCGACCGGACCGGCTGGGCGTCGTGCTGATGGACGGCCGGGACGGCACCGGGACCGGCACGGCACACGGCGAGGGCCTGCGGGCGTGCACCGAGATACCGCATGTGACCACTCATCTGATCGCCAACGACCCCGTGCGCATGCGGGAGTTCGCCCAGTCGCTGTCCGCCGAGCTGAAGCGGCGGTCGGAGCTGCTGGGCCGCACGGACTTCGCCCAGTGGCACACGGGGCGTGAGGTGTCGGGCCGGATCGTGACGCAGCGCACGGCCGCGAACGGGGACATAGAGACGCCGCCCAGCTCCACCCTCCGGCTCCGGCCGGGCGCGGCGGCCCGGCAACGGGCGGAGGCGGCACCGCCGTTGCCGCGGCTCGTGGTCGTCGTCGACGACCTGGACGCGCTGGTCTCGCCCCCGCTCGGCTCGCCGGGCCGGCCCGCCGCCGGGTCGGTGATGCGCGCGCTGGAGGCGGTGGCCCGGGAAGGCGAGCGCCTCGGGGTGCATCTGGTGGCGGCGGCCGGGGTCGGCGGGCGTACGGCGGAGACGGAGCCCGCGCGCAGGGCGACCCTGCGGATCGCCCTGGACGCCCCCCAGCAGGGGCCGGACGAACCGGCTCCGGGCCGCGGCACGGTGGCGTTCGCGGACGGGCGGGTCGTGGGCTTCCAGGGCGGCCGGGTGACGGGCCGTATCCCGCGTACGGCGACCCAGCGGCCGACGGTGGTCCCGCTGGACTGGCAGCGCATGGGCGATCCCCCGGCCCGTCGTCCCGTGCGGGAGCTGGGCAACGGCCCCACCGACCTCGCTCTGTTGGCGAGCGCGGTGGAGCGCGCGGCACGAGAGGTCTCGGCCGCTGAGGTGCCGTCCCTGCTGTAGCCGGAAAATCCCCGCGAGAAAGAGGCATGCACACCTGGTCACGAGCCGGTCACGATGAGCCGCTCGACACCGCAGGCGCTCTTGCCCACCCCGTGCGGCCCGCGTAGACCGGACCGCACGGGACACGCTCGCCGACGTTCACCAAGAACGACGAACGGGGAAGTGATGCGCAACATGAGCAGCACCATCCGGACACACAGGGCCGTCACCACACTCGCCGCACTGCTCGCGGGAGCGCTCGCGCTCACCGCCTGCTCCAGCAGCGACAACGGCAAGAAGGGCAGCGGGGGCGAGAGCGGCGGCGCCGCCCCCACCGGCTCCACCGTCAGCCTGCCGAAGCTGAACGGCGCGAACCTGGAGATCGCCGCCGTCTGGACCGGTCAGGAGCAGAAGAACTTCAAGCAGGTCCTCGCCGAGTTCGAGAGGCGCACCGGCGCGAAGGTCACCTTCGTACCCGCGCAGGACCCGATCATCAACTTCGTCGGTTCGAAGATCGCGGGTGGTCAGCCGCCGGACGTGGCGATGCTGCCGCAGCCCGGCGCCATCAGGCAGGCCGTGCAGCGGGGCTGGGCCAAGCCGCTCGGGCCGGACGCCCTGAAGGAGCTGCGGAAGAACTACTCCCAGGGCTGGCAGGACATCGGCAAGGTCGGCGGCAAGCAGTACGGCATGTACTACAAGGCCGCCAACAAGTCGCTGATCTGGTACAACGCCAAGGTCTTCCAGAACGCGAACGCCAAGGAACCGAAGACCTGGAAGGACCTGCTGGCCGCCGCGCAGGCGGTGTTCGACTCCGGTGTCACGCCGTTCTCGGTGGCCGGCGCGGACGGCTGGACGCTGACGGACTGGTTCGAGAACGTCTATCTGTCCCAGGCGGGGCCGCAGAAGTACGACGAGCTCGCCCAGCACAAGATCAAGTGGACGGATCCCTCGGTCAAGCAGGCGCTGACGACGCTCGCACAGATCTGGGGCAAGAAGGACTATCTCGCGGGCGGCCAGGACGGCGCCCTGCAGACGGAGTTCCCGGCCTCGGTCACCCAGACCTTCACCGGCGGCGACCAGCCGAAGTCCGCGATGGTCTACGAGGCCGACTTCGTGCAGGTCAACATCGGTGAGACCAAGGCGAAGGTGGGCACGGACGCGAAGGTGTTCCCGTTCCCGGCCGTCGGCTCCACCACGCCGGTGGTCTCCGGCGGTGACGCGGCGGTGATCCTGAAGGACTCCAAGGCCGCCCAGGCCCTGGTCACCTTCCTCGCCTCCCCGGACGCGGCGACGATCCAGGCCAAGCTCGGCGGCTATCTGTCGCCGAACAAGAACGTGCCGGTCCCGGCGTACCCGAACGCGGTGCAGCAGAAGATCGCCAAGGCACTGATCGCGTCCGGCGACGACTTCCGCTTCGACATGTCCGACCAGGCGCCGCAGGCCTTCGGCGGCACCCCGGGCAAGGGCGAGTGGAAGGACCTGCAGGACTTCCTGAAGAACCCCACGGACGTGGCGGGCACGCAGGCGAAGCTGGAGAAGGACGCGGCGGCCGCGTACGGAAGCGGGAGCTGATCCGGCGATGGCGTCGGCGGCAACGGCGGCCGGGGCCCCACCGGGCCCCGCCGCGCCCCGCAGTCGCAAGAGCGTGACCGGCACCCGCAAGACCGTGGCAGCGCTGTTCCTGCTGCCCGCCCTGGTGCTGCTCGGCGCGCTCGTGGTCTACCCGATCGGGTACTCGGTCGTCCGCAGCTTCTACAACTCCTCCGGTGACGGCTTCGCCGGCGCCGACAACTACCAGACGCTCTTCACCGACGACGGCATCCGCACCGCGCTGAAGAACAACGTCATCTGGGTGGTGTTCGCGCCCACGGTGTCCACCGCGCTCGGACTGATCTTCGCGGTCCTGACCGAACGGGTGCGCTGGGGAACGGCGTTCAAGCTGGTCGTCTTCATGCCGATGGCGATCTCGATGCTGGCGGCCGGGATCATCTTCCGGCTGGTGTACGACCAGGACCCGCACAAGGGCGTGGCGAACGCGGTGTGGGTGGGCGTCCACGACACGTTCGCCCAGTCGTCGGCGTTCCCGAAGGCCCACCCGGGCCGCCGGTCGCCGCTCGTCGCGCAGAACGGCGGCTTCGTCACCAAGGCCACGGTCCACGCCGGTCAGTCGGTCGCCCTGCCCCTGGTCGGTGTCGCCCCGGACCAGATGCCCGACGGCGTGCGGAGGGCCGTGGCCGCCAGGCCGGAGCCGGGGAGGATCACCGGCACCACCTGGCAGGACTTCACGCGCGGCAAGGGCGTCGGACGGCTCGGCGTGCCCGACCCGTCCGAGCTGGGCTATGCCGGGATGCGGATCGAGGCGGTGAAGGACGGCAAGGTGGTGGCCTCGACGAAGGCGGCCGGCGACGGCACCTTCACGCTGCCCGCGTCCGCCGACGGGGCCCGGCTGCGGCTGCCCGCGAGCAACTTCCGGGAGCCGTACAACGGTGTCGAGTGGCTCGGCCCGGCGCTGGTCACCCCGGCGGTCATCGGGGCGTACGTATGGATGTGGGCGGGCTTCGCGATGGTGCTGATCGCGGCCGGGCTCGCGGGCGTGCCCCGGGAGCTGCTGGAGGCCGCGCGGGTGGACGGCGCCACCGAGTGGCAGGTGTTCCGCAAGGTCACCGTGCCGCTGCTCGCGCCGGTCCTCGCGGTGGTCACCGTCACGCTGATGATCAACGTGCTGAAGGTGTTCGACCTCGTCTACATCATCGCCCCCGGCTCCTCCCAGGACGACGCGAACGTGCTCGCCCTGGAGCTGTACCGCAAGGGCTTCGCCGAGAACCAGCCGGGCGTCGCGAGCGCGATCGCGGTGCTGCTGCTGGTGCTCGTGATCCCCGTGATGCTGTTCAACGTGCGCCGGCTGAGGCGGGAGGTGCGGCGATGACCTGGCTGCTGGAGAGGATCAACGGCGGTCTGGTGCGGGTCTTCCTGATCGTCGTCGGCCTGTTCTGGCTGGTGCCGACCATCGGTCTGCTCATCTCCTCGCTGCGCGCCCCCGAGGACATGAGCGCGAGCGGCTGGTGGAAGGTGTTCGGCAAGCCGTCCCAGCTGACCTTCGACAGCTACCGCAAGCTGCTGGAGAACGGCGACATCACCCACTCCCTCTGGAACACCGTCCTGATCACGGTCCCGGCGACGATCCTGGTGGTCGTCATCGGCGCGCTCGCCGGTTACGCGTTCGCGTGGATGGAGTTCCCCGGCCGGGACTGGTGCTTCCTGATCGTGGTCAGCCTGCTGGTCGTCCCCGTGCAGGTGGCGCTGATCCCGATCGCCGAACTCTTCGGCAAGATCGGCCTGTTCGGGTCCATCCTCGGCGTGGTCCTTTTCCACACCGGGTTCGGTCTGCCGTTCGCGGTGTTCCTGCTGCGCAACTTCTTCGCGGAGATCCCGCGTGAGCTGCTGGAGGCGGCCCGCCTGGACGGCGCCGGTGAACTGCGCCTGTTCGCACGGGTGGTGATGCCGCTCGGCGGGCCGGCGATCGCGAGCCTCGGCATCTTCCAGTTCCTGTGGGTGTGGAACGACATGCTGGTCGCCCTGGTGTTCACCGATTCGGGCAGCCAGCCGATCACGGTCGCGCTGCAGACGCAGGTACGGCAGTTCGGCAACAACATCGACGTGCTGGCGCCCGGCGCGTTCATCTCCATGGTCATCCCGCTGGCCGTGTTCTTCGCGTTCCAGCGTCAGTTCGTGTCCGGCGTGATGGCGGGCGCGGTCAAGTAACGACGTTCACCGGCAGTTTTCCCCGGGGCGGGCCGTAAGGGGCCCGCCCCTCGCCGGTCACCGGCCGTCCCCCACATGACGCAGGGACCCGTAACCAATTCACTCCATCGGCCGTTCCCGGTCAGAACACCCCGCGCCGACCGACGACCCATGGATGCCCCTTGCCCAGGTTCAGTGTCATTGTCCCCGCGTACGAGGTCCAGGCGTATCTCTCCGAGTGCCTGGACTCGGTGCTCGCGCAGTCGTACCCCGATCTGGAACTGATCGTCGTGGACGACTGCTCACCGGACGCCTGCGGCGCGATCATCGACGAGTACGCGGTCCGCGACGCCCGGGTACGGCCCGTACACCTGGCCGAGAACCAGGGGCTCGGGCGGGCCCGGAACGCGGGGATGGCCGAGGCGAGCGGCGACTACCTGGTCTTCCTGGACAGCGACGACACGCTCACTCCGGACGCGCTGCGCTCGATCGCGGACCGGATCAAGGAGACCGGCGAGCCGGACGTGCTGGTGTACGACTACGCGCGCACCTACTGGGACGGCCGGACGGTGCGCAACCAGCTCACCGGCCCGCTCACCGAGCAGGGCGCCGCGCCGTTCCGGCTGGAGGACCGGCCGGGGCTGTTCCGGGTGCTGATGGTGGCCTGGAACAAGGCCTGCCGGCGGGACTTCGTCGAACGCCACGGCTTCGCGTTCCCGCCCGGCTACTACGAGGACACCCCCTGGACCTTCCCGGTGCTGATGGCGGCGGAGTCGATCGCCACCCTGGACCGGGTGTGCGTGCACTACCGGCAGCGCCGGCAGGGCAACATCCTCGGCACCAGCAGCGACAAGCACTTCGATCTCTTCGAGCAGTACGACCGGGTGTTCGCGTACCTCGACGGGCACCCCGAAATGGCGCGGTGGCGGCCGGAGTTGTTCCGCCGGATGATCGACCACTACGCGACGGTGTTCACCAAGCGGGGCCGGCTGCCGCGCGGCAGCCACGGCGAGTTCCTGCGCCGGGCCCGCGCCCACTACCGTCGTCACCACGTCCCCGGCACCCGGATGCGGCGACGGAACGTACTGGTCCGCTTCGGCCTGCACCGCACGTTCCGCGCGCTCCGGCTGGCCTCGGCCGTGCGCCGACGGACGCTGAAGACGGCCGTGAAACTGGCCCGCGCCGTGCGCTTCGGCGCGCTGCGTGTGCACTACCGGATCCAGCTGCGGCTGCCCGTCCGCTCCGACCGCGCGGTGTTCGCCTCGGGCGCGGGCCGGGGCCACGGCGGCGACCCGGGGGCCCTGGAGGAGGCGTTCCGCACCCACGCACCGCACATCCGCACCGCGTGGATCGCCCACCCCGAGCACCAGCACGCGGTCCCGCCCGGCCCGCGCCGCCTGCGGCCCGGTACGGCCGCCTACTGGACGGCGCTGGCCCGCTCCAAGTACCTGGTCACCGACGCCGACCTGGGCCCGGGCCTGCGCAAACGGCACGAGCAGGTCCTCGTCCAGACCGGGCAGGGCACCCCCCTCGCGCACATGGGCCTGGACCTCCTGGAGCGCCCGGCCGCGGCCCGCGACACCGACTTCGCGCAACTGCTGCGCGGCGTCGACCAGTGGGACGTCGTCCTGTCCGGCAACCGGCACTCCACGCTGACCTGTGGGCGGGTCCTCCCGGGCCGCTACACCACGCTGGAGTACGGCGCCCCGCGCAACGACGTCTTCCAGCGGGCGACCTCGGCGGACGTGACCCGGCTGCGCGAGTCGCTGGGGATCCCGCAGGACGCGGTCGCGATCCTGTACGCACCGGCCCACCGTGACTACCTGCGCACCCAGCACCCGCAGCTGGACCTGGAGCGGATCGTGCGCCGCCTCGGCCCGCGCTTCGTGATCCTGGCCCGCACCCGGGGCGACCACCGTCCGGAGGGCCCGCGGGTCATCGACGTCCGCGACCACCCGAGCGTGCAGTCCCTGTGCCTCGCCTCGGACGTCCTGCTCACCGACTACTCCTCGATCATGTTCGACTACGCCAACCTGGACCGCCCGATCGTGGTGCACACCGGCGACTGGGCGGCGTTCCGGGCCTCCCGCGGCACCTACTTCGACGTGCGCGTCCTCCCGCCGGGCGCGGTCGCGCGCAGCGAGGACGAGCTGATCGACATCTTCGCGACCGGCCACTGGCGCGGCTCGCGCTCGGCCCAGCTGCGGGCGGCGTTCCGGGAGCGGTTCTGCCCGTACGACGACGGACGCGCCGCCGAGCGGGTCGTACGGCATCTGGTGCTGGGCGAGACGGACGGGCAACCGGCGTTCGTGCCCTTCGCCGAGCGCCATCCGGTGCCCTCGGCCTGCGCCCGCTCCCCGCTGGCCACCGTGGAGCAACCTTCCGGTTCCCTCCCCGTCACCGAGAAGCGCTGAACGCCGTTGATCCCTCCGGGAGTTTCCATGCCCCTCGGCTCGACGCGCCCCACCCCGAGCCGGCCGTCCACCTGGCGTCCGGCGGGGCGGCCCGGCCGCGTCCGCAAGACGACAGAAAGAGCAGAATGCCCCGCTTCAGCATCATCGTCCCGTCCCATGGGGTCGCCGGCCGGCTGTCCCAGGCGCTGGACTCGGTTCTCGGCCAGTCCTTCGGCGATCTGCAGCTGATCCCCGTCTGTGACGCCCCCGACTCCCCGGCCGCCGCCGTGGTCGCCGGACACGCGGCGCGGGACTCCCGGGTGACCCCGGTCAACTCGCCGCCCTCCGCCGGACTGAGCGGGGCGCGCAACGCGGGGATGCGCACGGCGACCGGCGCGTACGTGCTGTTCCTCGACGGGGACGACCTGCTGCTGCCGGGCGCGCTCGCGGCGCTGGACGCCCGGCTGACCGAGACCGCCGGCGTGGACGTGCTCTATGCCGAGCACGAGCGCGCCCCCTGGTGGGAGGGCGAGCCGACCAACCCGGCCGCGGCGTTGCTCGCCGGGGCCCCGGAGGGTGCCTTCGCCCCGGCCGACCTGCCGGAGCTGACCGGTATCCCGTTCCCCGCGTGGAGCGCGGTCTACCGCCGCGCCTTTCTCACCGAGCACGAACTCACCTTCCCCGACAGCCACTTCACCGACCTCGGCTGGGGCGGGCTGACCACCGTCGCGGCCCGCCGGATCGCGGTGCTGCGCCGGGTCGTCGTACGCCACCGGCTGCGGCGGCAGGGCAGTCGGCTCAATCTGCCGGGACCGCACCAGCACACCGTGCTCGACCAGGTGGACCTGGTGCTGACCCGGGCCGCCGAACGCGGGCTGCCCGCCGAGCGGGTCCGGCCGCTGTTCGAGCAGCTGTTCACCTACGTGCTGAGGACCGCGTCCCGGCCGGAGCGGCTGCCGTCCGGGCACCGGGCCTTCTTCCGCCGTGCGGCCCGCCTCTACCGCCGTCACCGGCCGGCCGGCTTCCGGGCGCCCGGCGGCAGCCTGGGGGTGCAGCACCGGCTGCTGGCGACCGGGGCGTACAGCGCGTTCCGGGCGCTGCGCGGCACCAACCGGATGGCTACCGGGGCGGCCGGGCGGCTGCCGCGCCCGCGCCTGGTGCGCAGCCGGCTGCGCTACCTCCGCGACCTGCGCCGCCCGCTCGACCCCAACCTGGCGGTGTACTGCGCCTACTGGGGCCGCGGATACGCCTGCAACCCGGCCGCGATCCACGCCAAGGCCCGCGAACTCGCCCCGCACATCCGCTCGGTGTTCCTGGTCGAGGCCGACCAGGCGCACGCGATGCCGAAGGACGTGGACTTCGCGGTGATCGGCTCCCGCCGGTACTGGGAGGTGCTGGCCCGCGCGACCTACCTGATCAACAACGCCAACTTCGCGGACGCGGTCGTCAAACGGCCCGGCAGTGTCCATCTGCAGACCCAGCACGGCACTCCGCTGAAGAAGATGGGCATCGACCAGGCGGCGTACCCCGTGGTGGCCGCGGCGACCGGCAGCTTCGCCCGGCTGCTGGCCCGCGTGGACCGGTGGGACTTCAACCTCACCTCCAACCGGCACTCCACCGAGATGTGGGAACGGGCCTTCCCCGGCTCGCACGAGATCCTCGAGTACGGCTATCCGCGCAACGACGTGTACTGCACGGCGACGGCCGAGGACGTCCGCCGCATCCGGCGGGAGCTGGGCGTGCCGGAGGGAAAGACGGCCGTCCTGTACGCGCCGACCCACCGCGACTACCACACCGGTTTCGAGACGGGGCTGGATCTGGAGACCTTCGCCGAGCAGGCCGGCGAGGACGTCGTCGTCCTGCTGCGCGCCCACTACTTCTACGACCGGGGCGGCAGGCGGAGCACCGGCCGGATCATCGACGTCACCTCGCACCGCTCCTCCGAGGAGGTGTGCCTGGCCGCCGACGCGCTGATCACCGACTACTCCTCGATCATGTTCGACTATGCCAACCTCGACCGGCCGATCGTCGTGTACGCCGACGACTGGGAGGTCTACCGGGAGGTCCGCGGCGTCTACTTCGACCTGATGGAGCTGCCGCCGGGCCCGGTGGCGCGGACGCCCGAGGAGCTGGCCCGCGTCTTCCGCGACGGCTCCTACGCGGGCGCGCGGTCCACGGCGGCACGGGCCGACTTCCGCGAGCGCTTCTGCCAGTTCGACGACGGGCGCGCCGCCGAACGCGTGGTGCGCCGGGTGCTGCTCGGTGAGCCGCCCGAGTCGATCCCGCCCGTGATCCCGCTCGCGGAGCGCACCCCGGCCCCGGCCGCCTCCGCCCTCGTAAGGAGCTGACGTCAGCCGTGCCCCGCTTCAGCATCATCGTCCCCGTCTTCAAGGTGCAGGGTTTCCTGCGCGAGTGCCTCGACTCGGTGCTCGGACAGTCGTACGGCGACTTCGAGGTGGTCGCCGTGGACGACCGCTCGCCCGACGGCTGCGGCGCGATCCTCGACGAGTACGCCGAACGCGACCCGCGGGTGCGGGTGCTGCATCTGCCCGAGAACGTGGGCCTGGGCCGGGCCCGCAACGCCGGCCTGGAGCAGGCGAAGGGCGACTACGTCCTCTTCCTCGACAGCGACGACGCCTACACGCCGGGCCTGCTGGCCGCCGCGGCCGACCGGCTGACGGGTGCCGGCGACCCGGACATCCTGGTCTTCGACCATGTCCGCACCCACTGGTGGGGCCGTGGCGGACGCAGCGACGCGTCCCCCCTGCTGGACCGGGCGGGCCTGGGCACCTTCAACCTGCGGGAGAACCCCGAGTACGTCCACCTCTTCCTGGTCGCCTGGAACAAGGCGTACCGGCGCTCGTTCTTCCAGGAGCACGACCTGGGGTACGCGCCGGGGCTGTACGAGGACGCGCCGGTCACCTACCGGTCGATGGTCCTCGCGGACCGCATCGCCTGCATGAACCGGATCGGCGTGGAGTACCGGCAGCGTCGGCAGGGCGCGATCACCAGGACGCCGGGGCGCCGTCACTTCGACATCTTCCCGCAGTACGAGGGCCTGTTCGCGTTCCTCGAGGAACGTGCGGACCTCGCCTGGGCGCGCCCGCTGCTGTTCGAACGGGCGCTGGACCACATGCTGTTCGTGCTCGCCCGGGAGGACCGGGTGACGCCCGCCGACCGCCCCGACTTCTACCGCGAGATCCGTTCCTTCCACCGCCGCCGTCTCCCGGAGGGCTTCACCCCGCCCGAGGGCCCCCGGGGCACCGAGATGCGGCTGCTGGCGTCGGCGCCCTACGCGTCGTACGCGGCGCTGCGGGGCTGGCGGGGACTGCGCGCGACGGCGGCGAAGGGCAAGCGGCGTGCGGCCCGCACCGTCTCGGGGCGCTCCCAGCGGGCCTGGTACGCCGCCCAGCTCAGGCTGCCGCTCGATCCGCATCTCGCGGTCTACTCGTCCGCCCATCACGGGGGTGTGACCGGCGACCCGGCCGCCATCCACGCCAAGGCCCGGGACCTGGCCCCGCACATCCACGGGGTGTGGGTGGTCCGGGAGGACGCGGTGGGCACCGTGCCGCCCGGCACCGACCATGTGACGCCGGGCTCGGCGCGTTACCACGCGGTCATGGCGCGGGCCACCTACTGGGTGAACGACGTCAACTGGCCGGGGAATCTGGTCAAACGGCCGGGCAGCGTGCATGTGCACACCCACCAGGGCACCCCGCTCGAGTACATGGGCGCCGATCTGCTGACCAAGCCGGGGGCCCGGCACGGTTTCAGCGTGCCGCAGATGCTGCGCCGAGCCGACCGCTGGGACTACAGCCTGGTCGCCAACCGGCACTCCGAGCTGGTCTGGGAGCGGGCCTACCCCTGCCACTTCACCTCGCTGCGCACCGGCAGTCCGCGCAACGACGTACTGGTGAACGGCGGTCTGAGCGGCTTCCGCGAGCGGCACGGCATCCCTGCGGACCACACGGTCGTGCTGTACGCGCCGACCCGCCGGGACTACCGCCGGGGCGGGCACGTGGACCGGATCGACGTGGCCCGGTTCGCGGCAGACCTCGGCGCGGGGCACACGCTCGTCGTGCGGCTGCATCCGTCGCTCGCGAGCGGGCCCGTGCGGGGCCTGGGCCTCACCGAGCTGGACCAGCGCGGGGTCGTCGTCGACGCGACCGACGAGCCGTGCCTCCAGGACGTCCTGCTCGCCACGGACGTGCTGGTCACCGACTACTCGGCGGTGATGTTCGACTACGCCAACCTGGACCGGCCGATCGTGGTGCACGCCGACGACTGGCCCGCCTTCACGGCGAGCCGGGGCGCCTACCTCGACATCACGGCCGAGCCGCCGGGCCATGTCACGCGCTCCTACCGGGAGCTGGCCCGGCTGTTCGCCTCGGGGTCCTGGCGGGACGAGGAGTCGGCGCGGCTGCGCGCGGCCTTCCGGGCCCGGTTCTGCGAGTTCGACGACGGCCGGGCCGCCGAGCGCGTGGTGCGGACGCTGCTGCTGGGCGAGCCGCTGACCGGCCCGGGCGCGGTGCGGATCCCGGGGCAGGCGGTCGGGCGGGACGCGCTGACGTCGGCGTAGGGAGTGTGACCGGGGCGTCGGCCGCCGCTCAGAGCCGACACCCCGGTGGCTCGTGCGACTACTCGATGACGAGGTCGACGTCGATGTTGCCGCGGGTGGCGTTGGAGTAGGGGCAGACCTGGTGGGCGGTCTCGACGAGCTTGCGGCCGGTCTCCTGGTCAAGGCTGTCCGGCAGCTCGACGCGCAGCGTCACCTTCAGGCCGAAGCCCTCGCCCTGCTTGCCGATGCCGACCTCGGCGGTCACCGCCGCGTCGCTGACGTCGACCTTCGCCTGCCGGCCGACGAGGCCGAGGGCGCTGCCGAAGCAGGCGGCGTAACCGGCGGCGAAGAGCTGCTCGGGGTTGGTGCCCTCGCCGTTGCCGCCCAGTTCCACGGGCGGGGCCAGCTTGAGGTCGATCTTGCCGTCGGAGGAGATGGCACGACCGTCACGGCCGTGGGTGGCGGTGGCGACGGCGGTGTAGAGCGCGTCCATGGTGAACCGTCCTTCTCGATGCTCTCGATGCGGTGTCCGTTGCGAGCACAAGTAGAGCACACAATTAAGTTGTGCACAACTAAATGGGCCGCAAGAGCTACTCTGGACCCATGACCGCCACGCCCGCTCCCGCTTCCGCCCCCGACGCCGACTGGCTCCGCCTGGACCGCCAGATCTGCTTCTCCCTGCACGCCGCGTCCCGCGCCTT
Source organism: Streptomyces sp. NPDC048191 (assembly GCF_040652655.1). Lineage (NCBI taxonomy): Bacteria > Bacillati > Actinomycetota > Actinomycetes > Kitasatosporales > Streptomycetaceae > Streptomyces > Streptomyces sp. NPDC048191. The sequence continues at coordinate 95,822 of NZ_JBEZMO010000021.1, forward strand.
CAACGGCGTCTACCGCGTCGTCCTCAAGGACCTCGGGCTCACCTACCCGCAGTACCTGGTGATGCTGGTGCTGTGGGAACAGGGCGATCTGCCCGTCAAGAGGCTCGGCGAGCAGCTGCGGCTCGACTCCGGCACGCTGTCCCCGCTGGTCAAGCGACTGGAGACGGCCGGCCTGGTGCGCCGGGAGCGCAGCTCCGAGGACGAGCGCTCGGTGCGGGTGCGGCTCACCGAGGAGGGCGCGGCGCTGCGCGAGCGGGCCCTGGAGGTCCCGCGCCGCATCGGCCGCGCGACCGGCTTCGACCTCGCGGAGATCGCCGAGCTGCGCGAACGCCTCGACCGGCTCACGACCGCCCTGGACGCGGCGGCCCTGACTGCGGGGCAGGAGGCCGGCTAGCCGCCGCGGGCGCCCGGTCACGGACGTACAGCCGTACGACCACCCCGCCGCGCCGCACCTGCTGCCGTCCGGTGAAATCCCGCCGCAGTTCGGCGAGTTTGGCCCGCTCGGCGGGTTTGCGCACGCTCCAGCGCCCGGCGAGCAGCTTCCGGTCGGCCACGACCCACACCCGTTCCAGCCGCGCCAGCCGGTGCCGCATCTCACGGGGCCCGGCCTCCCGCCCGTACAGGGTCCCGGACGCGGCGGCGCCCTTCACGAGCGCCACGTCCCGCGTCCCCCGGAACGCCCCCGGGTACGTGAGGGCCACGTTCCGCACGTGCGCCGGCAGGAACAGCACCGCGTCCCCGGGCGCCGTCTCCCGTGCGACGGCCCGTGAAGCGGCCGCGAGATCGTCGGGCCGGGTACCCGGATCACGGTCCGCGCGCAGCAGGGGGAGCTGGTGCAGGAAGGCCAGGACGACGGCGAGGACTCCGGCGAGCGTGACGAGACGGGGCGGCAGCGAGCTGGGCAGCCGCAGGCGTCCCACCAGCCCCGCCACCCGCTCGGCCCCGGCCGCCACCAGCAACGGCGCCCCGCTCAGCGCGTACAGCACATACCGGTCGACGAACAGCGGGGAGACCTGGGACGCCGCCATCAGCACCGCCGGCGGCACCACCGTCAACGGCAACGCCACCCCCGCGAGGGTGAGTTCGCCGCGCTGACCCAAGATCGCCGCCGACCCGGCCAGGGCCAGGGCCAGACACACGGCGTACACCCCCTGCGAAGGCCCGAGGAACCCGCGCAGCAGCTCTTCCGCCGTGACCGCCGTGGGCCTGCGCAGCCATGCCACCTGCGCCGACTGCCCCCGTGACACGAGCACCATCGGCACCAGTGACGCCGCGACCCCGGCCGCCGCGCACGCCCATCCGCGCCACGCCCTCCCCACCCGGGCCAGCGCCAGCGACGCCGCGTGGGCGCACAGCAGCAGCACCGCGAACTCGTGCAGCCAGCAGGTGAGGCCGAGCACGGCGCCGTAGGCGGCCCAGGACCCGGGAGAGCCGCCCCGCACGGCCCGTACCAGGAGCAGCGTCGCCGCCGTGGCCCCGGCGGCCACCAGGGCGTACGAGCGGCCCTCCTGCGCGTAGTGCCCGGCCATCGGCGCGACGGCGTACAGCAGCCCCGCCCACAGCCCGACGCGCGGCCGGGCCAGCCGGGTGCCGAGCGCCGCCACCAGCCCGGCCGTCACGGCCGCCGCGCCCACCGACGGCAGCCGCAGCCCGACCTCGCCGGGGTGGACGGTGAGGACGGCGTGCGCGAGGAGGTAGTACAGGCCGTGCACGGCGTCCACACCGTGCAGCAGCGCCCAGATCTGCGGCACCGTACGCCGCCCGACCTGGAAGCTGACGGCCTCGTCGCGCCACATCCCGCCCCGGTCGAGCCCCCAGAGCCCGACCGCGAGCATCACCAGCGCGGGCACGCACACGGCGACCCGGCGGCGGTTCCGGGCCCCTCGGCCCTTCGGTACGTGCGGCATGCCACCGGCCGGTACGACGACTGCCGTACCGGCCGCCCGACGCGCGTGCGTTTTCACAGGAAGCCCGACGTTCACCACGGCCCGACCTTTTGCGATTAGCCAATCTTTTTCCGGTCATGACGGCGTATCGGCAGGAATGCACCACCCGTGCCCCGTAGGCTCCCGTGCGATGAACCGTCTCCGTGTCAACTGCGGCCCGGTCCTCGGCGTCACCGTCCTCTGGCTGAGCACCCGTGCCCTGATGCTGTGGCTGCTCGTCGACGAGAGCGCCCCCGTGCTGGGCGGCGGGTCGGTGGCCCGTGAGGTGTGGCGGCTGTACTCCCACTGGTACGACGTCCTCGCGCACGGCTCCTTCCCGACGCACGACACGCTGTGGCAGTACCCGCCGGGTGCGGGCCCGGTGCTGCTGGCGCCGGGCCTGCTGCCGTGGCTGACGTACTTTCAGGCCTTCGTGCTGCTCACGCTGGCCGTGGACGCGGTGGTCACGGCGGCGCTGGTCCGCGCGGGCCGGCGTCCCGGGCGCAGCCTGCTCGGCGCGGGCCTGTGGACGGGCGGCCTGCCGCTGCTGCTGCACCTCCCCCTGGCCCGGTACGACGTCCAGGTCACCGCCCTGGCCGTGCTCTCCCTGCTGGCTCTCGGCCGCTCCCCGCGCGCGGGCGGGCTGTGCGGGGTGTTCGGGGCGCTGGGCGCGCTGGTGAAGGTGTGGCCGGCGCTGGTGCTGCTGGGCACACCGCGGGGGCGGGTCACGCGCGGCGCCTGGAGGTGGGCGGCTGCGGCCGGAACCGCCTCGCTCGGCGCCCTCACCCTGTCGTTCGAGCACCCGCTGTCCTTTCTGCGGGAACAGGGCGGGCGGGGCGTGCAGATCGAGTCGCTCGGCGGCACGGTGCTGAACCTGGCGCGGCACGCCGGCTGGCCGGGCCGGGCCTGCTACCAGTACGGCGCCGTCGAGCTGGCCGGGCCCCATGTGCACGCCGTCGCCACCGTCTCGCTGGGCCTGACGGTTCTCGCCTTCGCGCTGCTCGTGCTGTGGCGGGTGCGGGCGCGGCGCTGGAGCCAGGCGACACCGTTCGACGCGGCGCTGTGTGCGGTGCTGCTGTTCACGGTCACGAGCCGGGTGATCAGCCCGCAGTACATGATCTGGCTGATCGGTCTCGCCGCGGTGTGCCTGACCTCACGGCACACCGGCCAGCGGCCGGTCGCGGCGCTGGTCCTGGCGGCGACGGCGCTGAGCACCGCGGTGTTCCCGATGGACTACCACGAGGTGGTCGACGGCACCTGGAGGGGCTGTCTGCTGATGCTGGCCCGCAACGGAGTCCTGGCGGCCGCCGCCGTGCTCTCCTTCGTCCGGTTGTGGCGATCGACACGGCAGGATGAAAAGACCGTGCAAACAACGGAACCCCGCCTCGATTCCGACCGTCTTCCGGACCGAGCGCTAAGTCTCTCTTAACGGCGTATTACCGAACAATCCTACGCTCCCGGCCCGTGGACCCGATGCGATCAGACCCGCAACACACATCCGAGACAGCCGGCACCGCCGACGGGCCGCGCGCGGCGCAGGTCGGTGTCGTCGTCATCGGCTACAACGACCGCGCCCATGTGGGCGACGCCGTGCGTTCGGCGCTCGCCCAGGGACCGGCGGTCTCCGAAGTCGTCGCCGTCGACGACTGCTCCACCGACGGCAGCGCCGAACTGCTCGAGCGGCTGGCCGCCGGCGAACCCCGGCTGCGGGTGGTGCGCAGGGCGGAGAACAGCGGCGGCTGCGGCAGCCCGCGCAACGCCGGGATCGACGCGGTGACGACACCGTACGTGATGTTCCTCGACAGCGACGACGTGCTGCCGCCCGGTGCGGTGGACACGCTGCTGACGGCGGCCACAGAAGCGCACGCCGAGATCACGAGCGGGTTGTGCGTCCGCCGGGAACTGCCCTCGGGGCGTGAGCAGCCCTGGCAGGCGCCCCTCTACACGGCGCGCACCGTCCTCGCGCGCCCCTCCCAGCGACCGCGCCTGGTCCACGACACGCTGTGCGTCAACAAGCTGTACCGCACCGACTTCCTGCGCGAGCACGGCATCCGCTTCCCGGAGGGCCGCTTCCTCTACGAGGACATCGTCTTCACCGCGCGTGTGCTGGCCGCCGGCCCGCGCGTCGCGCTCGTACCGGACCAGGTGTACGTGTGGCACGTGCGCCGCGGCGCCGAGCAGCTGTCGCTCTCGCTGGACCGGGAGCACATCGACAACTGGAAGGCGCGCACCGAGGCGTGCGCGCTGGCGTACGACATCCTGCTGGGCGCCGGTCAGAAGGAGCTGGCGCGGGCGGCGCGGGCCAAGTTCCTCGACCACGAGGTGCGCATGTACGCGCGCGAGCTGGGACTGCGCGACACGCACTACCAGCGTGCGTGGTGGACGCACACCCAGGAGTACCTCGCGCGCTACGACGCCGCCGACTGGGAGCTGAACCCGGGCGCCCCGGGCCGGCTGCTCGCCCGGGTCGTCCTGGAGTCGCCCGAGCCCCGCGACCTGTCCCGGCTGCGTGAACTCGCCGCCCGCCCGGCACGCCTGCTGCCGCCCTACGCCCGCACTCCCGACGGTGTCCCCGTCTGGTCCGCCGACCTCCCGCAGGTCACCCTCACGCCGTTCCTGACCCGCCCCGCCGGTCTCCTCCCGCTCACGCTCGACGCGGAACTGCGGCCACGCGCGCGTGCCTCGCAGCTGCGCCTGCGGCTGCACGAGCTGTACGGCAGGGTGGCCGAGGCCGGACCGCGCGAGATGGACGTGGAGTGGCAGTCCCGGGACGACGACCGGACGCGGGGGCGTACGACGGTCCCGCTCACGCCCTCGGATCCGGAGAGCTGGTCGGCCGAGCTGCCCGTCGACCTGGCGGCGCTCGGCGCGGGCACCTGGGACCTGCGGCTGACCGTGCGTTTCGCGGACGGCGCGGAGCGGGAGGTCACGGCGCACGCGCTGGCGGGCGACGGCCGACTGCGCCGGCGCGCCGTCCCGAGCGTCCGGCACGGCGTGCTGTTGGTGCAGCCGTACGCCACGCACTCCGGCGCGCTGGCCGTACGCGTGGCGACCGGCGTGCAGGGCGCGCTGCAGGTGGCACGCGGCAGGCTGCGCCGCCTGCTGCGCTGAGACGCCCACTGCTTCACTGAGAGAGACACCCGCTGCTCCACCGAGCGGCTGCACGAGCCTTAACTGACGAGGAGACGGCCGCAATGACCTGGCTGATCACCGGCGGTGCCGGATACATCGGGGCACACGTCGTACGGGCGATGACCGAGGCGGGCGAGAGCACGGTCGTCTACGACGACCTGTCCACCGGCATCCCCGAGCGCGTACCGGCGGAGGTACCCGTGGTGCGCGGCTCCGTCCTGGACGCCGCCCTGGTGGCCCGCACGCTCGCCGAGCACGAGATCACCGGGATCGTGCACCTGGCGGCGAAGAAGCAGGTGGGCGAGTCGGTGGAGCGGCCGCTGCACTACTACCGGGAGAACGTGGAGGGCCTGCGCACCCTCCTGGACGCGGTGACGAGGGCGGAGATCCCCTCCTTCGTCTTCTCCTCCTCGGCAGCGGTCTACGGCATGCCGGACGTCGACCTGGTGACGGAGGAGACCCCCTGCCTGCCGATGTCCCCCTACGGCGAGACGAAGCTGGCCGGCGAGTGGCTGGTCCGCGCGACGGGCAGGGCGACCGGCATGTCCACGGCCTCCCTCCGCTACTTCAACGTGGCGGGCGCGGCCGGCCCCGAACTCGCCGACACCGGCGTGTTCAACCTGATCCCCATGGTCTTCGAGAAGCTCACCGAAGGCGCACCGCCGCGCGTGTTCGGCGACGACTACCCGACGCCGGACGGCACCTGTGTGCGCGACTACATCCACGTGGCCGACCTGGCCGAGGCGCACGTCACCGTCGCCCGCGCCCTGGCGTCCTCCCCCGGCACCGACCTGACCCTCAACATCGGCCGCGGCGAGGGCGTGTCCGTCCGCGAGATGATCGACCGCATCAACGCGGTCACCGGCTACGACCGCCCGCCGACCGTCACCGCGCGCCGCCCCGGCGACCCCGCCCGCGTCGTCGCCTCGGCCACCCGCATCGCCACCGAACTGGGCTGGCAGGCCAAGTACGACGTCCAGGACATGATCACCTCGGCCTGGGAGGGCTGGGTGCACCACCACCCGGAGGCGGCACGGTCGTAGGCTCCGCGGGTGGACGTTCCCGGAGTTCTCGAACGCGCGGTCGGCGCCGTACTCGGCTCCGCCGTCGGCGACGCCCTCGGAGCGCCCTTCGAGTTCGGCCCCGAGGGCGCCTTCTCCGCCCGTTTCCCCCGTCCCGGGCAGGGCGGCGAGATGTGCGGGGGCGGGGGCTGGGAGCCGGGCGAGGCCACGGACGACACCCAGATGGCGGTCCTGACCGCCGAGTCGCTGCTGGACCGCGGCGGCCTGGACCTGCCCGACGTCTTCCGGCGCTTTCAGCGGTGGGCGGCGGCCGACCCGAAGGACATCGGCCTCCAGACGGAGGCGGTCCTGACCGGCGGCGACCCCTGGGACACGGCCGCCGCGCTGCACTTCCAGGTGAGCCAACGGGCGGCGGGCAACGGCGCGTTGATGCGGGCGGCCCCTTCCGCGGTGCGCTTCGCCCGCGACGGCCGTGCGCCCACCATGACCGCGGCCCGCCGTCTCTCCGCGCTCACCCACGGCGACGGCGCGGCGTGGGAGGGCACGGCGGCGCTGCACGACCTGATCCGCGTGGCCCTCGAGGGCGAGGACCCGCTCGTCGCCGTACCGCAGACGCTGGCCGCCCTCCACCCCGACCACCGGCAGCGGTACTCGGTGGTCCTCTCCCCCGACTGGCACCCGGACCACGCGACCGAGTTCAACGGGGCGGTGTGGCCGTGCCTGGGTTCGGCGGTGTGGGCGCTGCGGACCACGGCGTCGTACGAGGAAGCGGTCCGCGCGGCCGTCGACCTCGGCGGAGACACGGACACGGTCGCGGCGGTCACGGGGGCGCTGGCCGGAGCGGTGTACGGGGCCGGCTCGATCCCGGCCCGCTGGACCGAACCCCTGCACGTGCCGCTACCGGGGTCCGACGGCCGGGTACTGCGCGCCCGGGACCTGGCCGGACTGGCCGAGCGGCTGGTCGTCCCCGCCGAGCCGCCGGCCCGGGGACCGGGCGCCCTCACAGCGCCTTGAGCGCCCCCGCCGTGGCCCGCGCCAGCTTCTCCAGGTACCCCTTCGGCAGCTTCGGGGAGCGGATCACCACCGCACGCCAGTACAGCGGCCCGGAGATCAGGTCGAGCGCGAGGTCGGGATCGACACCCGCCCGCACCTCCCCCCGCTCCTCCGCCGCGGCCACGATCTTGCTGGCCACACCCTCCTGCCCGTCCCGCAGGGCCTTCTGGAAGGCGTCGGCGATATCGGGATTGCGGGCCGCCTCCGCCTGGAGGTCGGGGATGATCTGCGAGGCCACCGGGTGGCGCAGGGCGCGGGACGTCACCTCGTAGAGCAGGCGCAGGTCGCCCTCAAGGGAGCCCGTGTCGGGGACCGGAAGGCCCAGGACCGCCATCGCCGAGACCACGTCCAGCACCAGGTGCAGTTTCGACCGCCACCGCCGGTACACCGCGGTCTTGCCGACACCCGCCCGCCGCGCGATGCCCTCGATGGACATACGTGCGTATCCGACGGCCGCGAGTTCCTCGAAGACCGCCGCCCGGATGGCCTCGGTCACGTCCTCCCGGAGTACGGCGGCCCCCGCGGGGGTCCGGCGCGGACGCGTCGGCGGATCGTCGGCGTTCGTCGTCATGACCCACAGCATAGGCCGTTACGACGAAACGGTTGCGTTCCGACGTCGATTGGTTCTACGCTCGCGTTGCGACGATACGATCCCGTTCCGACGTAAGAGAACGTGAAGAGAAGCGTAAGGAAACGTCGGAGCACGGTGACCCGAGCGCCCCGGCTGCCGGCCGGGCTGCGGCACCCCCTCCCCCGAGCGAAAGCAGCGGATGTGAGCCAGGTCCTCGACACACCGCCCCCCACCCGGGCCCCGGCCGACGACGATCTCGCGGCACTGGCCGCCCGCCACGGCCTGTCGGTCAGCGGCGCCCGTCCCTCCCTGCCCGAGTACGTCCGCCAGCTGTGGGCCAGGCGACACTTCATCGCCGCCTTCGCCACCGCGAAGCTCACCGCGCAGTACAGCGAGGCGAAGCTCGGCCAGATCTGGCAGGTCATGAACCCGCTGCTGAACGCCGCGGTCTACTACTTCATCTTCGGCGTGCTCCTCGGCACCAGCCGCGGCGTGCCGGACTACATCCCGTTCCTGGTGACGGGCGTGTTCATCTGGACGTTCACGCAGAGCTCGATCATGGCGGGCACCCGCGCGATCTCCGGCAACCTCGGGCTGGTCCGCGCCCTGCACTTCCCGCGCGCCTCCCTGCCGATCTCCTTCTGCCTGCAGCAGCTCCAGCAGCTGCTGTTCTCGATGACCGCGCTGGTCGTGATCATCCTGTCCTTCGGCATCCCGGTCACCCCGCGCTGGCTGCTCGCGATCCCCGCGCTGGTCCTGCAGTCCGTCTTCAACGCCGGCGTGTCGATGATCATGGCCCGGTGGGGTGCCAAGACCCCGGACATCGCCCAGCTGATGCCGTTCATCCTGCGCACCTGGATGTACGTGTCCGGTGTGATGTGGAGCATCAGCAAGCTCACCAAGAAGGACCACCTGCCGCACATCGTCACGATCCTGCTGGAGACCAACCCGGCCGCGGTCTACATCGACCTCATGCGGTACGCGCTGATCCACAGCTTCCACGGCAAGCAGCTGCCCCCGCACGTCTGGGCGGCGGCCACGGGCTGGGCCCTGCTCGCCGGCATCGGGGGCTTCATCTACTTCTGGAAGGCTGAGGAGACGTACGGCCGTGGCTGAGCAGACCTCCACCGACAAGACCCCCGCCGACGGCGCCGGGACCAGCGGCATCCCCACCGTCGTCTGCGACGGCGTCGACATCGTCTACCGGGTCAACGGCACCGGCGCCGGCCGCGGCTCCGCCACCGTCGCCCTCAACCGCATCCTGCGCCGCAAGCAGGCCGAGAAGGCCGCCGGTGTGCGCCGGGTGCACGCGGTGAAGAAGGTGTCGTTCGTCGCCTACAAGGGTGAGGCGATCGGCCTCATCGGGACGAACGGCTCCGGCAAGTCGACCCTGCTGAAGGCGGTCGCGGGGCTGCTGCCCGTGGAGAACGGCCACATCTACACCAACGGCCAGCCCTCCCTGCTCGGCGTCAACGCGGCCCTGATGAACGACCTCACCGGCGAGCGCAACGTCTACCTCGGCGGCCTCGCCATGGGCATGTCCCGCGAGCAGGTCAGGGAGCGCTACCAGGACATCGTCGACTTCTCCGGGATCAACGAGAAGGGCGACTTCATCACCCTGCCGATGCGCACGTACTCCTCCGGCATGGCCGCCCGGCTGCGCTTCTCCATCGCCGCCGCCAAGGACCACGACGTCCTGCTGATCGACGAGGCCCTGGCCACCGGTGACCGCAGGTTCCAGATGCGCTCGGAGGAGCGGATCCGCGAGTTGCGCGAGAAGGCGGGTACGGTCTTCCTCGTCAGCCACAACAACAAGTCGATCCGGGACACCTGCGAACGGACGCTGTGGCTGGAGCGCGGCGAGCTGCGCATGGACGGGCCGACCGAGGACGTCATGAAGGAGTACGAGGCCTTCACCGGGGACAAGAGCGACAAGACGGCCAAGAAGCCGGCACCCAAGAAGGCGGCCTGACCTCGATCGGAGTAAGAAGGCGACATAAAAGTGACCGGAACGGAAACCGCAGGCCACGGAACTGCCTCTTCCTTCTTGAGCCCTCTTACCCCACACGCGGATATCCCTTTCATCCGCTTAGTGACAGTATGTTATGAAGGGTGACTCAACCCACGAGCCGAAGGAGTCCACAGCGATGCCCCAACTCAGCGTCATCGTCTACGGACCGAACGCACAGGGGCATCTGACAGAGCTACTGGACTCTCTGGAAGCCCGCCCGCTCCCCGACGCCGAGGTGATCGTCGCCGCGATCGGCGACTGGGCGCGGGAGACGGCCGAGGGCCACGCCCCGGAGACGGTCGTCGTGCCGCTGCCCGAGGGCACCGGTGACGCGGCGGCCCGGGCAGCCGGCGCCGCCCGCGCGACCGGCCGCTGGCTGCACTTCGTCCACGCCAAGGACAGCCTGCCGGCCGGTGCGCCCCGGCTGATCGCGGAGCGGACCGCCGAACTGGACGCCACCGACGGCGCCGAGGCGGACGTCCTGGTCTTCGACCACGTCACCACCACCTGGCAGACCGCCGCCGGCCCCTCCCGCGACGGCCGCTTCCTCGCCGCCGTCGGCCGCGACAGCCTGCCCCTGGACGAGTCCGCCGACCTGCTGCGCCTCACCCCGCTGCTCGGCAACCGCGCCCTGCGCGCCGGCTTCTGGCGGGCGCACGAGGAGCGGCTCACCACCGACGACGAAGCGCACGCCGCCCACGCCGCCCTGCTGCACGCCGGCCGCGTCGCCTGCCTGAACCAGGTGGCGTACGAGAACCGTGAGCTGCGCCCGGAGAGCCTGCCGCCGCTCGCCCCCGAGGACCGGTTCGCGCTGATCGACCGCTACGAGTCGCTGCTCGCGCTCGCCAAGGACCGCCGCGCCGCCCGCGCGGTGCTGTACGACCTGATGATGCGCGACCTCGTGCGCACCTTCGCCGGGGAGAACCTGCCCGACGCGGTGGCCCGCGAGTTCTTCCGCCGTGCCTCCCTCGCCGCCGTCCGCTGGCGCCCCGCGAACCACGAGCGCCCGGCGGGCGTGGAGGGCGTACGGCACGCCCTGCTGGAGGAGGGCGCGTACACCAAGTACCGCGCGTTCCAGGCCGCCAACCGCACCCGCCGCGCCGCCAAGAAGGCCGTACGCACCCGTAAGAAGCAGGTCGGCGCCAAGCTCCGCGACCAGCAGTACCACCGGGCCCTGAGCCGCCCGGTCAACCCGAACCTGGCCGTGTTCGACGCCTACTGGGAGCGCGGAGTGGCCTGCAACCCGGCCGCGATCGCCGCCAAGCTCACCGAACTCGCCCCGCACATCCACCAGGTGTGGACGGTGTCGAAGCAGAACGCGGCCCTGCTGCCGCCCGGCACCGACCACGTGATCCCCGGCACCCGCCGCTACTGGGAGACCCTGGCGACCGCCAAGTACCTGACGAGCAACGTCAACTTCCCCAACGCGGTGGTCAAACGCCCCGACGCGATCCACCTCCAGACCCACCACGGCACCCCGCTCAAGCGCATGGGCCTGGACCAGAAGGAACACCCGGCCGCCGCCAAGGGCCTCGACTTCAAGGCCCTGCTGTCCCGCATCGACAAGTGGGACTACAGCATCAGCGCCAACAGCCACTCGACCCGCATGTGGGAGCGCGCCTACCCGGCCCGCTACACCTCCCTCGACTACGGCTATCCGCGCAACGACGTCTTCTACACCAGCGACGCCGCGTCGGTCCGCGCCGCCCGCGCCCGCCTCGGCATCCCGCCCGGCAAGACGGCCGTCCTCTACGCGCCCACGCACCGCGACTACGAGGCCGGCTTCACCCCGCGCCTGGACCTCGCGGCCTTCGCCGACCGCCTCGGCGAGGACACCGTGCTGCTGGTGCGCGCCCACTACTTCTACGGCGGCGCCGCCTCCCCGCTGACCGGCCTGCGCCGCTCCGGCCGGATCATCGACGTCTCCTCCTACGACCCCGTCGAGGAGCTGTGCCTGGCCGCCGACGCGCTGGTCACGGACTACTCGTCGATCATGTTCGACTACGCCAACCTCGACCGCCCGATCGTCGTCTACGCCGACGACTGGGAGACCTACCGGACCACCCGCGGCGTCTACTTCGACCTGACGGCCGAGCACCCCGGCCAGGTCGCCCGCACCCAGGAGGAGCTGACGGAGATCTTCGCCTCCGGCGCCTGGCGCGACGAGAGCGCGGCGAAGGCCCGGGCCGCCTTCCGGCGCCGGTTCTGCGAGTACGACGACGGCCGGGCCGCCGAACGGGTCGTACGACGGGTGTTCCTGGGCGAACCGGAGGAGTCACTGCCACCGGTGATCCCGCTCGAGGAACGCACCCCCGCCCCGACCCCCGAGGAGGCCTCGGCATGACGACCCCCGACGTGACGGTGACGGTCATCGTCTACAACGACGCGGCCCGCCTCCCCCGGGCGGTCGCCTCGCTGCGCGCGCAGACGCACGCCAACATCGAGATCATCATCAGCGACGACCACTCCACCGACGACACGCCGGCCGTGGCGCGCCGGCTGGAGTCCGAGGACGACCGCGTCCGCTACCTCCGCCTGCCCGAGAACAGCGGCGGCTGCAGCGCCCCGCGCAACCGGGCCATCGAGATCGCCCGGGCGCCGTACCTGATGTTCCTCGACAGTGACGACGAACTGACGCCACGGGCGGTCGAGTTGCTGCTCGCCGCGCACCGCGAGCGCGAGGTGGACTTCACCATGGGCGCCGTGCGCCGGCACCGGGTGGACACCGGCCGCCGCACGACCTGGATGCCGCATCTCGTCGCCGAGCGCCGCACGGTGGAGGGCATCGACGCGGACCCCCGGCTGCTCTTCGAGCACCTGTCGACGAGCAAGATGTACGCGCGCTCCTTCCTGGACGGTCACGAACTGCGCTTCCCGGAGGGCATCCACTACGAGGACCAGCTGTTCTCGGCGCAGGCGTACTGCCTGGCGAAGGCGTTCACGATCATCCCGGATCCGGTGTACGTCTGGTACATCGACCCGTTCGCGGCGGCGGCCTCGGCGTCCATCTCCAACCAGCGGCACAAGGTCACCAACGTCCGCGACCGGGTCCATGTGCAGCGGCTGATCGACGACTTCCTGGTGGAGAGCGGTCACGCGGGACTGCGCGAGGACAAGGACTACAAGTTCCTCAAGCACGACTTCCGGATGTACGCGGGCGACCTCCCCTACCGGGACGAGGAGTGGCTGAGCGCCTTCGCGGACATCATGAACCCCTACCTGGACACCCTGTCCCCCGGCGCGTACGCCCGGCTGCCCCGCCCCGAGCGGGTGGTGCTGGAGCTGCTGCGGGAGGGCCGCCTGGACGACGTCCGGCTCGCGGCCCGCGGACTCGGGCACGGGGTGGCGCCGAGGCAGGTCACGGCCGACGCGGCCGGTGTCCCGTACTGGGGTGACAGCGTGCCCGCGTCCGACCACGGCCGCCGCGAACTGGACGTGTCCGACCTGGAGTTGGACACGCGCCCGTTCCCAAGCGCGCACTTCCGCCACGAGATCGTCGAGCTGACACCGGGCCGCGGGGCCTCCCTCACCCTGGCCGTCCGCACCTACGACCCGGGCCTGCGCCTCCCGGTCGGCCCGCAGCGCGCCGGGCTGGTCCTCTCCCCCGGCAACCGCCGGATGACGGTCCCCTTCCGCCTCGACCCGGTCCGCCCGGGCGTCTTCGAGGGCACGGTCCACCTGGACCTGACCGAGGCGCCGCTGCCCCTGCAGGGCTTCTCGGGCGTACGCCACCCCCTGGTCCGGCTCCAGCAGCAGGGCCTGTCCCACTCCGGCCTCCTGCTGGCGCCGCTGACCTTCCCCACCCTCACGGCCCGCATCGAATACCGCTCCGGTGCGGCGCCGCACGAGCTCACCATCGAACCGGAGGGCCGCAACCCGGGCCGCCTGCAGTTCCGCTGGCGTCCGGTGGGCGTGACGGCCCGGGTCATCCGCCCGGTCGTCCGACGAGTGGCCCGCCCCAAGGTGCGCAAGGCGGCGAAGCTGCTGTCCAGCGTGCTGAAGTGAGAGGGCCGCGTCCGTAGCGCCGTCCGGGAGGTGGTGGACACCACCTCCCGGACGGCGCTCAGCGCACTACCCGGTACAGCACCTGTCCAGCGGGCCCCCCGGTCACCTTCCGAAGCCCCGGCCCGGCAAGGCCCCCCGGACCCACGACCCACTTCACGCCGTACTCCCGCAGGATCCGGGCCCGGTCGGAAGAGGACGTCCCCGCGGCGAAGTACCTCTCCACCGCCGCCTCCCGCCGCGCGGCGTCCGCCAGGAACACATCCGGATACCCCGGCGCCACGGTGTACGCCCCGTACGCGGGGATCTGCCGCGCGGGCGACGTCCGCGCCATCACCACGTCCCCGTACTTCACCCACGGCGTGATCCAGTGGTACCCCACCCACGGCGTCCGGTACTTCGAGGCGACCACGGAGGGCAGGGCAGCCCGCCCCGTCGCATAACCGAGCGTCCCCACCTGTGTCCACGCGCCGACGACCAGCGCGGCGCCCAGCACACACGCCCAGCACACCCGCACGGCCCGCCGTCCCGCCGACACGACCTCCAGCGCGGCGGCGAGCTGCGCCGGGATCAGCGCGGCCGGCAGCGCGCGGCCCCACGAGTAGTGCCCGCTCAGCCCGCCCGCGGCGAACACCAGCGCACCCAGGACGAAGAACAGGACCAAGGGGTCCCAGCGGTCACGGCGGAAGCGGAGCGCCAGCGCCGCCACCCCGAGCAGCACCAGCCCGAACCGCGCGGCCAGGTCCTCGTACAGCGGCTTGTGGATGGCCTCCAGGTCGGCGCCCGCCGAGAAGAGCGAGAAGAAGTCGTAGTACGGCCACAGCCCCAGCAGGAGCAGACCCAGGGCCAGCGCGGCGCCCAGCCGCAGCAGTGCCGGGCGGGGCGGTCGCGCCGCGATCACCGTCGCCAGCGCGCCGAGCGAGGCCACCACGCCGGTGAACTGGTGGCACAGCAGGACCAGTGCCCAGAGCGCACCGAGCCACAGCCACCTGCCCCACGGGGCTTCCGCGCGTACCGCCCGGGTGAGCCAGGCCCAGAAGTGGAAGGTGAGGCCGAGCGCGAAGACGCTGGGGTACGACACCGTCAGCGCGAGGGAGTTCAGGCCCAGGAAGCCGGACCAGTTGAACAGCAGCGGGCCCCACAGGAAGAGCAGGCTGAGCAGGGCGAGGGCGGGGGCCGCGCGGTGGGCGCTGAGCGTGCGGACGTAGCGCCACACCCCGGTGGCCAGCAGCGTCAGCCCGACCAGCGCGGCGATGCGCAGGACCACGAACACCGACAGGCCGGTCACCTTGGCGAGCGCGCCCAGCACCAGCATCCACGGCGAGTAGTAGGGGCTCGGCGTGTCGGCGTCGACCAGCGGGTTGCCGGGATGGAAGAGGTTGTGGCTCAGGCGCTGGACGGTGGCGGCGTGCATGCCGAGGTCGCCCGCCCACGGCAGACGGACGATCACCACGAGCATCAGGACCAGGACGAGTGCGGCGGCAGCCTGCGGCAGCGCCAGGCCGGCCCGCCCGGCGCCGGACGGCGGCTGCGTGCGGCTCACCGGTTCGGTGTCAGACGGTGCGGTGTGCATCCTGCTGGAACACCCAGGTGCGGTAGACGAGGAAACGGAAGGCGGAGGCGAGCACGATCGACAGTGCCTTCGCCACATTCGATCCCAGCACACTGTGCAGGCCGAGACCGTGGTAACCGAGCCAGAACAGGCCGATTTCCATCACGACACCGAGGCCGCTGAACACGAAGAACAGGATGATCTGGCGGCGCGTACGCGAGGCCCGGTCACGATAGGCGAAATAGCGGAAACCCAGGTAATTGGTCGCCATCGCGATACAGCTGGCCAGTACGGTCGCGGTCATCGCCCGCCAACCCAGCCCGTGCAGCAGCAGGTTGAAGATCAGGAAATTGACGAGCACACCGCTTCCGCCGACGATCCCGAACTTCACGACCTCCAGCACGACCCGTGCGACGGGCCGCCGGGCCGGAGCCGGAGCCGGCGCGGGTGCGGGCGCCGGGCGGGTCTCGGTGAGATGAACAGTCACAGCGCAGACCCTATCCGAAAAGCACCGATTAGCAGGAAACGGTAAATTCGCTGATCATTTTTGGCTAAGGGTCGGCAAGAAAGGGAACGCCCCGGGCCGATTCGACGTCGGGCCCGGAGCGCTCTCACCGCCATCCGGCTCTCACTGCCATCCGGCTCTCATGCCGTACGGCTACGAATGCGTGCGCAGCAGCGTCCGCATCGTACGCATCGCCACCGACAGGTTGGCGAGGTCGAAGGTCTCCGAACCGCGGATCTCCTCCAGGGTGGTGCGCGCCCGGCTCAGGATGGGCGCGTTCTTCTGCTCCCAGGCCACGAAGCGCTGCTCGGGAGTGGCGGTGCCGTTGCCCGCCGCGAAGACGTCCGCGGTGAGCGCCGCGTGCGCCGCGTACAGGTCCTCGCGGATGGAGGCGCGGGCCATGGACTGCCAGCGGTCGGCGCGGGGCAGCTCGATGATGCGGTCCATCAGCTGGGTGATGTCGAGCCGGTCGGCGAGGTCGTAGTAGATCTCGGCGACGTCGAGCGGCTCCTTGCCCATGCGGTCGGCCACCGACACGATGTCGAGCGTCGGGAAGGCCGAGGAGAACCCGGCCACGCGCGCGGCGAGTTCGTCCGGGACGCCGGCCGCGGACAGCTCGTCGTACACGTGCTGGTACCACTCCAGGTCCGCGCCGCGCAGCAGCTTCGGCAGCTCCTGCCAGACCCGCTCCACCCGCTCGGCGAAGAACTCGACCGTCTCGGCGAGCTGCAGCGGCTGCGGCCGGTTGTTGAGCAGCCAGCGCGTGCCGCGCTCGACGAGCCGGCGCGAGTGCAGCCGGATGCGGGTCTGGACGGCCGCGTCGACCTTGTTGTCCAGGTCCTCCACCGCGTCCCACACCGGCGCCGAGCAGAAGATCGCGCGGGCCGCGGTCTGGGCCCGGACGATCTCCTCCAGGGAGGCGCCGGTCTCCTCGCGCAGACGGTGCAGATACGTCGTACCGCCCGTGTTGACCGTGTCGTTGACCAGCACGGTCGTGGTGATCTCACGACGCAGCGGGTGGTTGTCGATGGCCTCGGCGAAGCGCTCGCGCAGCGCCGTCGGGAAGTAGGCGTGCAGCAGGCCGCGCAGATACGGGTCGTCCGGCAGCGAGGTCTGCAGCAGCTCCTCGGAGACCGTGATCTTCGTGTACGCCAGCACGACGGCCGTCTCCGGGCTGGTCAGGCCGTGGCCCTGGGCGAGACGGTCACGGATCTGCCGGTCGGTCGGCAGGAACTCCAGCGCCCGGTCCAGGTGGCCCTCGCGCACCAGGTGGCGGAGGAACCGCTGCTGGGCGTGGAGCATGGAGCCCGCCTGGGACAGGGCGTTGGCCAGGGCGGTGTTCTGCGCGTAGTTGTTGCGCAGGACCAGCGCGCCGACCTCGTCGGTCATCTCGGCGAGCAGCTTGTTGCGCTGCTTGACGGTCATGTCGCCGTCCGCGACCAGGCCGTTCAGCAGGATCTTGATGTTCACCTCGTGGTCGGAGGTGTCCACACCGGCGCTGTTGTCGATCGCGTCGGTGTTGATCTTGCCGCCGTGCATGGCGAACTCGATGCGGCCGAGCTGGGTCAGGCCCAGGTTGCCGCCCTCGCCGACGACCTTGACCCTGAGGTCCTTGCCGTCGACGCGGATGGCGTCGTTGGCCTTGTCGCCGACGTCCCCGTGCGACTCCGCCGACGACTTCACGTACGTGCCGATGCCGCCGTTCCACAGCAGGTCCACCGGCGCGTGCAGGATCGCCTTCATCAGGTCGGCCGGGGTCATCTTGGTGACCTTGCCCTCGATGCCGAGGGCCTCGCGGATGTGGGCGTTGACCGGGATCGACTTGGCGCTGCGCGGGAAGATCCCGCCGCCCGCCGACAGCAGCTCGGTGTTGTAGTCGGCCCAGGAGGAGCGGGGCAGCTCGAACAGGCGGCGGCGCTCGGCGTACGACGTCTCCGCGTCCGGGGTCGGGTCGATGAAGATGTGCCGGTGGTCGAAGGCGGCGACCAGGCCGATGTGCTCGGAGAGGAGCATGCCGTTGCCGAACACGTCGCCGGACATGTCACCGATGCCGACGACCGTGAAGTTCTCGGACTGCGTGTCCACGCCCAGCTCGCGGAAGTGCCGCTTCACGGACTCCCAGGCGCCGCGCGCGGTGATGCCCATGCCCTTGTGGTCGTAGCCCGCGCTGCCGCCGGAGGCGAAGGCGTCGCCCAGCCAGAAGTTGTACTTCTCGGCGACCCCGTTGGCGATGTCCGAGAAGGTCGCGGTGCCCTTGTCCGCCGCGACGACGAGGTAGGTGTCGTCCCCGTCGTGCCGGACCACGTCCTGCGGGGGCACCACCTCGCCGGCGACCATGTTGTCGGTGATGTCGAGCAGGCCCGAGATGAACATCTTGTAGCTGGCGATGCCCTCGGCGAGCCACGCGTCGCGGTCCACGCTCGGGTCGGGCAGCTGCTTGGCGACGAAGCCGCCCTTGGCGCCGACCGGCACGATGACGGTGTTCTTCACCATCTGCGCCTTGACCAGGCCGAGGATCTCGGTACGGAAGTCCTCACGCCGGTCGGACCAGCGCAGACCACCGCGCGCGACCTTGCCGAAGCGCAGGTGCACGCCCTCGACCCGCGGGGAGTACACCCAGATCTCGTACGCCGGGCGGGGCGCCGGCAGGTCCGGGATGGCCCGCGGGTCGAACTTCATGGAGACGTAGTCGTGCGGCTTGCCGCCGAGCGCCTCCTGGAAGAAGTTCGTGCGCAGGGTCGCCTTGATGACGGTGAGGAAGGACCTGAGGATCCGGTCCTCGTCCAGGCTCGCCACCTGGTCCAGGGCGGCGTCCAGCTCCTCCAGCAGGGCGTCCGTGATCTCCAGTCCGGCCTTCTGCCGGTCCGGCGACATCCGCGCCTCGAACAGCGAGACGAGGAGCCGGGTGGTGTGGACGTTGTTGCGGAGGGTGTCCTCCATGTAGTCCTGCGAGAAGGTGGAACCGGCCTGCCGCAGGTACTTGGCGTAGGCGCGCAGCACCATCGCCTGCCGCCAGGTCAGCCCGGCGCTCAGCACCAGGGCGTTGAAGCCGTCGTTCTCCGCCTTGCCGGTCCAGGTGGCGGCGAAGGCCTCCTGGAAGCGCTCGCGGGCGTCGTCGGCGAGGTGTTCGCCGCCGCCCGCGGCCTTCGGCATGCGCAGACCGAAGTCGTAGATCCAGGCGGTGGTGCGGTCCGCGCAGCGCAGCTCGTACGGCCGCTCGTCGGTGACCTCGACACCGAGACGGCTGAGCACCGGCAGCACCTGCGAGAGGGAGACCGAGCCGCCCTTCTGGTAGATCTTGAACCGGCGCTCCTCCGGGCCGGCGCCCACCGGCTCGTACAGGCTCAGGCTGAAGGTCTTGTCCTCGCTGAGCTGCTCCAGGTGGACCAGGTCGGCGACCGCGGCGCGCGGGGTGTGGTCGGCCTTGTAGCCCTCGGGGAAGGCGTGGTTGTAGCGGCGCAGCACCTCGGCCGCGTGCTCCTCGCCGCACTCGGCGGTCAGCGCCTCGGCGAACGCGTCCGCCCAGGAGCGGGCCGCCTCGACCAGGCGGGCCTCGATGCGGTCCTTGTCGGCGTCCGACAGCTCGGGCAGCTCGGTGCCCGGCGGGACACGGACGACGAAGTGCAGCCGGGACAGGATCGACTCGGTGTTCCAGGCGGTGAAGTCGACGCTGACGCCGCCGAGCTCCTCCTTCAGGATGTCGATGATCCGCAGGCGGACACCGGTGGTGTAGCGGTCGCGCGGCAGGTAGACGAGGGCCGAGTAGTAGCGGCCGTACTCGTCCTGGCGCAGGTAGAGCCGCAGCCGGCGGCGCTCCTGCAGGTACAGCACGGACGTGACGATGGACTGCAGCTCGGCGACGGGCGTCTGGAACAGCTCGTCGCGCGGGTAGGTCTCCAGGATCTGCAGCAGGTCGCGGCCGTCGTGGCTGTTGGGCGAGAACCCGGCGCGCTCCAGCACCTCGTCGACCTTGCGGCGGATCACCGGGACCCGGCGCACGGACTCGGTGTAGGCGGCGGAGGAGAACAGCCCGAGGAAGCGCCGCTCCCCGACGACGTTGCCGTCCGCGTCGAACTTCTTGACGCCGATGTAGTCCAGGTACGACGGCCGGTGCACGGTGGCCCGGCTGTTGGCCTTGGTCAGCACCAGCAGCTTGTGCTCGCGGGCCTTGGCGCGGGCGTCGGCCGGCAGCCGCTCGAAGGACGGGCTGACCGGGTGCTGCTCGTCCTCGGCGTGGTGCGGGTCCGAGCGCAGTATGCCGAGCCCGGTGCCGGGCACGGCGGCGAGCGTGTCGTCGTCGCGCAGCTGGTACTCGCGGAAGCCGAGGAAGGTGAAGTGGTCGTCGGACAGCCAGCGCAGCAGCTCGCGGGCCTCCTCGACCTCGGGCCGGGGCAGGTCGCCCGGCACGGGCTCGCTGTCCAGGTCGGCGGCGATCCGGGTCGCCGCGTCCCGCATCTTCTCCCAGTCCTCGACGGCCTCGCGGACGTCGGACAGCACGCGCAGCAGATCGGCGGTGATCTGCTTCAGGTCCGCGCGGTCGGTCTCCCGGTCGATCTCGACATGGATCCAGGACTCGAAGTGCGCGTCGTGCGGCAGGTCGCCGCCCGGCGGGGTCGGCAGGACCTCGATCAGCTTGCCGGTGAGGTCGCGCCGGACCACGAACTGCGGGTGGATGACGACGTGGATGCCGCGCCCGCGGCGGGTCAGCTCATTGGTGACCGAGTCGACGAGGAAGGGCATGTCGTCGGTGACGACCTCCACGACCGAGTGGCTGCAGGTCCACCCGTTCTCCTCCACGGTGGGGGTGTGCACGCGCACGTTCGCCGTGCCCTGGGGGCGGTTCTCGGCGAGACGGTAGTGCGAGAGTGCGGCGCCGAAGACGTCGACCGGGTCGCGGTCGGTGAGGTCTTCCGGGGCGGTGTGCAGGTAGTAACGCTGGAGGAACGCGAGTACGGACTCGCTGTCCGGGGTGCCCGGGGAGCCCTTGCCCGTGGTCCCGGTCGGTAGGTGCCCCCCGACCGGGCTGTTCTCAGCTACCCGGGCAGCCCTCTCGAGCAGCTCGGCCTTGGCTTCGTCCAGCTTGGTCTGCATTGTCCTCTGACTCCTGTCGCGCGCCGTTGCGTGACGTAGAAGGAAGTACGGTCTCTTTCCCTCCGGCTCGACGCCACGGCCCGGGGTGTCCGGTCCGCTCAGACGCTATGCCGCGAGGTGAGATGAGCGGGGGGAATTCAGCCATTCTCGACACGCCTGTCGGGTGTGACGCTGCTCTCGGCGCCGCCGTTCGAAGGGGTGTCGTCGGCGTCCCGGGAGCTGCTGCCACCCCGTCCCGCCCGCGAAGACCAGCGACCGCCGCCCGGTCACGGAGGTGCTCCGTGCAACCCGGGCGCAGGGCAGGGGCAGCATCGCCCCCGCGAGATATCGCGCTGATCACGCCACAAGGCTATCGCTCCTCACCCGGGGCCCGTCATGAGCCGTATGTGTACAAAACCGAGGGGTGAAGTTTGACGTTCTGCACAGGGGTGGTGTGGGGACCGGTGGCGTATCCGGGAGGCCGGGCGCGGGGCGCGTGTGCCGTCCGGGGGCGTCCGGTCGCGCGGTGAGAGACACGACCGCACCCTGAGTACAGGGCACCCCGCCCCCGCGTGGGGCGCCCGGACGAGGGCCGGAACCGCGACCGCCCCCTTGGCAAGCACGCCCGGTGTTGGCACGTTGCCCAGGGACAGTGCGTCCCGCCCGGGAGCACCGGAGTATTCGGAGGAGCCGACATGCCCGCGAAGATCCTGATCGTCACCGGCGACGCGGCGGAGTCCCTGGAGGTCCTCTACCCGTACCAGCGGCTGCGCGAGGAAGGCTACGAGGTCCACATCGCGGCCCCCTCCCGCAAGACCCTCCGCTTCGTCGTCCACGACTTCGAGCCCGGCTACGACACCTACACCGAGAAGCCCGGTTACACCTGGCCCGCCGACCTGGCCTTCTCCGACGTGGACCCCGGCGAGTACGCGGCTCTCGTCATCCCCGGCGGCCGGGCCCCCGAGTACCTGCGCAACGACGCCGAACTCCGCAAGATCCTCAAGGCGTTCTTCGACTCCGACAAGCCGGTCGCCCAGATCTGCCACGGCCCGCTGCTCACCGCCGCGATCGACAGCCTGCGCGGCCGCCGGGTCACGTCGTACCCCGCGCTCGAGCCGGACATGCAGGCGGCCGGAGCGAGCTTCCAGGACACCGAGGCCGTGGTCGACGGCACCCTCGTCTCCTCCCGGGCCTGGCCGGACCACCCCTCGTGGATGCGCGAGTTCCTGAAGGTCCTGCGCAGCAAGGCACCGGTGACCTGAAGCGGAACCCACCCCCGGCGCGCGCGGCTACGCCGCTATTCGCTGCGCTTCCTCGACCGCCTCCGCGAGCGTGTCCACCACCGGCACTCCCACTTCCGCCAGACTGTCCCGGCTGTGCGACCCCCCGGTGTACAGCACGGCCCGGGCCCCCGCCTCACGCGCCGCGATCGCGTCGTCCGCCGCGTCCCCGATCACCACGGTGCGCGCCGGTTCGACGACCCCGGTCAGCGCCGCCAGGTGCCGCACCATGTGCTGGGCCTTGCTGCCGCCGGACGGCCCCGTACGCCCCTCGACCCGCAGAAAGTGCGCCTCTATCCCGAAGCCCCTTACGAGCGGCACCAGTTCCGCATGGCCGTACATGCTCAGCAGCGACTGGCTGTGCCCCGCCGACCGCCAGCCCGCGAGCAGCTCCGCCGCGCCCTCGGTCAGACCGCAGCGCTCCCGGTGCGCCGTGTAGTGCCGGTGGAAGACGCCGTCCATCAGCTCCCACTCGGCATCGGTGGGCAGCCGGCCCAGCAGCCGCTCGTAGAACTTCGGCACCGGCACGCAGTACAGCGAGCGGTACTGCTCCAGCGTGATCGGCGCGAGGCCCAGCTCGGCGAAGGCCGCGTTCGTCGCCACGATGATCGCGTCGTTGTCGTGGAACAGCGTGCCGTTCCAGTCCCAGACGATGTGCGCGCTTGCCTTCATCCCCATGCCGAAAACCGTACCCGCTCCCACTGACAACGCCGGTCGCGGGCCGATCCGCCCAGGTCAGGACGGGTCAGACCAGGTTGGGGATCTCCTGCGTGGCGTACCACAGCAGCTCGTGGTCGTCCGCTCCGTCCACGACGAACTGGGCGTCGTCGTCTCCGCCGTCGGCCGCCTCCAGCGCGTCCGCCGCCGCGGCCACGTCCTGCTCCGCGTCGTCGGCGTCGACGTGCACCGCGGCCGCCTTGGCGAGCGGCACGGCCGCCGTCACGGTCACCTCGCCGAGCGCGGACGGGTCGAGCGCGCGGTCCGGGTCGGCGCTCGCCGCACCGTCGGCCACGTCCACGGCGACCACGACCCGGCGCCGTACCGCACCCGGGTCCGCCGCCAGCAGCCGCAGCGAGGCCAGCGAGGCCCGGCTGAGCGCGGCGTACTCCAGCTCCTCGATGTCCTCGGAGAGGTACCACTCGCGCAGGGCGGGCGTGACGGCGTACGCGACGAAGGGGCCGCTCCCCAGCTCACCCGTCTTGTGCGCCTCGGCGAGACCGGGGAGGGTCAGGGGGACGTAGACGCGCATGCTGGCCGCTCTTTTCCGCTCAAAGGCTCCGCTGAGGCCCCGGGGAAGGCCCGCTGCCGCGGCTCCCGGAGGGCCTTCAGGATACGTGCGCCCGTCCCCTTTCGGGTCCCTGCCCACGCCCCTGGAGGCGTCCACTCCGGGCCGTGGATTCACCCGGTGCACCCGCCTCGTACCGGGGTTCCGGGCCCCTCGACTCCCTCGGATAGGTGAACCTGCCCGCCGCTGCGGGGCTCTCGTGCCCGTCCTTGCCACCCCGCTCCCCGCCCCGTACAAGATCCCCACCAGCGAGTTACCGCCCGGTATCGAACCGGGCCAGCCGAACGGGGACCCCGTGAACAAGGTCATGAGCCGCACCCTCCAGCCCCGCCCGCGCCACCGCCCACCGACCCGCCACGACACCCGCCGCCCGGGCGGTGCCCCGCCCCGGAAGCCGTCGGTCAGGGGCAGGAGCGAGCTGCCGCCGGCCGCCGCCCGCAACGCGCGCACGGCCCTCACAGCCCCGCAGACCACGAGGCCGCCGCTACGCCCCACCGACGTCTTCGCCGACCGTCTGCTGGCCGTCCTGAGCGGTCAGCGGCCCGTCCACTGGATGCTCCGCCACACCGCGGGCCGCGCCTACGACGAGCTGGCCCGCCTGGCCGAGCGCAGCCCCCTGCGCACCCGCGGATCCCGCCCCGTCGTCCACGACATCGGCTACTACGTCCCCAGCGAGGACGCCCTGGAGGTCTTCGCCCGCATCGCCGCCGGCGACCGGCTCCGCGCCCTGGCCTTCCGCCTGGAACGAGGCCAGGACCTGCGCTGGCGCTGCACAGCCGTGGAAACCGGCCCGCGCCCCTAACGCCCGCCCCCGCGGGCGCGGACCAGCGGGACAGCCCGCCGGCCGACCCCGGCACAGGGCATCTGAGCAGCGACGCGAAAGGGCCGGGTCCCAAGAGGAACCCGGCCCTTTCGTCAACGGCTGGAGTGCCGCGGGCGACCGCTACTTCTTACGGCGCCGGCCGCCCTTGGCCTGCCGCCGCCGCTCGGCCCGGGTCAGCCCGTCCGCCTCGGAGCGGACCGGCTCGTCCTCCTCCAGGTCACGCTCGACGATGCCGCCCTCACCGTCCACGGTCGGCGCCGAGAAGTGCAGCTCCCGCCGCTGCGGGACGTCCAGCCCCTTCGCACGGATCTCCGGACGGGCCCCGGCCTGCGCCGGAACCGTCTCGGGGGCGCCCTCGCCGACCAGTTCCTCGGCCTCGACCGGGACCTCCTCGACCTGCTGCTCGACCTGGACCTCCAGGTTGAACAGATAGCCGACGGACTCCTCCTTGATGCCCTCCATCATCGCGGTGAACATGTCGAAGCCCTCGCGCTGGTACTCGACCAGCGGGTCCTTCTGCGCCATCGCGCGCAGGCCGATGCCCTCCTGGAGGTAGTCCATCTCGTAGAGGTGCTCGCGCCACTTGCGGTCGAGGACCGACAGCACGACCCGGCGCTCCAGCTCACGCATGATCTCGGAGCCGAGCTGCTCCTCCCGGGACTCGTACTGCGCGTGGATGTCCTCCTTGATGGACTCGGAGATGAACTCGGCGGTCAGTCCGGCACGGTCGCCGGCGGCCTCCTCCAGCTCCTCGATGGTGACCTTCACCGGGTACAGCTGCCGGAAGGCGCCCCACAGCCGGTCCAGGTCCCAGTCCTCGGGGAAGCCCTCGGCGGTCTCCGCTCCGACGTACGCGTCGATCGTGTCGTCCATGAAGTGCTGGACCTGCTCGTGCAGATCCTCGCCCTCCAGCACGCGCCGGCGCTCGCCGTAGATGACCTCGCGCTGCCGGTTGAGGACCTCGTCGTACTTCAGAACGTTCTTACGGGTCTCGAAGTTCTGCTGCTCGACCTGCGACTGCGCGGACGCGATCGCGCGCGTGACCATCTTGTTCTCGATCGGCACGTCGTCCGGCACGTTGGCCATGGACATCACGCGCTCGACCATCTGGGCCTTGAACAGGCGCATCAGGTCGTCGCCCAGCGAGAGGTAGAAGCGGGACTCGCCCGGGTCGCCCTGACGGCCGGAACGACCGCGGAGCTGGTTGTCGATACGGCGCGACTCGTGCCGCTCGGTACCCAGCACGTAGAGCCCGCCGAGGTCCTCGACCTCTTCCTTCTCGGCCTTGACCGCCTGCTCGGCCTTCTCCAGGGCGGCGGGCAGTGCCGCGGCCCACTCCTCGATGTGCTCCTCGGGGTCGAGGCCGCGCTGGCGCAGCTCCGCCTCGGCGAGGTCCTCGGGGTTGCCGCCGAGCTTGATGTCCGTACCACGGCCGGCCATGTTGGTGGCCACGGTCACCGCGCCCTTGCGGCCGGCCTGCGCGACGATCGACGCCTCGCGCTCGTGGTGCTTGGCGTTGAGCACCTCGTGCTGGATGCCGCGCTTGCTGAGCTGCTGCGAGAGGTACTCCGACTTCTCGACGGACGTCGTGCCGACGAGGATCGGCTGGCCCTTCTCGTGCTTCTCGGCGATGTCGTCGACGACGGCCTCGAACTTGGCCACCTCGGTGCGGTAGATCAGGTCCGACTGGTCCTTGCGGACCATCGGCTTGTTGGTGGGGATCGGGACCACGCCGAGCTTGTAGATCTGGTGGAACTCGGCGGCCTCGGTCATCGCCGTACCGGTCATGCCGGAGAGCTTGCCGTAGAGGCGGAAGAAGTTCTGCAGGGTGATCGTGGCGAGCGTCTGGTTCTCGTCCTTGATGTCCACCCCTTCCTTCGCCTCGATCGCCTGGTGCATGCCCTCGTTGTAACGGCGGCCGGCGAGGATACGGCCGGTGTGCTCGTCGACGATCATGACCTCGCCGTCGATGACGACGTAGTCCTTGTCGCGCTTGAAGAGCTCCTTGGCCTTGATGGCGTTGTTCAGGTAGCCCACGAGGGGGGTGTTCACCGACTCGTAGAGGTTGTCGATGCCCAGCCAGTCCTCGACCTTGGAGACGCCGGGCTCGTGGATGGCGACCGTGCGCTTCTTCTCGTCGACGTCGTAGTCGCCGGTCTCCTCGACGCCCTTGAGCGGGTTGCCCGCCTCGCCCTTCTTCAGGCGCAGGACCAGCTTGGCGAAGTCGCCGTACCACTTGGTGGCCTGGTCGGCCGGGCCGGAGATGATCAGCGGTGTACGGGCCTCGTCGACCAGGATGGAGTCGACCTCGTCGACGATCGCGAAGTTGTGGCCGCGCTGCACCAGCTCGTCCTTCGACCACGCCATGTTGTCACGCAGGTAGTCGAAGCCGAACTCGTTGTTCGTGCCGTAGGTGATGTCGCAGTTGTACTGCTCGCGGCGCTGGGCCGGGGTCATGCTGGCGAGGATGCAGCCGACGCTCAGGCCGAGGAACCTGTGAACGCGACCCATCATCTCGGAGTCGCGCTCGGCCAGGTAGTCGTTGACCGTGACGATGTGGACGCCGTCTCCGGAGAGGGCGTTCAGATACGCGGGCAGGGTGCCGACGAGGGTCTTGCCCTCGCCGGTCTTCATCTCGGCCACATAGCCGAGGTGGAGGGCGGCGCCACCCATCAGCTGCACGTCGTAGTGCCGCTGGCCGAGCACGCGCTTGGCAGCCTCACGGACGGTGGCGAACGCCTCGGGGAGCAGGTCGTCCAGGCTCTCACCATCGGCGTACCGCTGCTTGTACTCATCGGTGAGGGCCCGCAGCTCGGCGTCGGAGAGGTCGACGAAGTCCTCTTCGATGGAGTTGACCTGGTCCGCGATGCGGTGCAGCTTGCGCAGGATCTTGCCTTCGCCTGCACGCATGATCTTCGAGAGGACGGACACGGGGGTTTGTCTCCTTGCCGGTCGGGCCTGGGACGGTCGGTTTCCATTTGACTTACTGAGCAACGGCCATCGTATGCGAGGACCCGGCCGGGCCGGGAGGCCTGGCGCCCTGGCGGCTGCTTCATCCAGGACAACGGACGGGGAACGCGGATAGTGCCGCATCGGCGCGAGGATTTGCGCGAATTGTGATCACGTGCTCACGTATAGCGAAAAACGATGGCCGGACCGCGTACCGCCGAGCACAATCAGCCGATGGAACCCGTCACACTCACCACGGACCGCCTGGTCCTGCGCACGGTCGACCCGCACGACACGCAGGCGGTGTACGAGGCGGCGCAGGACCCCGACATCCAGCGCTGGACCACGGTGCCGTCGCCGTATCTGCACGAGCACGCGAGCGGCTTCACCGAACAGCTGGTCCCCGACGGCTGGGCACAGGGTTCGATGTTCACCTTCGGCGTCTTCCTCACCGGCGGGGAACTCGCCGGCATGCTCGGTCTCACCATGCGCTCCCTCGGCGTAGCGGAGGTCGGCTTCTGGGCCACCAAGGAGCACCGCGGCCACGGCTATGTCACCGAGGCCACCCTCACCGCCTGCCGGTGGATCTTCACCGCGGTCGGTGTCGACCGGGTCGAATGGCGTGCCGAGGTCGGCAACCACGCCTCCCGCGCGGTGGCGGAGCGGGCGGGTTTCACCATGGAGGGCACCCTGCGCTCCGCGGTCAACAACAAGGGAGTGCGCCGGGACTGCTGGGTCGGCTCCCTGCTCCCGTCGGACCTCGGCCTGCCGTCCACGGCCCCGTACCTGCCCGCCCGCGCCTAGGGAAACCGCAGGTCAGCCCGCACTGTCAGTGGCACCCTCTATCGTCCGGGGGCATGACGACGCTGCCGCGCCCGACCACCACGCTCACCGCGGACGACGCCCGCCGCATCGCCCTGCGGGCCCAGGGGTTCCTCGGCGCGCCCGACCGGCGGTCCGGGGTCCGCGGCGTGCTGCGCCACCTCGGCGCGGTCCAGCTGGACACGATCTCGGTCCTCGCCCGCTCCCACGAGCTCGTGCCCTACGCCCGGCTCGGCGCGGTCGGCCGCAAGACGGTCGAGGCCGCCTACTGGCAGGACACGCACGCCTTCGAGTACTGGTCGCACGCGGCGTGCATCCTGCCCGTCGAGGAGTGGCCGCACTTCGCCTTCCGCCGCCGCGCCTACCGTGACCGCCCGCACTGGAACCACGAGCTGCCCGAGGGTGTCTACGACCAGGTCATCAAGCAGCTGCGGGCGGAAGGCCCGCTGACCTCCACGGAGCTGGGCGGCGCGAAGAAGACGAGCGACTGGTGGGACTGGTCCGGCACCAAGGTCGCCGTGGAGCGCGCGCTGATGTACGGCGAGGTGGTGTGCGTCGAGCGGCGCGGTTGGAAGCGGGTGTACGACCTGGCGGAGCGCGCCGTCCCGGACGCGCTGCTGCACGACGAGCTGGACGACGCCGAGTGCCTGCGCCGCCTGGTCCGGCTGGCCGGCGAGTCCCTCGGGGTCGGCACACGCGCGGACATCGCGGACTACCACCGCCTCAAGGGCGAGCAGGTCGACGCGGTCGTCGCCGACTCGGGTCTGGTGCCGGTCGAGGTCGAGGGCTGGTCCAAGCCGGCCTGGGCCGACCCGGCGGCATTGGCGACCCCGCCGCGCGGCCGTCACCGCACCACGCTGCTGTCGCCGTTCGACTCGCTGATCTGGGAACGGGCACGCACGGAGCGCATCTTCGGCTTCACCCACCGCCTGGAGGCGTACGTACCCAGGCCCAAACGGGTCTACGGCTACTTCGCCATGCCGGTGCTCGCGGGCGGCCGGCTGGTGGGCCGGGTGGATCCCGCGCGCGAGGGGCGCACGCTGGTGGCCAAGCAGGTCACGCTGGACGGCCCGAAGGCGGTCCCGGCGGTCGCCCAGGCCCTGGTCGAGGCGGCGACTTGGGTGAACTGCACGGACGTCCGAGTGGAGCGGGTGGACGAACCCGGTCTGCGCGAGCCCCTGGCCAGGGAACTCGCCCGCACCCTCGGCTAGCCCCCCGGTCCCGCTACCGGATCTCGAGGATCTTCTCCCGCATCGCGTAGACCACGGCTTCCATCCTGGAGTGCAGCTGAAGCTTCTCCAGGATGTTGCGGACGTGGTTCTTCACGGTGTTCTCGGAGATGAACAGCTCTTTCGCGATGTCCCGGTTGTTCATCCCGGTGGCGACGAGCTTGAGTACCTCCAGCTCGCGATCGGTCAGCCGGGGGGCGGGGACCAGCCGGCGCTCGTCGGTGCGCTGGATCATCGACTTGAACTCGGTGAGCAGCTTGGACGCCATGGAGGGGCTGATCTGCGACTGCCCGTCGGCCACCGCGCGAATGGCGGTCGCCACCTCGTCCGTGGAGATCTCCTTGAGCAGATATCCGGTCGCGCCCGCCTTGATCGCCTCGTAGAGATCGGCCTCCTCGTCGCTGATCGTCAGCATGATGATCTTGGCGCTGGGGGCGACTTCCTTGATGGAGGTACAGGCCTCGATCCCGCCGCGCTTGGGCATGCGAACGTCCATCAGCACGATGTCGGGCAGCAGGTCGGCGGCCTTGTCCACGGCCTCGGCACCGTCGCCGGCCTCGCCGACGACCTGGATGTCCTCCTCGGCCGCGAGCACGATCTCCAGGCCGCGCCGGAAGAGGGCGTGGTCGTCCACCACCAGGACTCTGATCGGCTCCGCGCGCGCGGAGCCCGTGTCCGGGCCCATGCCGGTGACACCGTCGTCGCCATCCTCGTTCCGCATCGGTCCGAAGGTGTCCGCCATCGTTCCTCCCCCTGAGGCTGTGGCCTGTGGTCCCGTGCCATCGCCAACCCAAGGCAGCGGCCCACCGGTTGGGCCGGTCCGGCCATGATTTCATGCCCGGGCGACCCCGGGGTGACGTGCGGGGCGTGAAGTGGTCGCACACAGGTGCCCCTGGGGGCGCACACGCGCTTCCAGGGGCACCGGCTCATAGTGGACCGGGTGGTTCAGCCGCCCAGCGTGCCACCCGCCGCGGGGGGCTGCGCCTCAGCGACCATCGGGTCCGTGCTGAGGTGGATCACGCCGTAGTCGTAGGCGTGCCGCCGGTAGACAACGCTCGGTTCCTTCGTCTCCGCGTCGACGAACAGGTAGAAGTCGTGGCCGACCAGTTCCATCTCGTAGAGGGCCTGGTCGAGGCTCATCGGGGCTGCGACGTGGGTCTTCTCGCGGACGACAAGGGGGCCGTCGCCCTTGACCTCCAGCGAGCCGATCTTCTTGGTCGGCACCCCGTCCGTCTCTTCCTCCTGCGCGGGGAGGCCGTTGCCGTTCAGCGTCGCCGCGCCCGGGACGTGGTCGGGCACCTCGGCCGCCGAGATCCGGCGTGCGCCTCGCCGCGAGAAACGCTTGTCGTGCTGCTTGCGCAGCCGGGCGTCCAGTTTCTCCGCCGCCAGGTCGAGTGCCGCGTACGGATCGCTGGCCGCCGCTTCCGCCCGGATCACCGGACCGCGGGAGCGGAGGGTGATCTCCACTCGGTCACAGCGGTCGGCCTGTCGGGGGTTGGGCTCCTTGGACACCTCGACGTCGAGGCTGATCACCTTGGCATCGAGCCTCTGGATCTTCTCCAGCTTCAGCTTCTCGGCCACGTGCTTGCGGAACCGCTCGGGCACCTCGGTCTTGCGGCCTTTGACGACGATGTCCACGCAGAACTCCGTTCCCGGATCGCTCCACCCGCTCGGCGGAGCATCTCCCTTTTGCACCAGGTCCGGTGAGCACCGGACCTCGGACTCGGTGACTTCCACCTCCTCCTCCCCCTGGGGCGAGGTCTCCACCCCACCGGCACGGGTGATTGCGGAAAACCCCGTGGCACGGCATTCCGATATGAGAGGTGTGGCCTGCGGCTTTCCTCACAACCGAACATATCTCGCCCGGACGGATGTCGTCACCCTCTACTCCGGCGTACCTCCGTTCAGGTGAATTACCCCTCTTGCTAGCTGCAACGATGCGAGTCAGAGGTCAGTTCCTGTTTATTTCGAAAGAATCCCGCGGGGCGGCGATCACGGCCGCATGGAGCACGCGCCGGAGGGGGTCCACCTCCGCATTTTCCGGTGCACCATGCACCCACTTACCGCTCTCCCACTGTGGTCCGGTCCGTCGTTCATCCCTTCCTTCCCGAGTTACGTCCCCGTACACGGCTGCGCTCACTCGAGTTCGCTCTTCTGCCACCTCCCGGACGGCCCGCGCCGCCTCGGCGAGGCTGGCGCCCGTCGTGATCAGGTCGTCGACGAGCACGACGTGACCCGAGCCGAGTAGCCGGGCTCCGCCCGCCGTCACCTCCAGCGCCCCCGCGAGGTTCGCGAGGCGTCGCCGCGCGTCGAGCCCGGCCTGGTCCACGACCGGGCGCCGCTGACGCAGCACGGCCGCCACCCGGGCCGGTATCCCGGTACGCCGCAGCTCCCCGGCCGCGGCAAGGGCCATCCGCCGCACCGGGTCGTGCCCACGCGCCCGCACGGCCCACCGGGCGGAGGGCACCGGGACGAGCAGCACCGTCCCGGGACGACCGGAAACGGCCGAGGCGGTGGCACCGGTATCACTCCCGCCGAGCCCCGCCCGCACGGCCCCGGCCAGGGCCGCGCCCAGCGCTCCCGCGAGGGCCAGCACGCCCCGCTCCTTGTGTGCGAGAAGGAGCGTGCGCACCTCCCCCGCGTACGCAGCCGCCGCGTGCACCACCGGCAGTCCGGCCGGCTCCGGCACCGGCCGCACCCGCCGCGCAGCGCCTCCGTACAGCGCGGCCCGGCAGCGCGGGCAGAGCAGCGTGCGAGGTGCTCCGCAGCCCGCGCAGTCGGCCGGCAGCACCAGGTCGGTGAGGTCCCGCCACCACCCCCGCATGTCCACCACTGTGCCAATGCCGAAGCCGCGAGGCCACCCCTGTGGAAAACGTCCTGTGGACAGCCGGAGCGGCGCCCCCTCATGGCCTCGGGGACGCGGAAAGGGGCGTAGCCGGGCGGAGTCGAGGAAGGGAGGCCATGCCCCGTAGGCAGGGTTGTGGGCAAGGCCGTGGACGGGGTCGGGCGTGTCGTCGGCCGACCCGGGACCGGCCGACGACACGCCCGACGGATGGACCGACGTTCAGCCCGGCTGTCCGACGTTCAGCCACGCTGCTCCGACGTTCAGCCACGCTGCTCCGACGTTCAGCCCGGCCAGACCGACGATCAGCCCGGATAGGCCGGTGCCGTCCCGTCCTTGTCCACCTTCTGCCACTGCGCCCCGGACGGCAGCCGTACGATCCCGTCGTCCTCCGAGTAGGCCACGAGAGGTACCCGGTCGTCCTCGGACGCGGCGATCGCCTTGACGCCGGTGACCGCGCCCGGCGCCGGGCCGTCCAGCGTGGAGCCGTCGACCTGGACGTACCGCATCTGCAGCACGCCGCCCTGCTCCCGGCCGACGACGAGCAGCCTGCTGTCCCCGGCCCACGACAGGGCGCTGACCTGCTCCAGGTCGGGTGCCGCGGAGCGCAGTTCGACCACCGACGTGCCCTGCCCGGTGCCGTCGTCGCGCTGGACCCGGCCGATGAGCAGGGACTGCTCGCCGTTCTTCTTCTCCACCACGAGCGCGATGCGCGCCCCGTCGGCGGCGACGCGCGCGTCCTTGATCGTCCCGGACAGGTCAGGGACCGCGACCTCTTCCGGCTTGGCGACGCCCTGTGGGAGGACGTACAGCCGCGGACGCCGCGGGTTGCGGTCGGCCACCCACAGGTCCCCGCGGGCGTCCCAGCTGGGTGTCGTCAGCCGGTCGTCCGACGTCGGACCCTGGCTGGTCACCAGCGCGTCCCCGAGCGAACCGCCCGACGCCAGCGACGTCACGTACAACGACCTGCCCTGATCGCCGACGCCAGCCGCGGTGTGTTCGTCCCGCGACACGGCCACCGACTCCAGTGCCTTGCCGCCCTCGCCCAGCGCACCCGGCACCGGGGCCGCGCTGCTGGTCGTGCTCCCTGTCGGTATCCGCACGAGCCGGTGCTTGGCGTCGAGGTAGTACAGGTTGTCGGGGCTCTTGGCCGAACCGCGCCAGGCGGTGGTCTCGGCGCGCTCCTCGCTCAGGTCGCAGAGCCGGTGGCCGCCGACACCCTGCAGCTCGACGGACTCCAGCGTCGGCGCCAGGTTCCGCAGCGTGAACAGGAGCTGCGTCGCCATCTCGGTGCACTTGGTCGCCGCGACCTGGGACACCTTGAGGTTCAGCGGCACGGTCAGCTTGTTCTGGTCGTCCGGCGCCAGGCCCGACACGTCCTTCTGCAACGCCGTACCGGTCGGGAAGCTGGACCTGACGACCGGGCCGAGCCAGCGCGTGGGGCCGCTCACCAGCGAGCGCACCATCTGCGTCATCGGGTCCACCTTGCTGCGCACGAACACCGGATCGGCGACCGCCACCGGTTCCGCCGTGGACCCGACCGTGGTGTCGGAGGCGAAGTAGTACTTGTCGACGGACGTGTAGTTGCGCTGGAAGTCCGACTTGCCCATGACGACACCGTCGGGCAGCCCGTCGATGCGCCACTGACCGTTCTTGGGGTCCCGCGTGAGGTGCACCTTCTTGCGGTAGGAGCCGGCGGCCGGCTTGTACGCCTGCTGCGCGTCCACGGTCGCGACCTGGCTGCCCGCCAGGACACAGGTGACGCTGCTGGTCGGCTCCGAACCGTTGCCCGCCCGGCAGTCGGGCTCGATGCTCGGCCCGTTGGCGAGGACGGTGGCGGACTGCTCGGGCCGCCAGGTGTGCGCCGCGTCGGACGTCAGATACTTGCGTGCCGTGTCGTACGCGGGGTCGTCGCTGGTCAGCGCCTCCAGGAAGCCCTGCATGATCTCGGCGGGCCCGGCGCCCTCGGCCGGCGGCATGGCGAACACACGGACACCGGTGTCCTGCCGCGGCGTGGACTCCACGTTGCGCAGATCCCCGCTGTCGGGCATCGAGGCGCATCCGGCCAGCAGTACGGCTCCCAAGGCGGCGTAGGCCACCGCGCGTCCCGGCCTTGGCCGGGCGCCCCCCGGGCGGTCAGCGCCCACGAAATGCCTCCCCTGACTCCGTCGAGTCCTCCGCCGCGACCGCCTCCGGCCGGGCCGTACCCGGGCCGGGCGCGGCTTCCGTCGCGGGCCTGTCGTCCGCGCGGCGCGCGCCACCGGCGGGCCGGGGCACCACGCGCGCGCCGTTGCCGTTGCCGGGCAGTGCGGCCGGGTCGGCCGCGGGCCCGACGGCGGACAGCCGAGGCGCGATCGGGGCGCGCGGCGGCAGCGCGGACGCCTGGGCCCCGCCCTGCTGCACCGGAACGGTCGCCCGCTTCTCCTCGCCCCCGCCGGGCAGGCCCGCCTCGTCCAGACCACGGTTGCGGCGCGAGTCCTTGGGCTCCAGCGGTATCGGCGATCCCCGCAGCGGCTCGTCCGCGGTCCTGGGCAGCGTCAGCCGGAACTGGGAGCCGCCGCCCGGCTCGCCCCAGGCCTGCAGCCAGCCGCCGTGCAGCCGCGCGTCCTCCAGGGCGATCGACAGCCCCAGGCCCGTACCGCCGGTGGTACGGGCGCGTGCCGGGTCCGCCCGCCAGAAACGGCTGAAGACGCGTGTCGCCTCGCCCGGCTTGAGTCCCACGCCGTAGTCGCGGACCGCCACGGCGACCGCGCCGCCGGCCGAGGCGAGCCTGACGACGACGTCCTTGCCCTCGCCGTGCTCGACGGCGTTGACGACGAGATTGCGCAGCACGCGCTCCACGCGCCGGGCGTCGGCCTCGGCGACCACGGGCTGCTGATCGCCGAGCACGCGTATGTGCGTGCCCTTGCGCTCGGCGAGCGGCTCGGCACCGCTGACCACGCGCCGCACGACCTCCCTGAGGTCTATCGGCTCGGCCTCCAGCGCCGCCGCACCCGCGTCGAAGCGGCTGATCTCCAGCAGATCCGCGAGCAGCGACTCGAACCGGTCCAGCTGGTCGGCGAGCAGCTCGGCCGACCGGGCGGTCACCGGGTCGAAGTCCTCGCGCGCCTCATGGATGACATCGGCGGCCATGCGGACGGTCGTCAGCGGGGTGCGCAGCTCGTGCGAGACGTCCGACACGAACCGGCGCTGCATCCGCGACAGGTCCTCCAACTGCTGGATCTTCACCTGAAGGTTCTGGGCCATCTTGTTGAAGGCCTCACCCAGGCGTGCGATGTCGTCCTCGCCGGTGACCTTCATCCGCTCCTGCAGGCGGCCGGCGGACAGCCGCTCCGCGATCCCGGCCGCCATCCGCACCGGCGTGACGACCTGGCGCACCACCAGCCAGGCGATGGCACCGAGCAGGACGACGACGAACAGCCCCGCGGTCGCGAGCGTGCCCTTGACCAGGCTCAGCGACTTCTCCTCCTGCGTGAGCGGGAAGAGGTAGTACAGCTCGTACGGTCGCCCGTTCGGGTCGTTGACCTGCTTGCCGATGACCAGCGCCGGCTGCGACTCCTTGCCGTTGGAGTAGACGATCCGGGTATAGCTCTGGGCGGCCGTCGTCCCGCTGTTGACCCGCTCACGCAGGTCGGCGGGCACGCTGGAGGTCGGGTTGACGTTCCCCGAGCCGCGGGGGCTGCGGCCGCCGCCGCTGTCGTCACCGACGGGCAGCGTGACCACGTCGAAGGCGCCCGCGCCACCACTGGACAGCGACTCCACGAGGTCGCTCATCCACTGGATGACGTTCTGCGCCTGCCGGCCGTCCGTGGTCGCCGTACCGTCGGCGGTGCCGGTCCCGGCAGCCGTACCGGTGCCCGTGCCGCCGGCCGCCTCGTCGGCCCTCTGCTTGGCCACCGCGAAGCCACCGGTGGCCTGGCTCTGGGAGGCCTTCACCTTCGCGTCCAGCAGGCCGTTGCGCACCTGCCCGATCACGACGAAGCCCAGCAGCAGGACCACGCCCAGGGACATCACCAGTGTCGTGGCGACGACCCGCAGCTGGATGTTGCGCCGCCACAGCCGCATCACCGGCAGCAACGGACGGCGCACCCAGCGCAGGAACAGCCTCAGCACCGGGCTGCCCTGGACCCCGCCCTCGAGGAGTCCGCCCTCGAACAGACTCCTGAACCGCGCACCCGCCGCCCGGCCGACAGGCCGCCCCGGACGGGCCCCGGACCGGCCGGGGGCCGAAGCGGCACTGTCCCCGGACATGTCAGCTCGGTCCGGCCTTGTAACCGACACCGCGGACGGTCACCACGATCTCCGGCCGCTCCGGGTCCTTCTCGACCTTGGAGCGCAGCCGCTGGACATGCACGTTGACGAGCCGCGTGTCGGCGGCGTGGCGGTAGCCCCACACCTGCTCGAGCAGCACCTCACGCGTGAACACCTGCCACGGCTTGCGGGCGAGAGCGACCAACAGGTCGAACTCAAGCGGAGTCAGCGCGATCGACTGCCCGTCCCGCTTCACCGAGTGGCCGGCCACATCGATGACCAGGTCACCGATGGTCAGCTGCTCCGGCGCCGGCTCCTCCGACCTCCGCAGCCGCGCCCGGATACGGGCGACCAGCTCCTTCGGCTTGAACGGCTTGACGATGTAGTCGTCGGCGCCCGACTCCAGGCCCACGACGACGTCGACGGTGTCGCTCTTCGCCGTGAGCATCACGATCGGCACCCCGGACTCCGCCCGGATCAGCCGGCACACCTCGATGCCGTCCCGCCCGGGCAGCATCAGGTCCAGCAGCACCAGATCGGGCTTGGTCTCCCGGAAAGCGGCCAGCGCCTTGTCGCCGTCGGCTACGAAAGACGGCTCAAAACCTTCACCACGCAGCACGATGCCGAGCATCTCGGCCAGTGCGGTGTCGTCGTCGACGACAAGGACTCGTCCCTTCATAAACGACATCATCCCATTCTCATAACAGCGACAGGCGCCCTGGTGAGGGAGGTCACTGGCCGGTGACCATAGTCGTACGGGGCGGTCACTGTCTGCCCCTGTCCGCCGATGTCGATGTCAGTCACGGATATCGGCTCCGCGTCGGTCCACTGCCGACCCACCGTCGCCGCTCGCCATCACGGCTCCACACGCACAGGATGGACATGACGGACCTGAAGGGCGACGCGGCGATGCGCCGGGACGCGACAGCCGGAAGGAGGCGCGACGCCCATGCCCCAGTTCATAGATGTCCACCACGGGATGAAGGGCATCACGGCAGATCAGCTGATGCAGGCCCACAGGGCCGACCTCGCCATCGAGAACGAGGAAGGCGTCCACTTCGAAAAGGCCTGGGCCGACCCGGACTCCGGCACGGTCTACTGCCTCTCCGAGGCACCCTCGGCCGAAGCAGTCCAGCGCGTCCACGAACGCGCCGGTCACCTGGCCGACGAGATCCATCCGGTCCCCCTGACGGTGTGACCCGATGTCAACGGCCCCTTCCCCGCGGATCACCGCAGGTGGAGGGACCGTTTCCGTCGGTGGAGACGACGTCGCCCCATCAGTTGACCGTCACCTCAGTTGACCGCCACCTGGCGCGCCCTGGCACACAGCTCCGCAAGAGCATCGGCGGTCACGGGTGAAACGGCTCCCTCCTCGGTGACTATCGCCGTCACCAGCTCGGGCGGTGTCACGTCGAACGCCGGGTTGTACGCCTGGGTACCCAAGGGGGTCACCGGAACCCCGCCGCCAGCTCCCGTCACCGGCACCTGGGGCACTGTGACCTCAGTCACTTCGAAGCCGGGCCGCTGCTCGACCTCGATGGACGCCCCGTCCGGGGTGTCCGGGTCGACCGTCGTCACCGGTGCCACCACGATGAACGGCACATGGTGGTACCGCGCCAGTACGGCGAGCGGATAGCTCCCCACCTTGTTCGCCACCGAGCCGTCGGCCGCGATCCGGTCCGCCCCGATCAGCACCGCGTCCACCTCACCCGCCGCGAACAGGGATCCCGCCGCGTTGTCGGTGAGCAGGGTGTACGCCATGCCGCTGCGGGCCGCTTCGTACGCCGTGAGGCGGGCACCTTGCAGCAGCGGTCGCGTTTCGTCCACCCACAGCCGCCGCAGCCGCCCCTCGCGATGGGCCGCGAGCGCCACCGCGAAGGCCGTGCCCTCGCCGCCCGACACCAGCGAACCGGTATTGCAGTGAGTGAGGATCCGATGCCCGCCGCCGGGCAGCAACTCGTCCAGGAGCGCCAGACCATGAGCCGCCATCCGGGCGCTGGCGTCGGCGTCCTCCTCGTGCAACGCCCGCGCCGCGGCCAGAGCAGCAGCCGCCGCCTCGGTGGCGTCGCCGCTCCTCGCGAGCGCCGCCTGATGCGCGGCCTCGGCCCGGCGCACGCCGACGGACAGGTTCACCGCGGTGGGCCGGGCGTGCTCGAGCGCCTGGGCCGCCTCGGCAACGTCGAATCCTCGCGCGGCGGCGAGCGCGACACCGTACGCACCCGCGATCCCGAGCAGCGGTGCCCCGCGCACGGCGAGCGTACGGATCGCCTCCACCAGCGCCGACGCGTCCGTGCACACCAACTCGACCTCCTCGGCGGGCAGCCGAGTCTGATCGAGAAGCACCAGCACAGGGCCTTCGGGTGGTTCCTCCCATCGGATCGCAGGTATCTCGGTCGGCCGCTTGTCCCTGTCGCTTCGCGCCTGCTGATCAGCCATGCGGTCAGTCTGCCCCGGATCCGGCGGACAATTGAAGGAATCCGGCGCCTGCCGCGGCCGGTCCGCAGATCACCAGCCCATGGCACGATGGCTGCCAACCTGCCGCCGCGACCGCGGACGGGCACCGAGAAGGAGCTTAGATGACAGACACTCCGGGCTGGGCCTCGCCCGGATCCGCCCCGACGAACGAGGGGCGGGAACCCGGCGCGTCCGGTCCCGCCGAGCCTGCCGACCGCCCCGGCGACACCGCGCCCGCACCACAGCCGGACGCGAACGCGCAGAGCCCGGGCGGAAAGTGGTCCAAGGAGCAGCCGCCACCGGGCCAGTGGTCGGCGCCCACCGGTGCCCCCAGCCCCCACCAGGCCCCGCCACCCCCGCCCCCCGGCCCGGGCTGGGGCGGCCGCCCGCCAGGAGCTCCCGGCACCGGCGGCTACGGCGGCGGGTACACGGGTCCTCCCGGCGGCTACGGCGGCCCGCCCGCGGGTTACGGCGGCTACGGAGGCCCGCCCCCCGGATACGGCGCCCCCGGCGGCTACGGAGCCTGGGGTGGCGGCTGGGGCGGCCCCCCGCCCGCGGCCAAGCCCGGCGTCATCCCGCTGCGCCCGCTCGGCGTCGGCGAGATCCTCGACGGGGCCGTCTCCACCATGCGCGCCCACTGGCGTACGGTGCTCGGCATCTCGCTGGCGGTCGCTCTCGTCCTGGACGTCAGCACCGTCCTGCTGCAGGGCTTCGTCCTGAAGGACACCGCCTTCCAGACGACGATCAACGATCCCAACGCCAGCCCCCACGAGGCGCTCCACGCCCTGCGCGACACCATGATCGGCAGCGGCGTCATCTCGGTGATCCGCTCGGTCGCCGTCATCATCGCGACCGCGCTGCTCACCACCATCACCAGCCGAGCCGTCCTCGGCAGACCGGTCAGCGCCGGCGAGGCCTGGCGCGAGGCCCGGCCGCAGATTCCGAAGCTCTTCGGGCTGCTCGTCGTGCTCGGCCTGATCTTCGCCGCCGTCGTCATCGTCGGAGTCCTGCCCGGTCTCCTCGTCCTGCTCACCGGCAACAGCGACGGCGGAGCCGCTCTGCTCGCCCTGGGCATGCTCGCAGCCACCATCGTCGTGGTGTGGCTGGGAATCCGCTTCTACCTGGCCGCACCCGCCCTGATGCTGGAACGGCAGGGCATCGTGAAGTCCCTGAAGCGCTCCGCGAAGCTCGTCCGCGGCGCCTGGTGGCGCACCTTCGGCATCGTGCTGCTCACCCTGCTCATCACCGGCATCGTCTCGGCGATCATCACCATCCCCTTCACCGCCATCGGGGCCGGCGTGAGCGGCGACAACATCAACAACGTGCTCGGCACCAGCGGCGGACACATCGGCTGGACGTCCCTGATCATCAGCGGGATCGGCGTCCTGATCGGCACCACGCTCACCCTCCCGATCAGCGCGGGCGTCACCGTCCTGCTCTACATCGACCAACGCATCCGCCGCGAGGCCCTCGACCTCGAACTGGCCCGCGCCGCCGGTGTACAGGGCGTCGGCGCCCCCGGCCCCGTCCCCGGGAGCTGATGCGGTGAGTCTCACGGGGGGAGCGCTCACGGCGGTGGCCCAGGCGGGCGCCGGCGGCACGGTCGTACGAGGCCTGCTCCGCGCGACGGACACGGCCGTCCACGCATCCGGCGGCTCGGGAGACGAGCCGCCCGTGACCATCCCGCGCGGTCCCGCGCGAGAGGCGGCTCGCCGCGAACTGTCCAAGCGGATGTACCACGAGAACGACCCCGGACTGTTCCAGCGCGCCCTCGACGCGTTCTGGAACTGGCTCGGCCGGGTGTTCAACTCGGCTGCCTCCGCGACGCCCGGCGGCACGGTCGGCCTGATCGTCGTGGTCCTGTTCGTCGTCGCCGTCCTGGCCGCCCTGTGGTGGCGCCTGGGCACCCCACGCCGGCAACCCTCCACCGCCACCGTCCTGTTCGACGACCGCCCCCGCAGCGCCGCCGAACACCGCTCGACCGCCGAGGCCCATGCGGCCGAGGGCCACTGGAACCAGGCCGTACAGGAACGCATGCGGGCGATCGTCCGGGCCCTGGAGGAGCGGACCCTGCTCGATGTCCGGCCGGGCCGCACCGCCGACGAAGCGGCCGCCGAGGCCGGCCGGACCCTGCCCGCACACACCGACCGACTGCGCGCCGCGGCCCACGAGTTCGACGACGTGACATACGGCGGACGCAGGGCGACCCAGCAGTCGTACCACCGCATCGCCGAACTCGACCGTGACCTGGAGCGCACCAGGCCCGCACTCGACCACAGCACCGCCAACACGGCCCACAGGACCCGCCAAGGGGCCGCCCAGTGACCGCCGAGGCCACCACACCGACCACGTCCACCGCGCCCACCGTCCGCCAGGTGTGGACCCGCGCGCGAGGCATCACCCTCGCCGCCGTCCTGATCCTCGCGGCGGCCGTCGCCATCGCCGCCGTACGCTCCACCGTCCGGCACGGCGAACTGGACCCGCGCTCCGCCGACCCCTACGGCAGCCGCGCCGTCGCCCAACTCCTCGCCGAACGGGGCGTCTCCACACGCGTGGTCACCACGCTGGGCGGGGCACGCGCCGCAGCCGGGCCGGACACCACTCTCCTGGTCGCGGCGCCCGACCTGCTGACGAATCGTCAACAGACCGAGCTGCGCCGGGCCACCGCGACATCCGGCGGGCGCACGATTCTCATCGCGGCCGGCAGCTCGTCCGTCGAGCATCTCGCCCCCGGAGTCGCCGCCGACCCCGCCACCAGCGCCGACACCACACTCGCCCCAGGCTGCACCCTGCCCGAGGCCCGGCGCGCGGGCAGCGCCGACACCGGTGGCATCCGCTACACCACCACCCGCCTCGGCGCCAATTCCTGCTACCCCAGCCAGCGCCTCGCCACCCTGCTGCGCATCCCCGAGACCTCCGGGAGCGGTGACACCGTCGTACTCGGCGCGCCCGACATCCTCTACAACGACCGCCTCGACAAGCAGGGCAACGCCTCGCTCGCCCTCCAACTCCTCGGCTCCCGCCCCCATCTGGCGTGGTACCTCCCCTCGCTCTCCGACGCTTCGGCCACCGACAGCGGCGACCGGAAGACCTTCCTCGACCTGCTCCCCTCAGGGTGGCTCTGGGGCACCCTGCAGCTGCTCATCGCAGCGGCCCTCGCCGCCTTCTGGCGGGCACGCCGATTCGGCCCCCTCGTACCCGAAAGACTCCCCGTCGCGATCCGCGCCTCCGAGACCGCCGAAGGCCGCTCCCGCCTCTACCGCAAAGCCAACGCCCGCGACCGCGCGGCCACCGCTCTTCGCTCCGCCACCCGCACCCGCCTCGCCCCCCTCGTCGGCGTCCCCGTCACCCAGGCGCACACGCCCGAGGCGCTGCTCCCCGCCCTGTCCGCGCACCTCACCAGCGACGGACAGGCCCTGCACGCCCTCCTCTTCGGACCGCCGCCCGGCGACGACGCGGCCCTCCTCGCACTCACCGACCAACTCGACGCCCTCGAAAGAGAGGTACGCCGTCCATGATGGCCCCGACCACTGACAACGCCGGGAACACCGGGGACGCGGCCACCGCCCGCGCCTCCCTGGAGGCCCTGCGCGCCGAGATCGCCAAAGCCGTGGTCGGCCAGGACCCCGCCGTGACCGGCCTCGTCGTCGCCCTCCTCTGCCGCGGACACGTTCTCCTTGAAGGAGTCCCCGGAGTCGCCAAAACGTTGCTCGTCCGCACCCTCGCATCCGCACTCGAACTGGACACCAAACGTGTGCAGTTCACCCCCGACCTCATGCCGAGCGACGTCACCGGCTCCCTCGTCTACGACACCCGCACCGCCGAGTTCTCCTTCCAGGAGGGCCCGGTCTTCACCAACCTCCTCCTCGCGGACGAGATCAACCGCACCCCGCCCAAGACCCAGTCCTCCCTCCTCGAAGCCATGGAAGAGCGCCAGGTCACGGTCGACGGAAGGCCGCGCCCGCTCCCCGAACCGTTCCTGGTCGCCGCGACGCAGAACCCGGTCGAGTACGAGGGCACCTATCCCCTCCCTGAGGCTCAACTGGACCGTTTCCTCCTCAAACTGACGATCCCTCTCCCCTCACGCCAGGACGAGATCGACGTCCTGACCCGCCACGCCTCGGGCTTCAACCCGCGCGACCTGCACGCCGCCGGCGTACGCCCCGTCGCCGGCCCCGCCGACCTGGAAGCGGCCCGCGCCGCCGTCGCCAAGACCGCCGTGTCTCCCGAGATCACCGCCTACGTCGTGGACATCTGCCGCGCCACCCGGGAGTCGCCCTCCCTCACCCTCGGCGTGTCCCCGCGCGGTGCCACCGCCCTCCTGGCCACCTCACGCGCGTGGGCATGGCTGACGGGCCGCGACTACGTCATCCCCGACGACGTGAAGGCCCTCGCCCTGCCGACCCTGCGGCACCGGATCCAGCTGCGCCCCGAGGCGGAGATGGAAGGCGTCACGGCGGACTCCGTCATCAACGCCGTCCTCGCCCACGTCCCGGTTCCCCGCTGATGGCACTGACCGGACGCGCCGCCCTCCTCGCGGCCCTCGGATCGATTCCCGTCGGCGTCCTGGAACCCGGCTGGACGGGCA
The DNA here is from genome assembly GCF_040652655.1 of Streptomyces sp. NPDC048191. Lineage (NCBI taxonomy): Bacteria > Bacillati > Actinomycetota > Actinomycetes > Kitasatosporales > Streptomycetaceae > Streptomyces > Streptomyces sp. NPDC048191. The sequence goes on from NZ_JBEZMO010000021.1 coordinate 139,188, forward strand.
TCCTCGCGGTCAATGGCCCCCTGGCCCTCGCATGCGCCTGCGACTACGCCCTCGCCGCACCCGTACGACGGCTCGGCCTGTCCCGGACCGGCGACACCTCCACCCGCCTTGGTGAGACCGCCGACGTCACCCTCACGGTCACCAATCCGTCCCGCCGTCCCCTGCGGGCACAGCTGCGAGACGCATGGCCTCCCAGCAGTTGGCAGCCGGGAACCGAGACCAAGGCCTCACGCCACCGTCTGACCATCCCCCCGGGCGAACGACGACGCGTGACCACCAGGCTGCGCCCCACCCGCCGCGGCGACCGCCAAGCGGACCGCATCACCATCCGGTCCTACGGTCCCCTCGGCCTCTTCTCCCGCCAGGGCACCCACAAGGTGCCCTGGACGGTACGGGTCCTGCCCCCGTTCACCAGCAGAAAGCATCTCCCGTCGAAGCTCGCCCGATTGCGTGAACTCGACGGCCGCACCAGCGTGCTCACCCGCGGGGAGGGAACGGAGTTCGACAGCCTGCGCGAGTACGTTCCCGGAGACGACACCCGCTCGATCGACTGGCGGGCCACCGCTCGGCAGTCCGCCGTCGCCGTTCGCACCTGGCGCCCCGAACGCGACCGCCACATCCTGCTCGTCCTGGACACCGGTCGTACGTCCGCCGGCCGTGTGGGCGACGCACCACGCCTCGACGCCTCCATGGACGCCGCTCTTCTCCTCGCGGCCCTGGCCTCCCGAGCCGGCGATCGTGTCGCCCTCCTGGCCTACGACCGCCGAGTACGCGCCCTGGTCCAGGGCCGCTCGGCAGGAGACGTGCTGCCGGGCCTCGTGAACGCGATGGCCCCGCTGGAACCGGAACTCGTCGAGACCGACGCCCGCGGCCTGACCGCGGCGGCTCTGCGTACGGCACCGCGCCGTTCCCTCATCGTGCTGCTGACGGCGCTGGACGCGGCACCGGTGGAACAGGGCCTGCTCCCCGTGCTTCCGCAACTCACTCAGCGACACACGCTTCTGATCGCCTCGGTGTCCGATCCGCACATCGCACGCATGGCCCAAGCCAGGGGAAACGCGGAAGCGGTTTACGAGGCGGCGGCAGCGGCTCAGGCCCAGAGTGAGCGTCAGCGGACTGCTGAGCAGCTTCGCCGCCACGGGGTGACGGTCGTGGACGCGACGCCGGGGGATCTGGCGCCTGCACTGGCGGATGCGTATCTGGCTCTGAAGGCGGCGGGCCGGCTCTGACCGGCTCCGGCTCCGCCTCCCTTCGGGGAAATGCCAGCCCCTTAAACGCAGAAAGGCCCACGCCGTGTGGCGTGGGCCTTTCCCAAGAATTGTTCGGCGGCGTCCTACTCTCCCACAGGGTCCCCCCTGCAGTACCAT